>NZ_JBHRUG010000003.1:0-61785 GCF_042646605.1 Litchfieldella rifensis | reverse complement strand
GTCTCGTAGGTGCCCTGGACGATGCCCTGGGAGCCGATATAGATCCACGAGCCGGCGGTCATCTGGCCGTACATCATCAGGCCCTTGCGGTCGAGCTCGTTGAAGTGCTCCCAGTTGGCCCAGGCCGGTACCAGGTTGGAGTTGGCGATCAGGACTCGTGGGGCATCCTTGTGGGTCTCGAACACGCCCACCGGCTTGCCGGACTGGATCAGCAGCGACTGGGTGTCCTCGAGGCGCCGCAGGGTCTCGACGATCTTGTCGAAGCACTCCCAGTCGCGGGCGGCGCGGCCGATGCCGCCGTAGACCACCAGGTCCTCGGGACGCTCGGCGACGTCCGGGTGCAGGTTGTTCATCAGCATGCGCAGCGGCGCCTCGGTCAGCCAGCTCTTGCAGCTGCGCTCGCTGCCGGTGGGGGCGCCGATCCTGCGGCTGGGGTCGTGACGCTTGTCATCGATTTGGGTCATGCGGGAATCCTCTCGGGTATGCTGACACTCGGGTCCTGACGGGCTTCTCTGTATCGGAGCCGGACATGCTCAAGTCATGCAGCCGGCTCTTAATATGTATATACATATTTATGGGAAACTCAACCATGACGTCAAATCGACGAAACAAAACAACTACGACAACAATCTATTAATTTCTCTTTTTTCAACAATTTAAACAAATCACCACTAGACCAAAGTCGTATAGATGAAATGCATATACAAACGCGCGTTCTACAAATGTGTATATACATATTGACAACAAGATCACGCCGCCGACATGCCGGCATGACACCGACGGACAGACGACTGACACAAAGAACGGGCAAGATAAGGGGAAAGGCGATGCGTCATGGCCAGGCTGTCGTCCCGGGCCATGCCGGACATGCAGGGGCGGGTCAGAGCCCAGCGGAATGCAGAGAGGCGTTGAGCTTGTAGCGGGTACCGGGATGCAGCAATTGGGTATAGCTGATCAACTGTTCACCCGACCATGTCCGGCGCACGACCAGTAGGCAGGACTCGCTCACCGGGATACCCAGCAGAGCGGCTTCTTCCTCGGTGGGGGAAACGGACTCGACCACGTTCTCGATATCCGTGACGGGATAGCGCGCGACCAGGACGGCATTGGGGGTATGTTTTTCGAAATCCTGCTCCAGGTAATCCGGCGCTACGCGGGGATTGACGTGGCGCCTTTCCAGCTGCAGCGGCACGCCATCCTCCATGTGGACGATTTCAGAATAAAAAACCAAGGTGCCCGTCTTGACGCCGAGGTAGATGGCAACCTGCTCATTGGCGACCACTTCCTTTAAATGGACGACGCGACTGCTGTGGTGTCCTCCACGATTGCGGATCTCGTCGGCGATGTTACGGATGTCGAAGAGAGATGACTCTGCCTTGCGCTCGACGACAAAGGTGCCGGATCCCGTGCGGCGAATCAGGAGACCGCGTTGGACCAGATCACGGATGGCCTTGTTGGCCGTCATGCGGCTGACACCGAAGTCCTTGGCCAGGCGATTCTCGGCGGGGATCCGGTCTCCGGGGACGAAGCCCCCCTTTTCGATTTCCTTGAGCAGGTATTCCTTTATCCGCTCATATGACGGTCGACTACCCAACATCTCTTGACACTCCGTGTGGCAATGAAAGACGCAAATTGGTGGCAGGCATTCTCCAGATCCCTGCGACAAAATACAGACCTAAGCCCTAATGCAGCAGGCCTTGCCCTTCTTCCCGCCGCCGCACGGGCAGGGGTCGTTGCGACCCGGCTTGAGGCGGGTCACGGACGAGGTACCGTCCAGGTAATACCAGCGCCCCGCCTCGCCCACGAAGCGCGAGGCCTCCTCGAGTACCGCCCAGCGACGGCCTTCCCGAAAGGTGGCACGAAAGTGGACGCGACCGGTATCGCCCCGCTCGTCACGGTCGAGCACCTCAAGCCGCACCCACTGCGTGGTGGCCATCCGGCTCGATGCTGTCCGGACGAGTGCTCGGATGCCAACTAGCCAGCAGATAGTCATGTCGATCCAGCGCGAAGGCACTGAAGCGAGAACGCATCAGCGCTTCCGGGGTCGGCGCCAATGCGACCTGGTGAAAGGCTCCGCAGCAAGTCGGGTAGTCGAGGTCGCTAGCGCAGGGGGCAAACGCCGGGTGTGTCGGTCATGGCTCGATCGAAGTCACCTCGATCTCCAAGTCACCCGACGGTCGGGGCCAGACGACGCTATCGCCGACTTTGGCCCCTGCCAGTGCCCCAGCCAAGGGAGAGGCCCAACTGAGCAGCGTCGTGGTATGTTCGGGCTGGTCGTCTCTCGATGCCAGTGCCTCATCTTCGCCCACGATGCGATAGCAGTGACACTCGCCATTCGCGTCCCGGAAACAGGTCCGGGTACCGAAGGCCACATGTTCCGGCGTCCCCTCCTGGGGCGGTATCACGATGGCAGACGCCAGCCGGGCATTGAAATAACGGATGTCTCGCTCCAGCACTGCCAACTCGCTCTGCTGCTGAAGGGTGTCGCTGTCACGCATCGCTTCCCGCCGGGTCAGTAATGCTGCGAGCTGGCGTTGCATGGCCTGATGTCCACGAACCGTCATGTAATTCGGCTGATCACTGATGGCGCGCTCCGGCACCGGGTCGGGGCGCTGATCATCTTCTCGAGTAAAGGCTCGGCTCATGCTGGATCTCCATGGTTGGACGACCAACGGCTCGGCAGACGACCGCCCAGCACTGTCTTGAACTGTCGGTCGACCGTCTCTACTCCACTATAACTCCCATTGCGAGACATCGCTTGACCTGGCTCACCGTGATGTTTGCCTGGAGCCTGCCAGGACAGGGCGGCAGCGAAGAACCGGCTCGCGCCGGGCCGATCGCGCCCACGGCCGCTCGCCTGCCATCCATCATTCCGATCGCCCGTGGAAGGCGTGCATAGCTCATGCTAGAGGAAATTCATCGCCATGCCCTGCATCACAATCATTAATAATTGTAATTTATAATCGAAATTCATTTTCAAAACAAATAGATACTGCACTCTGCTAAGCTTATAAAGTTCCGACGCGATCCGCGCAGTTCCCTGACCTGGCGGTATAAGGGCCAGGCCCCGTGTGACAACTGCCTGTGCCCACACGCTGACACTTGGTACTGCGCCTGGCTCGGTAGCCAGGCTGTGTCGATCACCGATCGACCACCAACAACGAGCGCCACATAAATAAGAGGAGGCGTCGATTGGAACTGATTCAATATGCTCTGGATAACCTCGATCTGTTGATGACCCGAACGATCGAGCATATCGCGCTGGTCAGTGTCGCCGTGGGGATCGCCACGCTGACCGGCGTACCCATAGGCATCGCGATCACCAGGAATGAACGCCTGGCCCGTGGCGTGCTCTATGTGGCATCGATCATCGTCACCATCCCCTCGATCGCCCTGTTCGGCATCATGATCCCGATCCTGTCGATCATCGGCCAGGGGATCGGCTATCTACCGGCAGTGATCGCCGTGCTGCTGTACTCGCAGCTACCGATCATCCGCAATACCTATACCGCCATCAACAATGTCGACCCGGCCCTGCGCGAGGCGGCGCGCGGCATCGGCATGAGCCCCAACCAACGCCTGCGCATGGTCGAGATCCCGCTCGCCGTACCCGTCATCATGGCCGGTGTGCGTACCGCCGTCGTGCTCAATATCGGGGTGATGGCGATCGCCGCCTATATCGGCGCTGGCGGCTTGGGCACCTTCATCAGCCGGGGGATCTCCCAGTCCGATCCACGCCAGCTCATCGTCGGTGCTGTCGCCGTCAGCCTGCTGGCGATCCTCGTCGACTACACACTGCTGGCACTGCAGAAGTACCTGACGCCCAAGGGTATGGAGCGCGCCGCGACCACCGCCTGACTCGCGTCCACTGCGCTATCTCCTGCTCCCCAGACAAGGACAACCGCATGATTCGGCTCGATAACCTGACCAAGGTCTTCGATACTCCCAAGGGCGCGGTGATCGCCGCCGACCATATCAGCATGGAAGTGCCGGCGGGCGAGATCTGCATCCTGCTCGGCCCCTCGGGCTGCGGCAAGACCACCACACTGAAGATGGTCAACCGCATCATCCGCCCGACCTCGGGCAAGGTGTTCCTCGACGGCGAAGATACCACCGGCATGGATACCCAGGATCTACGCCGCAGCATCGGCTATGTGATCCAGCAGATCGGCCTGTTTCCCAACATGACCATCGAGGAGAACATCACCGTGGTGCCCAAGCTGCTGGGCTGGGACAAGGCACGCTACAAGGAGCGGGCCCGCGAAATGATGGCGATGATCGCCCTCGAGCCCGATGCCTTTCTCAAGCGCTACCCCAGCGAGCTCTCCGGCGGACAACAACAGCGTATCGGCGTGGCGCGAGCGCTGGCCGCCGACCCGCCGCTGATGCTGATGGACGAGCCTTTCGGTGCCATCGACCCCATCAACCGCGCGGTGATCCAGGACGAGTTCCTCAAGATGCAGCAGGAACTCAACAAGACCATCATGTTCGTCAGCCATGACATCGACGAGGCGATCAAGATGGGCGATCGCATCGCCGTGTTCCGTGAGGGCAAGCTGGTGCAGTACTCCACGCCGGACGACCTGCTGGCGGCCCCCAAGAACAGCTTCGTCGAGTCCTTCCTCGGCGAGGATCGGGCGCTGAAACGCCTCAACCTGGTCAAGGTGCGCGAGATCGTCTCCGACGAAATCGGCAGCGTGCGCCCCGACGACACCCTGGAAACGGCCCGGCAACGTATTGAAGACTTCGGCTATCAGAATGCCATCCTGATGGTCAACGACAAGCATCAGCCGGTGGGCATCATCACGCACGCGGTCGCCCGCACCACCAAGGGCTTCTGTCGCGATCATTTCCAGGGCATCCCGGCCTTGGTCAACCTCGACGACGACCTGCGCAAGGTTGCCTCATTGATGTTTGCGCACGACATCACCTGGCTGCCCTGCGTCGATGACGATGGGCGGGTATGTGGCCAGATCACCCAGCGCGCCATAACGCGTCATCTGGGCTCGCGCTATCGGGCTCTTCAGGGCGATGTCCCGCCGAACAACGATTCGTCGGGCGATGATTCGCTGATCGATACCGTCGCCAAGGAGTGAGTCGATGCCCATTCAGACCATGAAAGGGGCTCTGCGCGTACTACTGCTGGTAGCGATCTTCTTCGCCGGCGTCTGGAGCCATGCCAGCGGGGTGATCGATGACTTCCTGTTCTACCTGCCCGATGTGCGATATCTGGTGGGCGAGCATCTGTGGTTGACCGCCGTCTCCGGTGCCCTGGCCATCGGCGTCGCCATTCCGTTGGGGATCGTGCTGTCACGGCCCAGCATGGCGCGTGTCGCCGAAACCGCCATGCAGGTACTCAACGTGGGCACCACCATTCCTACCCTGGCGGTATTGGCGCTGTCGATGAGCTTCCTGGGCATCGGCACGGTACCGGCGATATTCGGCCTGTTCGTTGCCACTCTGCTGCCCATCGCCCGCAATACCTATGCGGGACTCAAGGGTGTCTCGCCGGCGCTGATGGAAGCCGCCGCCGGCATCGGCATGTCGCCTGTCCAGCGACTGCTGCGCGTCGAGCTACCCAATGCCCTGTATGTGATCTTCGCCGGCATTCGCACCGCGCTGTCCATCAACATCGGCACCGTACCACTGGCCTTTTTGATCGGTGCCGGCGGCCTGGGAGAACTGATCTTCACCGGCATCGACCTCTACGACCCGGTGATGATGCTCGCCGGCGCCATCCCCACCGCCCTGTTGGCCGTGGTCGTCGATGCCTTGGTCGCCACTACCGCCTTCATCGTCGTACCACGTGGGGTAAATCCTTCACGTGCCTGATATGCCAACGCCATACGCAAGGAGACAACAACCATGAAACGACTGATGACAACCCTCACCGGCCTGGTCCTGGCCAGCTCCCTGGCCAGCGCCCAGGCCCAGGAAATCGTGGTCGGTGGCAAGAACTTCACCGAGCAGCAGCTACTGGCCAGCATGACCACCCAGTACCTGGAAGGCCTGGGCTACGAGGTGGATACCCGAGCCGGCATGGGTTCGGCGGTACTGCGCCAGGCCCAGGAAAACGGCCAGATCGATCTCTACTGGGAATACACTGGTACCTCGCTGATCAACTACAACGACGTCACCGAGTCACTGTCACCGCAAGAAACCTATCAACGTGTCAAGGAGCTGGATGCCGAGAAGGGCCTGGTCTGGCTCGAGCCCTCCGACGCCAACAATACCTATGCCTTGGCCATGCGTGAGGAAGACGCCGAAGAACGGGGCATCAAGACGCTCTCTCAGATGGCCGAAGCCGTAAACGACGGCGAGGAACTGACGTTCGCCATGAACGCCGAGTTCTACGCCCGCGAGGACGGCTGGCGCCCCCTGCAGCAGGCCTATGACTTTCGTGTCGAGCGGGGCAACATCAAGCGCATGGATTCCGGCCTGGTCTACCAGGCACTGCGTGACGGCCAAGTGGATATCGGCCTGGTATTCGCCACCGACGGTCGCATCCCGGCCTTCGACTTCCATGTCCTCGAGGACGACCAGGACTTCTTCCCGGCTTACTCTCTGACCCCGGTGGTACGTGAGGAGACCCTGGAGGCCCATCCTGAGCTCGCCGAACAGATGAATGCCCTCTCCGCCCTGCTCGACGACGAAACCATGGCCAATCTCAATGCCCGCGTCGATGTCGAACGCGAAACCATCGAGCACGTCGCCCGAAGTTTCCTCGAGGAACATGAGTTGCTGTGAGCCTGGCGCCCACACGGCATGATGTATGACACGATGAAAGCCGCCCGCGGGCGGCTTTCGCTTGTCTGCTCCTCGAGTCAACAGCGAAGGTAACGGCATGTTGCCCGGAATCCACAGAGATGAGGTACCGTCATGCACTATCAGGACACCCTCCGCGTCGGTGCAGCGCAGATCAATAGCGCACTGGTCGATGTCGATGCCAATCTCGAGCGTCACCTCGACATCATCGCCGACGCACGCGCATCCGACATCGAACTGCTGGTATTTCCCGAATTGTCGCTGACCGGCTATGGCGTGGGCAGTCGGGTGATCGATGTGGCCTTCCCGGTGGCGGATCCACGTCTCGCCCAGCTAGCCAGGGCCACCGGCGACATGCAGGTGGTGGCAGGCTTCGTCGAGGAGGCGGGGCCTGGCGAATACTACAACGCCCTGGCCATTCTTCAGGAGGGGACGATCCTTGCCGTGCACCGCAAGCTCAACCTACCCACCTACGGGGGCCTGGAAGAAGGCAAATGGTTCACCCACGGCAACGAACTGACCCATACGCAAGTGCGCCCTGGCTGGTCGGCAACCCAGTTGATCTGTGCCGATTTGTGGAACCCCGCCTTGGTGCACGCGGCCTTGCTTGCCCGTCCGTCGGTGCTGTGCGCGCCGATCAACTCGGCTTCGGGCATCGTCAGCGAGGACTTCTCCAACGAGCAGAACTGGGCTCTCAACGTGCGCTTCTATGCCATGACCTACGGCACCCCGGTCATCATGGCCAACCGTTTCGGCCCCGAAGGCGCAAGCCACTTCTGGGGAGGTTCCAGAATCCTCGGGCCACGCGGCGAGCCGCTGGCCGAAGCCGAAAACCGCGAGATGCTGCTCAGTGCCGAACTCTCGCGCACCGCGATCGCCCGGGCACGCTTCGAACTACCCACCCACCGCGACGCCGATACGCCGCTCGTGCGTGAACTGATGGTGGGTTATCGCTGAAAACCGGTGCCCCACCGGTCAGGATTCGCACTTTACCGGTTACGCTGCTATTAGTAGAAGAACCCCATAACCAAATATAAGGAATCAAAAAAAGGCATGAAAATCATGGCGATCTACCTTTATACTGATTTAGCATCGCGTGGATAAAGGATCCAGAATCCTAGGATCATCAAGAAGCCGGAAGCCAATCCCAAAAGAAAGGAACCCATCCCATGATGAAGAAACTGACTCGAATCCTCAGCCCGCTGTTGATCGCCTTCCTGGTACTTGGCAGTCTGCCTGTCGCTGCCGCGCCACAAGCCTCGCCGGCCAGCAACCTGGTTTCCACCCAGGACGCCCTGCAAGCCGACCAGGTAAGCGCCGACCGTGAGCGCATCAACGAAATCCTCGCCCGTCAGGACGTTCAGGATCAACTCGTCGCACAAGGCGTTGACCCGGCCGATGTGGAAGCACGCGTCGCCGCCCTGTCCGATGAGGAAGTCCGCCAGATGGCTGACCAACTCGAAGAGCTGCCGGCCGGTGCCAGCGTGGTTGGCGTCCTGTTCGCCGTGTTCGTGATTCTGCTGGTGACCGACATCCTGGGACTGACCAACGTCTTCCCCTTCACGCGTTGAATACCCGCCGATGACTAGCCAAGTGAAATGGCTGACACGGAACGCCCGCTTTGCGGGCGTTCTGTTGCTGGTGCTGACGATAAACCTGTTGGCCGGCTGTGCCACGGGACCGCGACTGGCCAGCCCCAGCGACATGGGCATTGCCGAACGCACCTACATCGATGACGTTCCTTTCCACGCTCAACGTCTCTACCAGTGCGGCCCGGCATCGCTGGCCATGGTGCTCAACGCCAATGGCGTCGATGTCAGCGTCGATACCTTGATTCCCCAGGTTTTCCTGCCTAACCGTGAAGGCAGCGTGCAACCGGAAATGCAGGCCACCGTACGACGCTACGGCCGTATCGGCTTCGTGCTCGACGGCAACTTCGAGTCGCTGCTGCAGGAGCTCGATGCCGGCCACCCCGTGGTGGTGATGCAGAACCTCTCGCTGCCGGCCTGGCCCATGTGGCATTACGCGGTGGCCATCGGCTACGACCTGAACGAGGAGTTGCTGACCCTGCACAGCGGCGAAGAGGCCAATCGCCTCGAATCGTTCCGCCGTTTCGATGCCACCTGGGCACGCAGCGAGCGCTGGGCCATGGTCGTCCTCCCCCCGGGCGAACTGCCGACCAGTGTGGGCCCGCATCGCGCCATGGATGCCATCGCCGCCTTCGAGCGGGCCAATCCACCCGGCGACGCCATCCCCGCCTGGCAAGCCATGGTCGAGCGATGGCCGGGTTTCGCCATGGGCTGGTTCGCGCTCGGCAATGCCCGGCATGCCGACGGTGATCCCGTGGCTGCCGCCGACGCCTTTCGTCGGGCGGCCGAGCAACAGCCCGACCTGGCGGTGGCATGGCTCAACCTGGGGCTGACCCTCGAGGGCCTCGGCGAACTCGACGCTGCCCGCCAGGCGCTCGACCGGGCCACCGCCCTGCCCGGTCGTTGGCAGGACGATGCCCGCAAGGCCCTGGCCCGCTTGACGGCTGAGTGATCCACCTCGACCCGGTTCCCGCCCCGCCTCGGGTAGGCTACTCTTCAATTCGACGCAAGACATTCGGGAAACGTCCAGATGCGTATCGCGATCTATGGCACCGGCGGTGTCGGCGGTTACTTCGGCGGGCGTCTGGCCGAGGCCGGCGCAGACGTGACATTCATCGCTCGTGGTGAACACCTGACCGCCATCCAGCGCAACGGGCTGCACGTGTACAGCATCGCCGGCGATTTCACCATCGCTCCGGCCACGGCCACCGATGAGCCGGCGAGTGTCGGGCCGGTGGACTGTGTGATCGTGGCGACCAAGGCCTGGCAGGTGCCGGACGCCGCCGAGGCAATGCGGCCGATGATCGGTCCCGACACCTTTGTGGTACCGCTGGGAAATGGCGTCGAGGCCGTGGACCAACTGGCCGCCACACTCGGTCGTGAGCATGTGGTCGGTGGACTGTGCGGCATCCTGGCCTGGCGCGAGGGGCCTGGCGAAGTGCGCCATGCCGGCATCGATCCCTTCGTGCGCATCGGCGAACTCGACAACCGCACCAGCGAGCGCACCCAGCGCCTGCAGGCAATCTTCGAACGTGCCACCGGTGTGCAGGCCGAAGTCGCCGATGACATTCTGGCGGCGATCTGGAGCAAGTTCCTGTTCATCTGCGCCATGAGCGGCATCGGCAGTATCACCCGCGCGCCGATCGGCGTGACTCGTGCCTTACCGGACACCCGGCGCATGATCGAACAGATACTGGAAGAAATTCATCGGGTCGCCCTGGCCAAGGGCATCGCCCTACCCGACGATGCCGTGGCACGAGCGCTGAAGTTCATCGACGCCTTGCCGGAGAAAAGTACCGCCTCCATGCAGCGCGATATCCTCCAGGGGCGCCCGTCGGAGCTCGAGTCCCAGAACGGCGCCGTAGTGAGGTTGGGAATCGAACATGGCGTGGCCACGCCGGTCAACGCCGTGATCCACGCCGCCTTGTTGCCCCAGGAAATGCGCGCCCGAGGAGTGGAGGACTTCTAGACCACCACGCCTCCCGAGGATGGGAAAGCGCGACGGTTTCAGTCTCGCTGGTAAGTACCCACCAGGCGATTCATGCCCACTAGATGAGGCTCGGCCTTGTGCAGAAATTCGCTCAGGCTGAGGCCGGCGGGCAGGTCGAGCTCACTGTCCAGCGCCAATACCCAGAAGTAGTAGTGGTGCAGCCCATGACCTTCCGGCGGCATCGGGCCGCCATAACCCTGCTTGCCGAAGTCGTTGGCGCCCGCGGTGCCCGTATCGGCGCCCTCCTCCAGCCGGGTGGTGGACGCCGGCAGGTTGTAGAGCACCCAGTGCACGAAGCCGTAGCTGCCGTTCTTCACCAGCGGGGCATCGGGATCGTGACAGATCACGGCAAAGGCCTGGGTACCTTGTGGAGGATCGCGCCAGGCCAATGCCGGAGAGACGTCCTCCCCTTCGCCGCTATATTTGGCCGGAATCCTGCCTCGAGGCTCGAAGGCGGAGCTTTCCAACTGCATGGTCGATAGTGCAAATGCCATCGCGGTATCCTCCTTTACGTTCGCTGTCGATATGTTGCCCAGCTGATGGACTCATTATTCTTACATTCAAAGACATGATGCCAGGATGTCAATGCACCACAACGACCCCTTTCAACCCGCTTGAAGTCTCCGTCCCATGGCCAGAACGTCATTCCGTCAACCTGACTGGTCGTCGGACTCCCCTCCCATGTATAGCGACATGAGATGCTGGTCATCACGAATGTCAGCGCTGGTACCGGCAAACTTGCGATAACCACCGGCAAAGATGTAAATGCTGTCAGCGATCGGCAGCGCCTCGCGAATGTTCTGCTCGATCATGACCACCCCGACACCGCGCTTGCGCAGTTCCTCCACCCTGCTCATCGTCTCGCTGACCAGGGCGGGCGACAGACCCGCAGAAGGCTCATCCAGCAGCACGAACGTCGGATCCGGCACCAGAGCCCGGGCGATGGCGACCATCATCTGCTCGCCGCCGGATAGCGATCCCGCGGCGACATGCCGACGCCGTTGCAAACTCGGGTATTCATCGATGAGCGTCTCGATACGCTGCTCGACCAGTGAGGCATCGGCAAGGGAATAACCTCCCATGCGCAGGTTTTCCGTGACCGTAAAGCGAGGAAAGACCCCTCCTCCCTGCGGCATCATCACGATACCTTTACGTACGACGTGATGGACTGCCAGGCCCGTAAGGTCGGTCTCTCCCAACTGCAGGCTCCCGGACCACGCGGGGAGCAGTCCTGCGACAGCCTTGATCACCGTGGACTTGCCACTGCCGTTGGGGCCGAATACACAGGTAATGTGTCCGGGTCGTGCCGTCATCGAGACACCATGGACAATTTCCTGCTTGCCATAACCGGTCACCAGATCCGTGACGCGCAGCTCTTCACTCATCGGCGCCGTCCCAAGTAAGCCTGTTGGACTTCGACGTTATTGGTAATCTCATCGAAGCTCCCCTCGACAACAACCCTACCGGCATCCATCACGACGATGCGATCGCAGATCTCGCGCACCATTTCCATATCGTGCTCGATAACCAGGAAGGTGACGCCCGAGTCGCGAACCTTGCGGATAGCGTTCAGGATGATACGGCGGATATTCAGATGCACCCCGGCCGTCACCTCATCGAGCAGGACCACCGCCGGGTCGCGCATGCATACGCGCCCGAACTCCAGCAGTTTCTGCTGACCACCGGACAGTTCCGACGCCAGATTGTCCCTCACATGACCAATCTCCAACATCTCCATGACGTCCGTGGCCCGTTGCGGCGCCCCTTTCCAGTCCCCCTCCACGGCGGCGGCCAAGAGATTGTCCCGTACGCTGATATTGTCGAACAAGGAAGGAATCTGAAAGGTGCGGGCGATGCCGGCACGGGCAATACGCCAGGCCGGCTGGCCGGTGACCTCGATACCACCTAGCCACACTCTTCCCGCATCCAGCGGCAGCGTGCCGGTCGCCAGATTGAACAGCGTGGACTTTCCGCTGCCGTTGGGGCCAATGACACCCACGATTTCACGTGAAGCAACCGACAGATTGACGTCGTCCACCGCCTTGACGCCACCGAAGCTTTTGGCCAGCCCTTCCAGAACCAGCGGCGTCTTGTCGGCATCTCGCGTCATGGCGGCGTCACTCATGTTGCCTCCCTCTTCACAGTTTGCGTACCAGGCGGGACAACACGCCACGGCCACGCCGACGACCGCCCGGAAACAGGCTGATCAACCCATTGGGAAGGAACAGCACGACCAGCGCGATGATCAGGCCCAGTATCGGCAAGTAAACCGTAGTATCGCCAAATTCCGACCAGATGTAGCGGTTGGTCAACCACAGCAGGGTAGCGCCTAGTGCCGGCCCCCACACGGTCCCCAGCCCGCCCAACAACACCATGACCACCATCTGGTCGGTGATCTCCGGCCCCATCACCGAGCGCGGGTCGATGAAGGTGACCCAATAGGCATAGATGCTCCCGAACAGGGACGTGATGCCGGCGGAGAGCGCGAATGCCTGCACCTTGACCCGGGTGGTGTGGATACCCATGGCCTCGGCAGCGGTTTCGTGATCGCGTAACGCCTTGAGCCGGTAGCCGAAGCGGGTGTGTTCCAGCAGGTACCAGATACCGATATAGGTCGTCAGGGCGACAACGAACATGGTGTAGTAGAAGAAGAACTCATTGAGATACACCGGCAAGGAGAGGCCACCGGTACCGCCGGTAATATCCAGGATGGTGGCAAGCTGCATCAGCATTTCGGCAAATGCCCAGGTGGCAATGGCGAAATATGCCCCCCGCAGACGCATGGTCGGGCCACCGATGGCTGCCGCCACCAGGATCGCGGCGACAACCCCCAAGGGGAGTGTGACGAGAAAAGGCAGCCCCACGCCACGCTGCATGAGAATCGCCGTCACGTAGGCGCCGATGCCAAAGAAGGCGGAATGCCCGAAACTGATGTACCCGGCATAGCCGCCCACGATGTTCCAGGCGCATGCCAGCCCGGCCCACATCAGCACCCCGGTAACGATACGCAGGGAATAAGGGTCGATGAATGCCGGCAGTATGGCCAGCCCCCCTGCCCCGAGGATGATGGCAACCAGTCCGGCGATCTGGTTTCGGCGTATGGTGCGTTCAGATGCCACGCTGGAGGATCCCCTTGGGCGAGATGAGAAGCACCAGGTAGAGCGTCGCGAAGACCACCAACAGCGAATAGCGGGTACCGATATAGGTCCCGACCAGAGACTCCACCAGCCCCAGCACCAATCCGGCCACCAGAACTCCACCCACCGAGCCCAGTCCGGCGAGGACGGCGACGAAGAAGGCGAACAAGGTGTAGCGCACCCCGACCGCCGGATTCACCGAGTAGATGGTGGCCAGCAGCACCCCGGCCGAAGCCGTCATGCCGGTGTAGATGCCGTACACATAGGCCGACACCCGTTTCACATCGACTCCCATGAGCCCGGCATTGTCACGGTTCTGGGCCACGGCCCGCACCGCCAGCCCAAAGCGACTCCGGTACAGCAGCAAGAACAGGCCAAGACTCAGCACCAGCGCCATGGCGAAGGCCGTCAGGCGCAGCAGAGGAATGGTCACCGGGCCGAGGGTGATGAACTGTCCGGACAACACCGAGTCGACACTGCGACTGTCGAAGGACCATAACCAGAGTGCGCCACCGCGCATCATGATGAACAGGCCAAAGGTAAACGCCAGCGCCATGAGATCCGGTCGCGCATAGCGACTCGTGCGCACATGGTAGATGAGCGGCCCCAGGGCACTGCCGATCAATGTGAACAGCGCGAAGACGAAGAACAGGCTGATGAACGGGTCGAGCCCCAGCAGAGTGCCTGCCCAATAGGCAGCATAACCGCCCAGCATGACCCATCCGCCCACGGCAAAGTCGATGACGTGCAGTACCCCGAACGTCAGCTGGAATCCCACGGTGAGGCACACCAGAATTCCGCCGATCAAGATGCCGTTCATCAGGGCCTGCAGTAGCACGTCCACGCCGGTCTCCTCCGGTTCCGAGTCGCTCCCATCACCCGCGCCGTCCGCCGCCGACGGGTGATGGGAGAATCATGAGGGAGCCCTCAGGAGAAAGCAGGCAACGGATAGACCAGTTCGGTCTCCGCCGCATCTTCCGGGGCCACGGGGACGACTCTTCCGTCGGTGATCTGGATGATCACCGGCACCGGTTGAGTATTGTTGTGGTAATGGTCCCCCTCTTTTTCGAAGGCGACCGGACCGTAGAAGGTTTCGATATCCGTCTCTTCCAGCGCCTCCACCAGCTCGATGCGTGCTTGCCGATCCCAGACAGGCGCCTTGCCAAGCCGACGAGCGGCGTCCTGCAGGACCAGGCCACTGGCAGAACACGCTGCCTCGGTATAGTCCGGATGGCTCCCCCAACGGGAATGGGAAAGCTCGTCATAGTCGCTGGCGGTACCGAACAGGTCGTCGCGATAGGACAGGTTGGGCGTCCACAGCGAGATACCCAGTACACCATTGGCATCGGCACCCAGTTGATCGGCGAAAGCTGCCGCGGTGACGCCGTAATGCATTAGGATGGCCTTGGGACGGAAATCCAGCGATCGCGCCGTGTTGATGAAGTTGATCAGCACCTCCTCATGCCCCCCGACGGCCACGATGTCGGGATTGTCGGCCTTGAGATTGGAGACGATCGGCGTCAAGTCGGCATTCGCCGGGAACAGCTCGAAGCGCGTCTGCTCGAGACCGGCCGCCGACACCCCATCACGGAAGCCTTCGGCGGTCTCCTTGGAGAAGGGCTCATCGACACCGACGACCGCTACCGAAGCGGCCCCCGTGGCATCGGCAATGACCTGGATGGATTTATCCGAGGTACGATCCACTGCAGGGATCATGCCAAAATTGAAACGTGGCTTCTCCAACCACACATTGGGCGATTCCGCCGATCCCGAGATCATGGGTACGCTGTATTTGGCACAGATAGGCTGTACGGCCAGCGTGACGCCCGACGTATAGGGGCCAAACAGGACGCTGACTTCGTCACGGATAATCAGGCGTTCGGCGGCATCCGCTCCCGAGGCGGGGCGGGACTGGGCGTCTCCATAGAACATCTCCACCCGATAACGATCGCCGTTGACTTCGATGCCTCCCAGCTTGTTGATCTCTTCGGCCCACAGGTCATAGCCACGACGCGTCAGATTCCCTCCGAAACGGTTCTCCCCCGACAACGAGGTCACGACGCCGCAACGCAGGGTGGGCTCCTGGGCCCGAGCTCGCATGACGGGGGCCGCAAACGATAGCGCCCCCAGGCCATAGGCCGTCCCTTTCAGGAAATTTCTGCGTGAGATCTTGTCAGCCATGACGCCCTCCTTGTTATGTGCACAAGCTTGTTATGAGGATGTTGTCATTCGTGAACTATGGAAGCGCTGAATAAATCGACGAGCGGCATCAAGCACAAGGCGTACGGAGCAAAGGAACCGGAGCCTATGGGGTATAGGTGAGGATTCCGCGCACCGCGCAACGCAGTGATTGAGTCGCGCAGGCATTTATTCAGTGTTTTCCTATCCCGAGTCATTGTTATAAACAACATAGCACCGATTCGGAGCACTACTGACGTCCGCTCGACTCGGCCCCATGCAGGGCTATGCAATGAGAGGATGCCGTCCTGCCGACGAGAGCTGTTACTCTGAATCGGGAACTTGCCCTCGATGGAGCCACTAGCGATATGACACCCCCCGATGACTTTGCCGCCGGCCAGCAGTGGAATGCCCAAGGCTATGCCGATCATGCCGATTTCGTCCCCGCGCTGGGAGGTGCGGTAGCCACCATGCTGGCACCCAAGGCCGGCGAACGGATTCTCGACCTGGGGTGTGGCAACGGTACCTTGAGCGAAGCGCTGCTTGCATCCGGCGCCACCCTTGTCGGCGTGGATGCCTCGGAAGACATGATCGATGCCGCTCGCGCCAAGGGCCTGGACGCCCATGTCATGGATGGCCACCGGCTTCCCTTCGACGCTGAGTTCGACGCCGTATTCAGCAACGCCGCCCTGCATTGGATGCAGGAGCCCGAGGCGGTGATCGACGGCGTCAAGCGCGCCCTGAAACCCGGCGGGCGTTTCGTCGGCGAATTCGGCGGCCACGGCAATGTCGCTGCCATCTGCACGGCCTTGCTGGCCGCCCTGCACATCCGCGGTATCGATGGGGTCCAGCGCTTTCCCTGGTTCTTTCCTGCCCCGGACGAATACCGCACCCTACTCGAGGCACAAGGCTTCCGGGTCGAATCCATCGAACTCATCCCACGCCCCACGCCACTGCCCACCGGCATGGCCGGCTGGCTCGCCACCTTCGCCAATCCATTCCTGTATGGCCTGCCCGACGACACTCGCCAGGCCGTGCTGGACGATACCGTCGAGTGGCTCGCCACCAGCCTGCGCGACAGTCGAGGCAACTGGAGTGCAGATTATGTCAGGCTAAGATTCAAGGCATTGGTGTGATCGGTGAGGTGAACGACATGCACCACCGCGTAACGACGGTGTTCGGCGGCACCGGCTTTCTGGGCAGCGCCATCGTCCAAGAACTGGTGGCAGCGGGAACGGCGGTCCGGGTCGCGGTCCGGCACCCACGCCTCCCCGAGGATCTCGCGTCCAGTGACGACATCGAACTGGTAAGTGCCGATATTCGTGACGACAGCAGCGTCGCCGCCGCCCTCGAAGGCGCCAGTGGAGCGGTCAATGCCGTGGGCCTGTACACGGAACCAAGCCGTACCGAGACCTTCGACATCATTCATGCCCAGGGAGCCGGCCGGGTAGCACACCACTGTCGGGAAGCCGGCGTCGAGTGCCTGGTGCATATTTCCGGCATCGGCGCGGATGCCGATTCCGCCTCGAGCTACATTCGCGCCCGTGCCCACGGTGAGCAGCGTGTTCGGACGGCCTTTCCGTCGGCCGTCATCGTGCGTCCCAGCGTACTGTTCGGCCCACGGGATGCCTTTCTCGGCGCCCTGGCCATGATCTCGCGTTTCCCGGTGGTCCCCTTGTTCGGCCGTGGCGATACTCGCCTGCAGCCGGTCCTGGTAGCTGATGTCGCCCATGCCGTATCACGGCTGCTGGACACTGCCGCGCCCGATCTTCTTCTCTATGAGTTGGGGGGCGCCAGCACCTATCGCTACCGGGAAATCGTCGAGCTGGTCCTGACTCGGTTGGGACGCCGCCGGCCGCTACTGCCGGTCCCCTTTGTCGCCTGGCGGGCACTCGCCAGACTGGCAGCGCT
Source organism: Litchfieldella rifensis (assembly GCF_042646605.1). Lineage (NCBI taxonomy): Bacteria > Pseudomonadati > Pseudomonadota > Gammaproteobacteria > Oceanospirillales > Halomonadaceae > Litchfieldella > Litchfieldella rifensis. The sequence goes on along the minus strand of NZ_JBHRUG010000003.1, from coordinate 44,215 downwards.
ATTGCCCTCTCCTCCCTTGACGGAGAACCAGGTCATGCTGATGCAGCAAGACAACGTCGTGGGCCCGGACGTCGGTACCTTCGACGACTTGCGCATCACCCCGTGTTCGCTGGAAGAGCGGCTGGCCGATTGCCTCGATGGCCGGTGACATCCTTTTCATGAAGCACCGCCGGGCCCGCTTCAGGGCTCATCGGTGATGACCGGCGACTCCCTGTCCGGCGTCGAGCCTTCATGCTGGCTACCGGAACGACCGCCCCAGACCCACCGCATCAGGCGATCGCCGCGTTCCAGTCGCTTTCTCAGGTAATGACGAGTGTCCTGCTGGTGGGGCGTATCGTCGTGAGCCCAGACCCGTAGAGTGGCGACAAACAGCGAGGTCAGGCCGATTTCCTCCATCTGCGCACGACGGGTACCATAAGGAGCATTGAGCCGGGCGGCTTCGCGCAGCCACTGGATAGTGCGCGAAAGATCGAAGAGCATCGGCACCCAAGTGTGCAAGTGTGGCCAATGCGCCTTGGTACGCAGCATCTGCACGGTGACGCGGCGGTGGCTGGCCAGAGCGTCGAACCAGGCCAGCATGCAGTATTCGATGCGCTCCCGAGAGGACCAATCGCCGAAACCCTCCGGCTTTTCGGCCAGCATCGCGCGCCAGCCGCGCATGAACCAAGCATTGGCCACGGCATCCAGATCGCGATAGTGATCGAGAACACTCCTGGCGGGGATATCCAGCCTGGCAGCCACCTCGGTCAATTCGACGGCTTCCCAGCCACGCGCCTCGGCCATCTCGAGTGCCGCCGCCAGAATACGCTCGGCCAGGGGCTCGTAGTGCTCAGCGGTATCGCTGCGATGCACGGGCGTCATGACCATGGTCTTCCTCCAAGTGTCACGGGTGCATTTCCTTCGATATTACCTTAGGTGCTGTGTGTCATGCAGACGAGGCAGACCCGAGGATGGGCAGCGCCTGTCCGACGATTCCTTTCCTTCGATCATGACTAATGCGGCTATGCTATAACCGAACAAGAGGGGCTATCAGGTAGCGCAAAGGAACTCGATCCGGAGGAGCGGTGGCGATGGGAAGCGATGTCGACGAACTCCATTCTACCTCGCACGGGTGGCACCTGGCACCGCTGCTGAGTGGGTTGTTCACCACCATGCTGCTGTTGCCGTCTCCGGCAACAGCCGATGAAGCGCTGGTCATCGGCACAGCGAGTGCGGCCGGGGTCTATCACGTTACCGGACGGGCCATTTGCCGGCTGATGGAAACGCCGTGCAAGGCACAAGTATCGGCTGGTTCCTTTGCCAATCTCGAGGCCATTCGCGAAGGATCGGTCCCGATCGCCCTGGCCCAGTCGGACCTGCAGTATTACGCCGTCCATGGCCTCGAGGGGTTCGCCGAGGCCGGGCCTGACGAGTCGTTGAGAGCGCTGTTCTCGGTACACAGCGAACCCTTCACTCTCGTCGCACGCCGGGACGCCGGCATCCAGGGCATCGACGACCTCCCCGGCCGAGCCGTCAATATCGGCAACCCGGGCTCGGGTCAGCGCGGCACGATGTTGAAGCTGATGGACGCCAAGGGCTGGTCCCTGAACGACTTTTCCCCCGCCAATGGACTGCCCGCGGATCAACAATCGCTGGAGCTGTGCCATGGCCGTATCGAGGCAATGGTCTACACGGTGGGGCACCCCAATTCATCGATCGAGCAGGCCATCCGGTTGTGCGACGCCGTCATCGTCGACGTCACGGGTCCCGAGATCGATGCGCTGGTGAATGGGACCCCCTATTATACTCTCGCCTCGATTCCCGAAGGTCTCTACCGGGACGACCAGCCCGGCGTGGAGACTTTCGGTGTCCGGGCCACCCTCGTCGCCTCCCGGGACACCGACCCCAATCTGGTCTATCAGGTTGTCTCCGCCGTCTTCGACAACTTCGATGACTTCCAGGTCTTTCACCCGGCGTTCTCACTGTTGACACCAGAGCAGATGATTCACGAAGGACTTTCCGCGCCGCTTCACGAAGGCGCCCTACGCTACTATCGCGAACAAGGGTGGATACCCGAGCTGGAAGAAGAAACCCAGACAGAAAAAGCCCGGGAGGAAGATGTCGTTGAAGAGCAGGAGTAGGCCCGCACAAGCGATGAATGCTAGGCCTTTCTACGTGAGTAGTGTACCGCCAACCATACCGTCTCTTGTTCTGGATCCGTCCATTTTACCCGGTGCCTTTTATGGGCTGGAATGTCGATATGGTCGCCGGGTTCGAGAACCACGTCCCCCTCTTGCTCAAAAGCGATGATGGCCTCTCCTTTCAGTACCACAACCCACTCGCTTTGCGCTTGATCATACCAGCCAGATGCCGGTGATCGGTGTCCCCGGGAGACGATACGCTCCACCTTGATACCTTCACCCTGAACGACAGTCTCGAAGAATTCTTGCTCGAGATCTTTTGGAATCGATGCAAACAGGTTCTTCATCTTGATTCACGTCCCCCGATAGTTTCGTTGATCCCGCGCAGATTGTAGCGGTAGGGATCACGGAAATGGAGCTCTGCGGCGACCACTTTGGCGGCAGTCCCATGCTCGGCACGCCTGCCACGTCGAGGGGCCGTTGATGGACCAACCCGTGTAATTTGAATGTGCAGCGCATGGGCCCAGTGTCAGGATGGCTGTTGTGCAGCGCCCTGCCGGCCACAGGCCTCGGAAAGGCGAGTCAGTGCCTTCATGTCACACAGGTGGAAATCGTGCCCGCGAATGACGACCAACTCATGCTGCTGATAACGCGTCAAGGTCCGGCTCACAGTTTCCAGCGACAGCCCCAGGTAATTGCCGATGTCGCCACGCGTCATCGCCAGTTGGAAGCGATAGGGCGAGTAACCGCGGCGCCGAAAACTTGCCGACATGGTCAGTAAAAAGCGGGCCAGCCGTGCCTCGGCGGTCCTGTTGAGCAGCAGACGCTGCATCAAGCGTTCATTGTGGACTTCCTGGCTCAGGTCGCGGTAGATGCGTTGGCGCAGCGCGGGTATACGGAGGCTAAGCTCATTGAGTCGCTCGAAAGGCAATTCGCATACCGTGGTGGTTTCCAGGGCCACGGCGCTTCCCGGATAGCACTCCTCGGCGATGGCATCGAGGCCCACCAGGTCGCCCGGCAGGAAGAAGCCAGTGACAAGGTGCTCATTGGTATAGGTCGTGGTGACCTGCTTGAGGCTGCCGGAGCGCACAGCAAACAGACTGGTGAAGGGCATGCCCTGTCGAAACAGGGCATCATGTTTCTTCAGTGGGGCAAGCGGGGGCGCGATGCCATTGAGTTCGGCTATATCCTTCAGAGGCAGCCCTTGAGGCACACATAGTGCCCTCAAGTGACAAGTCTGGCAATCGGCAACCTCTCGACTGACAATACGTGATACGCGGGTGGAATTGGTCATGGCCTATCCCTGTCCCTTTTCCTCGTAGCGCTTATCGCTTCTATTGTTCTCACTCTCGAGAGCCCGACAATCCTGGGTCCATAACGTCTCAAGCTTAGCTACCGATTGAAGCCCTTCAGGAAACAACTGAGCAAGCATGATAAGCAGAAGATGCTTGCGCTAGCCACTGTCCTAAGAGACAGGTGCGGATAGACACCAAATCGATTATAATCGATAAAGCATATATTATAATTATTCTTGGGAATCAATGCGATGCTCTACCATGAGACGCAGCACATGAAGACAGACGGGATTACAACATACGTCTCTGACTACAAATCAATCAACGAAAATGTTCTCAAGCAAATCTTTCATTGCCGGAAAAGTGTTTTCATAGACAGGCGAAAGTGGGATATTGGAAGTTACGATGATGGCGAACTAGAAGTTGATGATTATGATGACGTGCATTCATACTATTTGTATACTTGGCATGAGGGAGTGACGGGGTGCGTACGATTACGCCCATCACACAAACCAACACTTCTTTCCGGACCTTTGCAGTGGATTAGATCGCCTATCGAAACCAAGGAGACACAAGGAGCCGTCACTTGGGAGGCTTCAAGGTTTTTTATTACCCCCAGACGCTCTTTTGCGTATGGCTTTTCAAACAATCGCATTGATGCTCGTACGCTAGCTCTCTTTGACGGTATGATTAATTTCGCTATCGCGAGTGGGATCGATAGCTACGAAGTCGTAGTCGATTCACTAATGGAAAGAGTTCTTAGGAGAAGCGGCTGGAAGCTGAACATCCTAAACTCAGGAGTGGGAACACAGCAAGAAAACGTTTATTATGGATTACTGGATTGCAGCATAGAGTCTTACCAATCCCTAAAACGAATTTCAGATATTCTGTCGAATTCAAAACATGGTAAAGGAGACAGCGATATCGCTATATCCAGTTCAATCTCACAGCTTTCGTCAGCGCCTGCTTGATGTTATTAACTTCTAACTTCTCCATGACATTTCCAGCATGGAATTTCACTGTACGCTCTGAAATGCCCAAGATAGTACCAATCTCATCGTAGGTCTTTCCCAGAGACACCCAGCGCAAACACTCCTTTTCTCTTGAGCTGATTTTCTGACATTCCTGCCTACGTATTGACGTAGGCCGGTGCTGGTGTGCCAGAAAGCTTATGGCATGTATGAGATGTGAATTAGCGCGAATTATTTCCTTGAAATCCGTGTTATCGTTTGGTGAGGAAAAGTGCATTGAGCCAAAGGCACAGCCGGGTTCATGAATGGGCACTGTAAACCCTTGCTCTATTCCATATGGTGACGACAACTCAAAAACTTCAAAAAGGCTAGCATCTTCTGCTTTACAAGCATCCCAGAAGAACGATGAAGATGTATAGGATGATCTTCTTATCACAGGATCACACTTATGCAAAGCATTGCTCTTATATGTCTCAACCCATTCTTCCGGATAGTTACCAACAATACCGACATCATCTGACTCGGCTGGCAAATAGCCCATGTATACATAGCTGAAATAATTAATGCCCAAGACTTCAAATGCCCAGGAAAGCACATCCGCATAGTCTTTGCAGCCTCCCCCTATATTCTTCTGAACTTCATCCAAGAGTTGAGACCAACCATCATAGCGTGAATATTTGTCTCGACTCATCTTGTCTACCCTATAAGCGTTATTCTAGATTTTTTTGATGAAAGCTTTCTAGCTACGGGCTAACGATAGTGTAGCATATCTCCTACCTGCCCTCAGGCGTACCACCGTATGCGTGGCATGTCTGCAGCTGAGCCCCAGTAAGGTACGATAAAGCACCCATGGACATTGGGCCTTTACATTTTAGGTCTGCGATTGCTGTGCTCCACCCTGCTGCCTAAATGAAGTGCTTCTCATGGAACTGATGAACTGACCACTGATGATCTCGCTCCCGCTTCTGAACCAAGCGCCATTCGAGGAACTCGCGGGGGTTTAGATCCAACGTAGAGGCTGGAAATACCGGTTAAGAGATTATAATGAAATCATCCCGCACGCCATGGGAGGACACGATATCTAACACCAATAGTAACGAATGTAGAATATTGTCACCAATCTGCGCAAGAGATCAATATATTACTTCATTCTGCATCAATTTGTGACACTTCCTGATACTGTATTCAGGGCAATACCCCTTGGTTTCAGCGGCCGACTGTCAGGTGCATACCATCACACCTCACACTGGCCGCGACTCGATTCGTGGCAATTCAGGAGTTGGGGCGAGAGTGGTGATGCAGGTCGCCTGCTTCAACGTATCACGACATTCAGGATATTGCGGTTGGCACTTGGTCCAGTGCCTGCGCCAGTACAGGCGCCAGAGCAATAGCATTGCTGGGATGGGAAATGCTGTCGCTGCTCCAGATCTCCTTCACGCCGGCACCGCGGATCACTTGCAGGGCATCGCCGGCGAAGATCGCATGGGTGACGGCGACATCCACCGAGGCGGCGCCGGCAGCCAGCAGCCCTTCGGCGGCACGAGCGAGGGTGTGGCCGGAACTGGCCACATCATCCATCAGTACCACCTTGCGGCCGGCGACGTCGATCGCCGGCAGTTCGACCTCGACCCGGGTATCGCCATGGCGGACCTTGCGGCAGACGCCATGATCGAAGCCGGTCGCCTCGGCAGCGCTCTGTACCCACTGGGCAGCTTCGGCGTCGGGGCCGATCAACAGCGGACTGTCACGCTTCATGGCAATCAGCTCGGCCAGGCGCGGGGCGCCGGAGAGGGCAACGGCATACCCATGGGGAATCGCCTCCTGCAGTCGGCTGATGCGATGCAGATGAGGGTCCACGGTGATCACGGCGTCGAACAGCCCGCCGAGAAACTCCCCGATCACGGTCTGGCTGACGATCTCGCCGGGATTGAAGGCGATATCCTGACGCATGTAGGCGAGATACGGTGCCACCAGCACCAGCTGTTGTATGCCGAGGCGTCTAGCGTGACGGGCGATCAGCAACAGCTCGACCAGCTTGTCGTTGGGTCGGTCCAGGCTGCGGTAGATGACCAGGGTCCGCGGCAGCGGTCGATTGATATCGCTCGGCAGGGTCAGGCGCAATTCCTGGTCGGGAAAGCGATGACGCTCGACCAAGGCTGCGGTCAGACCGGCGGCCTCGGCCAGCCTCACGGCGGGGGCTGTCTCGTCCTCGAAATGCAGCATCCTTGCGTTCATCGGAACTCCACGTTCAGTCGGGTTATCCGGTCGGAGCGACCCATGGTAACGCTGCCCTTCTCGCTCGACTGGCGGGCGATGGCCAGCTCGGTACTGGTAGGCGGCATGCGCGCGGTAAGCGTGGCTGGCCGGGCTCGACCCGGCCGCCGAGCCTGACGTCATTCCGCTCATCCTAGCAGTGCCTTTCCTGGCCGTCATTGCCCTACCGATCGAAGATCGATGGCGTCACGACGACGCCCGCCCCAGTTTGCCAGGGCGGGCGTGGTTCAAGCGATTGGTTCGAGACGGACCTTAGCCTAGCATTGGCGGCCGAGCAGGGCCTCATCGAACGGGTAGTTGGAGATTTTCTCGGTACCGGTGTCGGTCACCAGCACCTCTTCCTCCAGCTTGACGCCATCGGCGGCGCCGACCTCGCCGATATAGCTCTCCACCGACACCACCATGCCCGGCTCAAGGATGCCGTCACTGGAGAAGCGGTCGAAGTCCATGTGATGGGCGACCAGCGGTGTCTCGCCGTGCATGCCCACGCCGTGGATGATCGAGGGATAGCGGCGATCGAAAAAGCGTTCGGGAATCTTCCAGGCCTTCTCGGCGATCTCGCGATAGCTCACGCCGGGGGCGAGAATCGCCATGTTGTGGTGCACCTGCTCGAACGCCATCCGGTACAGGCTCTGCTGGTAACCGCTGGGCTTGCCGGGGCCGACATGGAAGGTGCGCGAGAAATCGGAGTAGTAGCCGTGGCAGCCGATGGTATCGGTGTCCAGCGCCACCAGTTCGCCGGGACGGATGACCCGATCGCTGGCCTCGTGGAACCAGGGGTTGGTGCGCGGCCCGGAATTCAACAGGCGGGTCTCGATGAATTCGCCGCCCTGGCGGATGACGTTGCCGTACAGGATGGCGAACAGCTCGTTCTCGGTCAGGCCCGGGCGGATGGAGGCCTCCACTTCGGCCACCGCGGCCTCGCTGCCGGCCATCGACTGGGCCAGACAGGCGATTTCCTCCGGCGTCTTGATGCGCCGGCAATGCAGGGTGTCCTGCATGCAGTCGAAGACCTCCAGCCCCTGGGCTTCGAGGGCATGGGCCAGGTTCAGCGCACAGCGGTCGAGCCCGACCTTGCGGTTACCCTTGCCGTAGGCGTCGACCAGTTCGGCGATCTCCACGCCGAAGGGGTCGCTGGAAAGGTTGTCGCGCTGATTGACCGCCGACCACACCACCTTGGAGGTGCGTGCCTCGTCGATGGTTTCCAGCCAAGTGGAAACATGGGCGCTGCCCGGATATTCGAACAGGATCACCGGCCCTTCCAGCGGCACATGGATATAGCGCGTGGAATTGCGCAGGAAGTAGCCGAACATGTTGCGCGAGCCGGTCGCATAGCGCTGGTTGTTGGGGTCGAACAGCACCACTGCGGCGTAGCCCTGCTCCGCCATCATGTCGCGCAGCCGCGTCAGGCGCCCGGCCCGCAGTTGTCGAGGATCGAAGGCGGTGGGAATGCTGTCGCCGTTGGCCATCGGGGCCGAGGGCACGACAGGAATGCTGTCGGGTTCATGGTCGGAAAGATTGTCGAAATCGACGATGCTCATGGGAATCCTTCAGTCCTGAAGATTGTCGCTGCGCCGCATGCCTTCCTTCAGCAATTGCTCGTGGATCGGTGCCATGCGCCCGAAAATGCGCTGCGCGCGTTCGGGACGGCCGATGAAACCCGGCTCCTTGGCATAGGCGAAGATCACGGTGTGGCGCTCCTTGTCGCCCTCCACCGGCGTCACGCGGTGCAACGAATAGCGTCCGAAGAAGATCTGCAGATCGCCAGGCTGCAACTCCAGCGACTTGACCCGCGTGCGGTCGCCGTCGATGACCTTTTCGACCTCGTCGAAGTTTTCGCCCTCGAGGCTGCGAATGCCGGGAGCGTATTCGAAGCGTCCTCCGCCGTGCGACTGACGAGTCATCATGGTGACGATGAACTCGTTGGTATCGTAGTGCCAGGGATGCTGGCAACCTTCGCGCAGCACATTGATCACCAGGCCGGCCAACGGATCGGCATATTCATGGACCTCCTCCATGTCCACCACGCTGGCGATGAAGCGCTGGAATTGCGGATTCTCGTAAACCTGGCGGATGATGGTGTCACCATCGATGCGATCGCCGGCGACGAAGCCGTTGGTCCGGTCGGCGAAGCGGTTCCTGGGGTGCGAGGCCGGTAGACTGGGATCACCGTCACTGTTGTAGGGATTGGTCTCGGTCTGGTTGTAGTGCGCTTCGGGGGAGAGGCGCTCGGTCTCGCGCTCCAGGCGAGCCACGGCATGTTCGGGGACGAAGCGCTTGAGCACCACGCACCCATCCTCGGCGAGCTGGCGGCGGCATTCATCGATCAACCGCTGCCCTGCGGTTCCCTCCAGGTCGTGAAGTGGATAACGCTCCAGGTCGATGAGTCCCTGGAGTGAGGCATCTTCCCGCTGAGCCATAGCGTGCATCGTTTTCGCTCCTGCCTTGTCGAGAACGTATGGACAGCGTAGTGAGCACACTTTAATAATAGAAATGAATGGTTAAGATAAAATTCATTGCATAGGCTCATAGATCATGGATACCGACCTACTGCGTGCCTTCGTTACCGTCGCCGAGTGCGAGGGCTTCAGTGCCGCCGGCAAGGTGCTGCACCGCACTCAGTCGGCGATCAGCCTGCAGATAAAACGCCTCGAGGACCAGATGGGCGAGACACTGTTCGCGCGCACCAGCCGCAGCGTGGTGCTGACCCCCTCCGGCGGTCGTCTGCTGCCCTATGCCCGGCATATCCTCAAGCTGCAGGATGAAGCCAAACGGGTCATGGGCGCCGAACGACAGGGCGAGCTGATCCGTCTGGGAACATCGGAGGAGCAGGCCAGCACCTATTTGCCGGAGCTGCTACCCCGTTTCACCGAACACTTTCCGGAGATACGCCTAGAACTGATCTGCAATATCAGTACCGCCCTGGTCCACGATTTTCAGGAGGGCCTGCTCGACGCCGTACTGGCGATTCGTCATGTGCCGACCCAGTCCGGTCACCTGCTGGGGCGCGAGCCGCTGGTGTGGGTGATCGCCGAAGGCAAGTCGCTGGATGACTGGGAGACCCTGCCGCTGGCACTCAATCCGGAAGGCTGTATCTTCCGCGCCCATGCCTTTGCCGCGCTGGGTCGCGAAGGTCGTCGCTGGGATGTGCGCTACTCCAGCCAGTCACCCACCGGCCTCAATCTGCCGGTGCAGGCCGGCCTGGCGTTGACGGTGAAGACCCCTCGCAGCGTCCCGGACGGCTGCCGTATCGTCGGCGATGCGGAAGGGCTGCCATCGCTCGGCCATGTGGAAATCGAGATGCACCGTGCTCCCGGGCGCTCCAGCGAGGCCTTCCTGGCATTCTGCGACACGCTGGAAACCATCGTCACCGGTACCGCTTCGTTGGAATCCGTCGAGTACGTCACTGGCAAATTGTGAGCTAGGCTAGCATTATCTGGATAAGTCGATGAGCGCAGCCCGGGCGAAGCAAAATTCACAGAACAAGCCCACGACATATTCATGGTTCAGGAGTCGTCATGCCCTACGATATCCGTCTGAAGCGTATCTACAGCGACGCGGAGAGCACCGATGGTGCCCGAGTACTGGTCGATCGGTTATGGCCGCGTGGCAAGCGTCGGGAAATCCTTCAACTGACCGACTGGTATCGCGACGCTTCACCCTCCAATGCCCTGAGGCGCGACTTGCATCAGGGCAAGATCAGCCGTGCCGTGTTCGCCCGTCGCTACCGCTGGGAAATGTCGGATGCAGAAGACTGCCTGGTCCCCCTGATGCGCCTGGCCCGCCAGGGACGCCTGACCTTGCTCAGCGCCTCACGAGATCTGGACCAATCGCATCTGCCCCTCCTGCGCGATGCCGTCCTCGAGGCACTCGCCGAAGAGGACCGCCAGGCCGATGGCCGAGACGCCAGCTCACCGCCCTGCTATGCCACGCGCTTCAACGACACGCCCTGAAGCCGGCCCTCTGAAGGCGGGGAGTCATTCCTCGAGCATTCTCATATCGAATATAAACAGCGCTATATATAATTTTTAATTCTGTCTTAAAGCCTTTAGCCTTCTCTCCTAATGCAGTGCGAGGTGAGGCTACCTTAGATGTCCCAAGGCCCCCTACTCGATACCAACAGTCCCCTGAGCGCCGAGCAGGCCAGACAGCTCAACGAGGCATTGAAAGGGCTTGATGCCCGCCAGTTGACCTGGCTGAGCGGTTATCTCGCCGGTCTGGGTGCGCAGGGCGAAGCAGCGGTGACGTCGCCGGTGCAACCCGAGTCGGCCCCTGCAGCCGCGGAGATCGTCGTGCTCTACGGCAGTCAGACCGGCAACGCCGAAGGAGTTGCCGAACTGGCCAGCGACCGGGCCAAGGCTCGCGGCTTCAACGTGCGCCTGGCCGATATGGCCGATATCGGCAAGAAGGATTTCAAGCAGCCCCTCGACTTGATGGTGGTGGTCAGCACCCAGGGCGACGGCGACCCACCCGACACCGCGGAAGGCTTCTACGAGTTGATGCACGGTCGCAAGGCGCCCAAGCTCGACGACAAGACGCGCTTCTCGGTGCTGGCCCTCGGTGACTCCAGCTACACCTATTACTGCCAGACCGGCAAGGACTTCGACGCGCGCCTCGAGGCACTGGGCGCACAGCGTATCCATGAGCGCGTCGATTGCGACATCGACTACGAAGACGCAGCCGAGCAGTGGATCGAATCCGTGCTCGATCGCTATGCCGAGCTCAACGACACGGCGAGCCGTGTCGGCGGCGGCCCGGCATCGGTGGCCGATGCCGCCCCCCCGGCAAGTTATTCTAAGAAACACCCCTTTCACGCGGAAGTGCTTGACTCGATCGTGCTCAATGGCCGTGGGTCCGACAAGGAAACCCACCATATCGAGCTGTCGCTGGAAGACTCGGGGCTCACTTATGAACCGGGCGATGCCATCGGCATCGTGCCGCAGAACGATCCGGCCTACGTCGACGAGTTGCTCGACAAGCTGCGCCTGGATGCCGAGGCCGACCTCGGCGAAGGCCGCCGTCTGCGCGACGCGCTGCTCACGGAATTCGAGGTCACCACCCTGACCCGTCCGTTTCTCGAACACTGGAGCGAAGTCTCGGACGCCGCCGAACTGCGTCGGCTGATGGATCAGGAGTCGCGCGACGAACTGCGCGACTGGGTCGAGGGTCGCCATATCATCGACGTTATCGAGCACTTCCCGGTCAAGAAGATCGATGCTCACACCTTCACCCGTGCGCTGCGCAAGCTGCCGCCGCGCCTGTACTCCATCGCCTCGAGCTACCAGGCGGCACCCGACGAGGTGCATTTGACGGTCGGTATCGTGCGCTATGAGGCCCATGGTCGATCCCGTGGCGGCGTGGCGACGACCTACCTTGCCGATCGGGTGCGACCGGGTGACACGGTGCCCATCTACGTCGATCGCAACAAGAACTTCAAGCTGCCGCACGACGACGACACGCCGGTCATCATGGTTGGCCCCGGCACGGGGGTCGCCCCCTATCGCGCCTTTCTTCAGGAGCGCGAAGAGCGTCAAGCCGGGGGGCGCAACTGGCTGTTCTTCGGCGATCGCCGCTTCCGCAGCGACTTCCTCTACCAGGCGGAGCTGCTGCAGTGGCGCAAGAAAGGCTTGCTGACCCACTTGGACGTAGCGTTCTCGCGCGATCAACGGGAAAAGATCTATGTACAGGATCGCATGCGCGAGCATGCCGGAGAGCTGTATGCCTGGCTGCAGGAAGGTGCGCACTTCTACGTCTGCGGCGATGGCGAGCGCATGGCGGCGGATGTCCATCGGGCGCTACTCGATGTCGTTCGCGAGGCGGGTGGGCGCGACGAAGAGAGCGCAGCGGAGTATGTGCGCGAGCTGCAACAGGCCAAGCGTTACCAGCGCGACGTGTATTGAGTCGGAGGCCCCGTCATGAGCGATATCATTGCCAAGCTTCGCGATATCTCGTTCGACGAGTTGCATCCCAACGAGCGCCTGAAGGCGGAGAGCGATTACCTGCGCGGCACCTTGAAGGAGAGCCTGGCCGACCGCGCCAGCGGCGGCGTCAGCGAGGACGACACCCAGTTGACCAAGTTCCATGGCTTCTATCAGCAGGACGACCGCGACCTGCGCAGTGAACGGCGCCACCAGAAACTCGAGCCGTTGTACTCGTTCATGGTCCGCCTGCGTATGCCGGGCGGCCTGATGTCAGCGCGGCAATGGCTCTCGCTGGACGACATCGCGACTCGCTACGCCAACGGCACGCTGCGCATCACCACACGTCAGACCTTCCAGTATCACGGCGTCCTGAAGGAAAACCTGCGCGCGCACCTGCAGGCCATCAACGAGGCCATGCTGGACACCATCGCCGCCTGCGGCGACGTCAACCGCAACGTCATCTGCACCGCCAATCCGCACCGCTCGCGGGTCCATCGTCAGGTCTTCGAACTGGCGCACGAGATCAGCGCTCGCCTGATGCCTCGCTCACGCGCCTATCATGAGATCTTTCTCGGTGAGGAGCGCGTTGCCGGCGGCGAGGAGGAGCAGGAACCGCTCTATACCAAGCATTATCTGCCACGCAAGTTCAAGATTGCGCTCGCCATTCCGCCCGAAAACGATGTCGATGTATTCGCCCACGATATCGGCTTCATCGCCGATACCGAAGGCGGCGAGTTGCGCGGTTTCAGCGTATGCATCGGCGGCGGCATGGGCATGACCCACGGGGAGCCGGCCACCTTCCCGCGGTTGAGTGACGTGGTCGGTTTCTGCACGCCGGATCAGGTCGTCGAGGTCGCCGAGGCCATCATGCGGGTACAGCGCGATCATGGCGATCGCCACGACCGCAAGCATGCACGCACCAAATACACGATCGAGGATCACGGTATCGAGTGGTTCCGTGAAGAGGTCGAGCGGCGCCTGGGCTATGCCTTCGGCGAGCCACACGAGTTCCATTTCGACAGCAACGGCGATCGCTACGGCTGGTACCGGGGCGATGACGACACCTGGCACTACGGCCTGTTCGTGGAGAACGGTCGTATCGCCGATTTCGACAATGGCATGAAGCTGCTCTCCGGCATGCGCGAGATCGCCCGGATCCACGCCGGCGACATCGCGCTGACCACCAACCAGAACCTGATCATCGCCAACGTTGCAGACGACAAGCGCGACGAGATCGAGGCACTGATCGACAAGTACTGCATGACCAAGGATGTCTCGGCACTGCGTCGCGGTTCGATGGCCTGCGTCGCCTTTCCCACCTGCGGGCTGGCCATGGCGGAGAGCGAACGCTATCTGCCATCGCTGATCGACAAGCTGGAGCAGACGATGCACAAGGCCGGCCTGGCCGACGACGCCATCGTGGTGCGCATGACCGGCTGCCCCAACGGTTGCGCCCGCCCCTACCTGGCCGAGATCGGCTTCGTCGGCAAGGCGCTGGGGCACTACAACCTCTATCTCGGCGGCAGCTTCACCGGGCAGCGGCTCAACAAGCTGTATCGCGAGAATATCGATGAAGCCACGATCATGAAAGAGCTCACCCCACTGATCCAACGCTATGCCAAGGAACGTGACGAGGGTGAGCGCTTCGGCGACTTCGTCATCCGCCAGGGGGTGATCGAGGAGACCACGGCAGGGCGCAATTTCCACGATTAGTGCCTAGCCGTTGGATGCAGCGACTGTCACCATGAAGGTATGAACAAGCGACTCCTGATCGTGGCCCATGCGCCATCGCCGAATACGCTGAAGCTGCGCGAGGCCGCCGAGCGGGGTGCACGGCACTCGGATATCGAGGCGGTGGACGTCACGGTGAAGGCACCGCTGGACGCCGGGCCCGACGACGTTCGTGCCTGCGACGCCATCCTGCTCGGTACCACCGAGAATCTCGGCTACATGAGTGGGGCGCTGAAGGACTTCTTCGATCGCAGCTACTACCCGGTGCTGGAGGAGAAGCAAGGCCTACCCTGCGCGCTCTATATTCGAGCCGGTCGCGACGGTACAGGTACCCGTCGTGCCGTGGAAAGCATCGTCACCGGCCTGCGCTGGCACTGGGCCCAGGAACCCCTGACGCTACGCGGCGAGTGGCAGGAGGCGTTCGTCGACCAGGTCGAAGAGCTGGGGCTGTATATGGCCGCCGGCCTCGACGCCGGCGTGCTGTAGAACGCAAAGCGGCACCCCTAAGGGTGCCGTCAGAAAACGCTTCTTTAGAACGCGGATTTATCGAGCGCAGCAATAAATCAGTGTTTCACTTGAGGCGCTCGAAGACCGTCGCCACGCCCTGCCCCATGCCGATGCACATGGTCGCCAGGCCCAGCGTGGCGTCCTGTTGCTGCATCACATTGAGCAGCGTGGTGCAGATACGCGCACCGGAGCAGCCCAGTGGGTGGCCGAGGGCGATGGCCCCGCCGTTGAGGTTGACCTTCTCGTCCAGGGCGTCGAGGAAACCGAGGTCCTTGAGCACCGGGATCGACTGGGCGGCGAAGGCCTCGTTGAGCTCCACGGTCTGGATGTCGCCCGAAGCCAAGCCAGCCGTCTTGAGCGCCTGCTTGGAGGCCGGCACCGGGCCATAGCCCATGATCGAGGCGTCGCAGCCGGCCACCCCGGTGGAGACGACCCTGGCGATCGGCGTGAGCCCCAGCGCCTGGGCACGTTCGTAGCTCATCACCGCCATGCCCGCGGCACCCACCGACAGCGCCGAGGAAGTCCCTGCGGTAACGGTCCCATGGCGGGGATCGAAGACCGGCTTGAGTTCAGCCATCTTCTCGAGGCTGGCATCGGCGCGGACTACCTCGTCACGGCCAACCCGGACCTTGAAACCGCGATCGTCATGCCCTTCGATGCCGATGATCTCGTTGTCGAAGTAGCCCTTCTCGTTGGCCGCCAAGGCACGCTGATGGGAACGCACCCCGAACTTGTCCTGCTCCTCGCGAGAAATGCCGTGCATCTTGCCCAGCAATTCGGCGGTCAGGCCCATCATCATCGCCGCCTTGGCGGCGTACTTGCTGGCCGCCGGGTTGACGTCGACGCCATGCGTCATGGGCACGTGCTCCATGTGCTCGACGCCACCGATGATGTAGAAATCGCCCATGCCGGCCTTGATGTTGGCCGCAGCGATATGCAACGCGGTCATCGACGAGCCGCACAGGCGGTTGACGGTCTGGGCCGGCACACGGCTCGGGATGCCGGTCATGATCGCTGCATTACGGGCGATATTCATCGCCTGCTCCAGAGTCTGGTTGACGCAGCCCCAGATCACGTCATCGACCTCGGAAGGATCGAGGTCGGGGTTGCGCTCGAACAGGGCCTGCATCACCGCCGCCGACAGGTTCTCGGCTCGCACGTTACGGAAAGCTCCATTCTTGGCCTTGGCCATGGCGGTCCGTACCCCGTCGACCACCACGATATCTCTCGGATGCAAACTCATTGATCAATACTCCTTTTCGTGGTGGATTCAGGCGTCGCTGCCATGGAAAGATTCGCCGGCCTCGGCCATCTGGCGCAGCGTGTCGGTCGGGGCGTACAGCGGGCCCAACTCGTCGGCCAGGCGATCCGCCAACTCGACAAACTGGGGCAGGCCGGTCGCATCGATATAGCGCAGCGCCCCCCCACGGAACGGTGGAAAGCCAATGCCGTAGATCAATGCCATGTCGGCCTCGGCCGCGCTGCCGACGATGCCGTCCTCGAGACAACGCACGGTTTCCAGGCACAGCGGCACCATCATGCGAGCGATGATCTCCTCATCGGAGAATTCCTGCTCCGCCTTCACCACGCTCTTGATCAGCTCATGGGCCTGCTCATCACTGACCTTCTTCGGCTTGCCCTTCTTGTCTTCCTCGTAGGCATAGAAGCCCTTGGCGTTCTTCTGCCCCAGACGGTCATTGTCGACCATGACCTGGATCGCGCTCTTGCCTTCTTGTGCCATGCGATCGGGGAAACCCTCGGCCATCACCTCATTGGCATGCACCGCGGTATCCATGCCGACCACGTCGAGCAGGTAGGCGGGCCCCATCGGCCAGCCGAATTTCTCCATCACCTTATCGATGCGCTGGAAGTCGGCGCCCTGCTCGAGCAAGGAGTTGAAGCCGCCGAAATAGGGAAACAGCACCCGGTTGACCAAAAAGCCCGGACAGTCGTTGACCACGATCGGTGTCTTGCCCATGGCGCGGGCGTAGGCCACGGTGGCGGCCACTGCGGCATCGCCGGTCTTCTCGCCGCGGATGACTTCCACCAGCGGCATGCGATGCACCGGGTTGAAGAAGTGCATGCCACAGAAGTTCTCGGGGCGCTTGAGGTTCTGCGCCAGACGCGTGATGGAGATAGTCGAGGTATTGGAGGTGAGAATGGTATCGTCACTCACCAACCCTTCCACCTCGCTGAGCACGGCATCCTTGACCTTGGGATTCTCGACCACCGCCTCAACCACCAGATCGACATGACCGAAGTCACCGTAGGAAAGCGTGGGGCGGATATTGGAAAGACGTTCGGCCATCTGTTGGGTGGTCAGCTTGCCGCGCTCGACCTGTTTGGCGAACAGCTTGCGGGCCTCCTTGAGCCCCAGCTCGATGGCCTCTTCCTTGATGTCCTTCATCAGGATCGGTGTGCCCTTGGAGGCGCTCTGGTAAGCGATCCCGCCGCCCATGATCCCGGCCCCCAGCACCGCAGCCTGCGACACCTTCCGTGCCTGCTTCTCGTACCGGCTGGCCTTCTTCTTGACCAGTTGGTCGTTGAGGAACAGCCCGACCAGATTGAAGCAGACGTCGGTCTTGGCCATCCTGGCGAAGGCCTTGGCCTCACTGGCCTGGGCCCGTTCACGACTCTCGCCGGCCCCCTTCTGGATCACATTGATGGCGGCGATGGGTGCGGGGTAATGCGGCCCGGCCTTGTCGGCCACATAGCCCTTGGCGGTCTCGAAGACCATCATCTGCTCGATGGGATTGAGATGCAGGGGTCCGGTCTTCTCCTGACGGCGCGCCCGGTAGTCCAGTTCCCCGGCATTGGCGCGGGCCAGGATGTCGAGCGCAGCCGCCTCGAGTCGATCGTTCGGCACCACGGCATCCACGGCCCCCATCTTCAAGGCCTCGGCGGCCTCGTTCTCGTTGCCACGGGCGATCCATTCGATCGCGTTGTCGGCACCGATGAGGCGCGGCAGTCGCACGCAACCGCCCCAGCCCGGCAGGATGCCCAGCTTGGTTTCCGGCAGCCCGATCCTGGCGGACTCGCTCATGACCCGAAAATCGGTGGCCAGGGTGACTTCACAGCCTCCCCCCAGCGCCAGACCATTGATCGCGGTCACGGTAGGGAACGGCAGGTCCTCGATGGCATTGAAGATGGCATGGACCTTCTGGTTCATCTCGACCAGGAAGTCCTCGCCTTTCTCGAACAGGCCATGGAACTCGGTAATATCGGCGCCGACGATGAAGACCTCCTTGGCGCTGGCAATGATCAGACCCTTGAGGCCACTTTCGCCCTGGATCGCCTTGACCGCCTCATCCAACTCGCCGACCACCGTGCTGGACAGCTTGTTGATGGACTCATCCTGCAGGTCGAAGGTCAGCGTTGCGATACCATCGCCATTGGTCGCCACGGAAATGGCATTGCCTTGATAGATCATCCGCGAATCTCCACACAGGGTTGGACGTTGGAAAACTGCCTGTTTTCATACGGCCGTTTGATTGCCAGATAGCTTGGTCCAGCCTGGGCACGGCGTCAAGTCCTTCCTGAGAGAGAAAAAGTCGAAGCTCGTCCGGGTGTCGCCTTTTCACGACTCCCGAGACCACCGCACAGTTGCTAGGATGCGCCCCTTGCACCAGTTGTCACCGGGAGACCGTCGCGCCCTCATGTCGACACCGAATTCTTCTGACCACGGTACCGCTCCAACCGGCAAACCACTTCGCGCTCCCCACTTGGAAGCGTTGCAGCATGTCATCGAGCGTCTGGTCGAGCGCCTGCGCCCCTACATCTGGATCTGGCCGCCGGTCGCTTTCTGCACCGGGGTGGCGAGTTTCTTCCTGGTCGATCGCCAGCAGTGGCTCGGTGCGGCCCTGGCATTGGGCATGCTGCTTACCTGGGTGCTGCTGCTTTCCGAGAGTTTGATCGGGCGCCTTCTGTCACGTCGTGGCTACCGCACCCTGCCGCGCGGCGTCACCACCTTCATCGCCCAGATGATCCATCAGGAAACGCTATTCTTCAGCCTGCCCTTCCTGCTTGCGACCACGGCGTGGACCAGCGGCCAGGCGTTGTTCACGTTATTGATCGTGGGGCTGGCGCTACTGTCGATTCTCGATCCGATCTATTTCAAGCTCGCCGAACGCCATCGCTGGATATACTTTGCCTTCCATGCCCAGTGCGTGTTCGTGGTGGTGCTGGTCACCTTGCCGATCATGTTGCAACTGACGACCAGTCAGAGCCTGCACTACGCCCTGCTGATCATGGTGGTCTTCAGCCTGCCGAGCCTGATGCACCTGATCAAGCCCAGAAATCTCAAGAGCTGGGTGGCGATGTTCGGTTTGGCCGTCGTACTGGCTGGCGTTGCCTGGGCCGGTCGCGCCTGGGTGCCCCCGGCCAACCTGTGGCTGAGCGGCAGCGCCCTGTCGCCCGGCTTCGACGTGGCCGAACGCGAGCCTCGCGGCCATGTTCGCTTGCACGCCAGTGAGCTCCGGCGCAGCGGCCTTTACGCCTATACCGCCATTCGCGCCCCTCGCGGCTTGCGCGAGGAGATCTATCACGAATGGCGGCACGAGGGGGAACTGATCGACCGGATTCCGCTGATCATCCATGGTGGCCGCGAGGAAGGCTATCGTGCCTGGACCCACAAGCAGAACTTCCCCGAGGACGCCGTCGGCCGCTGGCGTATCGACGTCATGACCACCTCCGGACAGCGCATCGGGGTGATGCGGTTCACCGTCAGCGCCGAGGCCAGCGCTGCCCAGGTGGCCGACGGAACCATCGCGTCACCGCCCGGCCTGCCGGGACTCGATATTCGACGTCTGATACCCGACAAGCAACCTGCTCAACAGTGACCGGCCAGGGATACGTCAAAACAGGTGCTTGCATTACACGAGAGGGGTTCGGACAATCCTGTTATCAGCCTGCAAATGCGGAACGTCATGCATCAGAACATCGGTCTCAAGCTGTCACGCTTGCCACGCCTGTGGCGTGCCATCCTCGACAAGCGCCTCGCCCCTCTGGAGTTGACCCAGACTCGCTGGATTACGCTCTATCATCTTTGGCGGCTAGGCGATGGCCAGCCTCAGTGCGACCTGGCACGCGCCATCGGCGTCGAGGCGCCGTCCTTGGTGCGCACCCTGGACCAGCTTGCCGAGCAGGGGCTGATCGAGCGCTGCCCCTGCGATCAGGACCGCCGTACCAAACGCATCTTCCTGACCCCCCAGGCCACGCCGCTATTGCAGCGCATCGACGCCGTGGTGAGTGAAGCCCGTGCGGAAATGCTCGCCGGGCTGAGCGACGCGGACATCGCCAAGCTCGATGAATTGCTGACACGAATCGAGCAAAACGGCTTGCAGCTCCAGGCCCGCGAGGAGCAGGAGGTTCAATAGCCACGGCTCCTCACTGCCGGCCACCGAAGCCGACCTGCCGGGGCGCGGGCCGATCCGGGCGCCCCGCCAACTGCTGGCAGAGAAAGCTGAAATCGTCCAGATAACCGGTGAAGCGCTCCCCACCCTGGGACTCCCACCACCACAGTGTCAGCGCATCTCGATCGGACTCGATCACCAAGGCGTCCTCGGGCAGCCGTGTCAGCAACTCGCCGAGGCGCGCATCGACGGCGTCAGGCAAGGGCCGTAACGGCTCGACACGCCAGCGCCAGCCAGGGCGAAATTCCTTGAGACTCTCGCTGGCTTCGGCATTTCTCACCAGCAGGAAGTGGGGGCCGGGACGCTGGGGTGGATACAGCCAGCGGTAGCACGGCATGCTACTGGACGCTTCGTGCAATGGCGGCTTCCCCAGTTTGACCTTGGCCCCGGCCTTGATGGCCTCGTCACGCAGTTTGCCCAGGCGTCTCTGGCTCGAGCTGGGCCGTAGCCACAGCATCGGCGAGATGACCAGCAACATCAGGACGATGATAATCAACCACTCCATGGGCACCTCTCCGGAATATTGGTAACGGAAGCTAAAACGTTGATATAGGTCGTTGTCGTGACACGCAAGCCGACCTAGAGTGGAGACATCCACTAGTTAACTTGATGCCGGGGCCACCCATGAGCAACGAATATCGCCACATCCTGGTCGCTGTCGACCTGACCAAGGACTCCCACAAGGTACTGGAACGCGCCCTGCCGATCGCCGAGCGCAACCAGGCCAAGCTGTCCATCATGCATACGCTGGAACCCCTGGGTTTCGCCTACGGGGGCGACATCCCCATGGACCTGACCAGCATCCAGGACCAGCTCGACGACCACGCCAAGCAGCGCCTGGCCGAGATCGCCGATCCCCATAACGTGTCCCGCGAAAACCAGCATGTGGTAGTGGGCATGCCGGATACCGAGATTCATCGCTTCGCCGAGGAGCACGATGTCGACCTGATCGTGGTCGGCTCCCACGGCCGTCATGGTTTCGCCCTGCTGCTGGGCTCCACGTCGACCGGCGTGTTGCACGGCGCTCAGTGCGATGTGCTGGCGGTGCGCGTCGGCAAGAATGGCGAGGAAAGCGACGAGTAAGCGTCAACTCCGACCTTAGCCCATCACTCGCCGGCGGCCATGCCCTCCAGTTCCATCCAACGCTCCATGGCCGCATCCAGCTCGGCCTGCTTGGCACTCAGCGCCTCGAGGGTCGTCGTGACTTGGTCGGCATCCTGCTGATAGAACGTCGGATCGCCGACCGTGGCCTCGAACTCCGCCACTTCGTTCTCCAGCGCCTCGATAGTCGCCGGCAGGCTGTCCAGCTCGCGCTGGAGCTTGTAGGACAGCTTGGCCGGTTTCTTCCTCGGCTCGGCACTGGCCGTGGCGGCGGGCTGATCGGCCATGCTGGTCTTCTTGGCCTGACCGGATACCCGACGGGCATCGAAGTCCCAGGGCGCCGGTGGCAACTTGCCTCCCTGGCGCACCCAGTCGCTGTAACCGCCAACGTACTCGCGCACGCGGCCCTCACCCTCGAAGGCCAGCACGCCGGTGACCACATTGTCCATGAAGGCGCGATCATGAGATACCAACAACAAGGTGCCATCGAAATCCAGTAGCAGTTCTTCGAGGAGTTCGAGGGTTTCGACATCGAGGTCGTTGGTCGGCTCGTCAAGCACCAGCACGTTGGCCGGCTGGGTGAACAGCTTGGCCAGCAGCAGGCGATTGGATTCGCCTCCGGACAGCGCCTTGACCGGCTGACGGGCTCGCGCGGGGGTAAACAGGAAATCCTGCAGATAGCTGATGACGTGCTTGTCCTTGCCGCCTACGCTAACCCGGTCACTACCCTGGGCAACATTGTCGTAGACGGTCTTCTCCGGCTCCAGGCCGGCACGAAGCTGGTCGAAATAGGCCACCCGCATATTGGTGCCCAGCTTGACCTGGCCTTCGGTAGGTTCGAGCTCGCCGAGCAGGATCTTCAGCAGTGTGGTCTTGCCGGCGCCATTGCGACCGATCAGGCCGATGCGATCACCACGCTGGATCTCCAGGCTCAAGTCGCGGATCACCCAGTCGTCGCCGAACCGCTGGCTGACCCCGGACAGCTCCACGACTCGCTTGCCGCTACGCTCGCCGCTGTCCACCGTGAGGCTGGCCTTGCCCTGGCGCTCACGACGCTGGCTGCGTTCGGCGCGCATTCTCTCGAGGGCCCGCACTCGGCCTTCGTTGCGAGTCCGCCGTGCCTTGATGCCCTGGCGAATCCAGGCCTCCTCCTGGGCGAGCTTCTTGTCGAACAGGGCATGCTCGCGCGCCTCAATCTCCAGTTCGTGGTTCTTCTGCTCTTGGTAGGCGGCGTAGTCACCCGGATAGCGCCCCAGACGACCACGATCGAGCTCCAGAATGGCGGTCGCCAGGCGCGACAGAAAGGTACGATCGTGGGTAATGAACAGCACGGCACCATTGAAGGACAGCAACTGTTCCTCCAACCAGGCGATGGTATCGAGGTCCAGATGGTTGGTGGGTTCGTCGAGCAGTAGCAGGTCGGGCTCGGCAACCAGGGCACGCGCCAGTGCCACCCGCCGGCGCCACCCGCCGGAGAGCGACGCCATCAGGTCATCGGCGGGTAACCCCAGACGCGTGAGGATGGTGTCGATACGCTGGTGGAACGACCAGCCGTCGATGGCCTCGAGCTGCGTCTGCAAGCGCTCCATGCGCTGCATGTCGGGTGCTGCTTCCTGCACCAGATGATGGTATTCGGCGAGCAAGCCCCCCGCTTCCGGCAGCCCCTGGGCCACGACATCGAAGATGGTCTGTCCCGAGGCCACCGGCAGGTCCTGTTCCAGCACACCGATCTTCAGGCCCGGAGCACGCCAGATACTCCCGCCATCGGCATGGATATCACCGGCCACCAGTTTGAGCAGCGTCGACTTGCCGGTGCCATTGCGGCCCACCAGCGCCAGGCGCTCGCCTTTTTCCAGCACCAGGTCGGCACCGTCGAACAGCACGTGCGTGCCATAAGCCAATTGCAACTGTTCCAGACGTAACAGAGTCACGCGCGTCCCTCATAAACCGTCAAAGGCGTCATTGTAACGCATGGCCGAGCCGAGGTGGCCTTGGGTACAATACGACTCTTCTGTGGAAAGGAGCCAACCCTTGGCCGAGCCAACCGCGACCTTCGACGATTATCTGCCCGAGGCACTGCAGTTCCGTTCTCCTGCACCACTCGTGGACATCGGGGCCAACCTGACCCACGACAGCTTCGCTCGTGACCTGGATGCGGTGATCCAGCGTGCCCAGGCGGCACATGTCACCACCATGATCCTCACCGGCACCGATCGCGAACATGCCGAACGCGCAGTGGCCTTGGCGCGTCGCTATTCCGGCCTGTATGCCACCGCCGGAGTGCACCCCCACGACGCTAGCCAATGGAGTCGCGGGCTCGAGAACGCCATGCGCGAGCTGCACCGCGAGCCGGAAGTGGTGGCGGTCGGCGAATGTGGGCTGGATTTCAACCGCAACTTCTCTTCCCCTGCCGACCAGGAGCGCGCCTTCGAGGCGCAACTGGGGCTGGCCGTGGAGTCCGGCCTTCCGCTGTTCATCCACGAACGCGATGCCGGCCCGAGGATGCTGGAAATGCTCAGGACCTGGCGCGACGATATCCGCCAGGCGGTGGTGCACTGCTTCACCGGCAGCCGCGATACCCTGTACGGCTATCTGGACCTCGACCTGCACATCGGCCTCACCGGCTGGCTGTGCGACGAGCGTCGTGGCCACTATCTGCGAGAGTTGGTACGCGATATTCCGCTGACGCGCTTGATGGTGGAAACCGATTGCCCTTACCTGCTGCCGCGCAACCTGCCTGCCAAACTCAAGGGCAGACGCCACGAACCAGCCCTGTTGCCGTGGATCGTACGCGAGATCGCCCACTGGCGTGACACCGAAGAACAGAAACTGGCCGCCGCGACCACTGCCACGGCGCGGGCCTTCTTTCGCCTGACCGACAACGCAGGCCTCAACGACAATGAAGAGGTGACCTGAGATGGCCGACTATCCCGGCTTTATCGCCGTAGAGACCGGAGAGGATGGAGGCCTGCCCCTAGCCATCGCCTGGGCACTGCCCGATGGCCAGATCAAGCATACGCTGATTCAGCCCGACGACGATTGGCTGAGCGGTGAGCTGATTGCCTTGGGCGACTACAGCCTGGAAGAGCTCGACAGCCTGGGAGTCAGCCCACTGGACGTGATCCGCGAGCTCGAGAGCGATCACTTCAGTGCCACCCTGTATACCGCCGGCGTCAGCGACGATGAGGCCGCGCTCTCGCGTCTGTTCGACGTCTTTGGGCTCGATCCTTTCGTCGAGCTGGCACCGGCCGATTCCCTGTATCCCGACCTCGCACCCGGCGACTGGTCACGCGCCCGCGGCGAGTTGTTCGGTGAACTGGGTCTCGAACCCATGCGCCCCGAGCAGGAGGTTCAGGTAATGCTGATGCTGCACCACCGGCTCGGCGGGGAGGATTGACGGCTCATGCCATGTCGCCACTGGACGGCGCGATGTTCTGATTCAAGCGAAACAGGTTGGTCGGATCGTATCGGGTCTTGATCTCGACCAGCCGATCGTAGTTCTGTCGGTAATTGGTACGCACCCGATCGGCATCGTCACCGGACATGAAGTTCACATAACCGCCCTCCTCGGAATGGGGCTGAAGTGCCCGATAGTAGGCGCGCCCCCAGGCGATGTTGCGCTCGCTGTCGCCAGGATCCGGCCAGCTCGGGCCGAGCACCGTCGCGAAGGTCGCATCCCGGTAGGCGAACGCGGTGGCATCGGGAGCGACACGCTGGCACGCGCCATCGATGGGAAACAGAAGCGTCGCGCTTTGCAGGCACGGGATCCGGGCGCCGAAATCGAGATGCACGTCGATCGCTTCATCGGAAAGCCGCTTGGTGAAACAGCCCTTCCAATAGTGATAGAGCCCGGCGGGCAGCAGCTCGTCGAACAGGGTGTTGATCACCGGGTACGGCATGCGCTGGACAAACTGCCCCACGACAGGGCCGAGGCGGCCGAGGCGCTCGCGTATCGCGTCGTCCTCGGTTGCCGGCCCGCTCCAGCAGGTCAGCACCACGATCACCGGCCGGCCGTGCCACTGCTCGGGCACGAACGGCAGCGGCGGGCCGAGGGTGATGCCGAGCACCGCCCCCAGCGCCTCGGGCGCCTCGGCGATCAAGGCCTGGTAAGCGCGGATGACCTCCGCATCGAGCGGATAGAAGGTCGGCCCACCGAGGATATCGGCCACGGCGTGCAGGCGGTACTCGAACGACGTGATCACACCGAAATTGCCGCCGCCGCCGCGGATGGCCCAGAACAGATCCTCGTGGCGGCTTTCGCTGCAGGTCAGGAAACGACCCTCGGCCGTGACCACATCGGCCGACAGCAGATTGTCGCAGGAGAGCCCGCAGCTGCGCGCCAGATAGCCGAGGCCACCGCCCAACGTCAGGCCGGCGACGCCGGTGGTGGAGACGATCCCGCCGGTCGTCGCCATGCCGAAGGCAGCGGTGGCATGGTTGAGGTCGGCCCAGGTGCAACCGCCCTCGGCCCGGACGCTGCGACGCTCGGGATCGACGCGGAGTCCGCGCATCCTCTCGAGCGACAGCACCAGGCCTCCGTCACAGGTCCCGAAGCCGGGGACGCTGTGGCCGCCGCCGCGCACGGCCAGGGGGAGCTCGTGCTCCCTGGCGAAGGTCACGGCTGTCATCACATCCGCCACGCCTGCCGCCTGGACGATCAAGGCCGGACGGCGATCGTGAATCGCGTTATAGACCTTGCGCGCCTCCTCGTACCTGTCGTCATGGGGCTGGATCAGCGTTCCGTGCAGGCCCTCTCCCAATGACCGGATCGCGTCCGCGCCCAAGGCGATTTCGTCGCGACGCAGTGTATTGATTCCTGGATCTTCCATCACTCACCTCGTCGATTCGTTAGGTTGCCAAGCGATCCCAGGCCCTGATTCCCTTGCCATGGGTTACATTCAAGGAATAGCAGGCGTGCGTCTCTCAGGCGTGACACAGACGTGACACAGCGCCCTTAGCAGCACAAGACTCCACCGCTTACGCTGTTGGCAGGAGGTTTACTTCCATGCCGCTCCTGAATATCTCGCTGTTGGGTGAGTTCGCCTGTCATACGTCAGAAGGGCAGCCGCTCGCCTTCCCGACCCGCAAGGTCGAAGCATTGCTCGCTTATCTGGCGGCAAGCCCGTCGAGACGGCACTCGCGTGGCATTCTGGCGGGGTTGCTGTGGGAAGACATGCCCGAGTCCCGAGCGCGCACCAACCTGCGTCAGGCGTTGTCGCGGTTGCAGCATGCGTTACCGACAGAGACGCGAGAATGTCTGGCCATCGGCACACAAGAAGTAGGTCTAAAGGCGAACGCGATCACGGTGGACCTTGAAGCGTTCGAGCGACTGCTCGCCGATGGTACCCCAGAAACGCTGGAACGCGCGCTTGCGCTGTATCGTGGTCCCTTCCTGGAAGGCATGGCCGAATGCGGCGAGGCGTTCGAGGACTGGCTGATGACACAGCGAAGGTGGCTCGACGAGCGGCTGCAACAGCTGATGCACCGGCTGCTTGACCATTATGTGCTCACCGGCGCCATCGATCCCGGCATTCAGCTCGCCCTGCGGCTGCTGGAGAATGATCCCCTTGACGAAGGGGTGCAGCGTACGCTGATCCGCCTCTATCTCCACCAGGATCGGATAGGGGCAGCCCTGGATCAATATCGACGTTTCCGTGAACGGCTCGCCGATGAACTCGGCGTTGCCCCGGCCCCGGAAACCGAACGCTTGAAAGCCGAACTGTTGGCCCTGATTCCCGATAACGCCGACAACAAGAGAGACTTGCCGCGCGAGAGTGACGACCTGCCCGAGCGCCCTCGGGTGATCGAAGCCGCCGCCGTGGCCCGTGCCCGCCGACGAGCAGAGTCCTCCGACCGTCCCTCCCTCGCCGTCTTGGCCTTCGTGCCGCTCGAAGATGCTAGCCTCCATCGTCACCTCGGTGACGGCCTGGCGGAGGACATCACGACCGAACTCGGCCGCTTCTGCGAACTCGATGTGATCGCCCCGGCGAGCGCCTTGGCGTACCGCCATACGCCGGCCACGCCGGCACAGGTCGGTAGCGAACTCGGTGTGGATTATATCCTCGAGGGACACCTGCGGCGCCGAGGCGAACGGCTGCGGCTCACTGCCCGCCTGCTGGCGACGTCAAGCGCGCGCCAGGTCTGGGCCGAGCGCTATGACTGCCGGCTCGACGAACTCTTCGCCGTCCAGGACGATATGGTCTGCCACATCGTCGGCAACCTGGCCGGGCGGATCGAGGACGATCGCCTGGCGCAGGCCCGCCGCAAACCGCCCCAGGACTGGCAGGCCTATGATCTCTGGCTGCGAGGCTGGCATGCCTTGCGCCGCCCCGACCTGCCGGCCATCCGCGAGGCGCAGCGCTACTTCCAGCAGGCGCTGACCAGGGACCCGCAATTCGCCCGTGCCTATGTCGGACTCGCCCTCGCCCACCTCAACGAGTGGGCCTGTTACTCCTGGACGCACTGGGTGTTTCTGCAACAGGAGGCACTGGAGCTCGGCCGCAAGGCGGTCGCCCTGGATGCGCGCGACCACCGCGCCCACTGCATGCTGGGTCTGGCCGAGCTCTACGGTGGGCATTACGAGGCCGCGAACCGCGAGCTGTCGATGGCCCTGGCCCTCAATCCGAACGATGCCGACGTGCTCGCCCATGCCTCCTTTGCCCTGGCGTTGGCCGGCGAGCCCGAACGTGGAGTGGAAGCAGCCCGCAAGGCACTGCGCCTCGCGCCATACCGTCCGGAATGGTACGCCGGCATGGCGGGGATCGCCTTCTTCAGCGCTCGCCTGTACGACGAGGCCATCGACACCATGGCGTCGGCTCCCCAGGCCTTCTGCAACACGCCGGCCTTCATCGCCGCAGCCTATGCCCATCTCGGTCACCCGGAGCAAGGCGCGAGTCACCGGGATACCGTCTACCGCCACTACCGCTATCAGATGGCGCGCGGCACTTTCCCCGAACACACCGGTTGCCTCGACTGGCTGACGGCCCTCGATCCCTATCGGCGCACCGCCGATGCGGAGCACTACCTCGAAGGGTTACGCAAGGCAGGATTCGAATAGCGGGTCGCCCATCACTCTCGATCGCAGGAAGTCTGTCTCCGCTCAGGCACCCGCTTAGCGCCCCAGTAACCACTCCCGCTGTTCCTCGATGCCCATGCAGATCAGGCGAGGATCCTCGGCCTGGCGGGCCTGGAAGTTCGCCTTGCTGTCCAGCCCCTGCCAGTCGAGCTGGATCAGGGTCTGGGCCACGGCACCACCGAGCGTCGAGCCAGGACCGGGAATGACGATACGATCCGGGGCAAACTCTCTCACCCCGACGCGAAGCGCTGCCGTGAAATCGTAAGGCGATACCAATTGCTCTCCCAGGGTGTAGTCCCACAGCGCTTCCCGGCAGGTACTCCAAGGCATCCACAGCCTGCCGCGCCCATCGATCAGCGGGGTCGCGGGTGCCTGGAAGGGGGTCACCGTCAAGCGCTGCCGCGCCGTTTCCCGCACATCGCGCTGCAGCGGCGTGTGGAAGGCGGCATGCTGGTGCAGACGCAGGGGAAAGCGCTCGCTTGGTGGCAGCTCCCTGGCCAGCCGCTCCAGCGCCTTGTCATTGCCGCCGAAGACCAGCATGCCCCCCAGGTCGATGGACAGATACAGTTCCATGCCCTCTTGGCCATGCAAGCGGGGAATCCACGCCAGCAGCTCATCGCGCAGTTCCGGTTGTGGCCGCCATTGGGCATCGACCCACGGGTACAGCAACTGTCCCCCGACCAGCGTTTCCTGCATCAATTGCCCCATGGTGTTGATCAGCAACATGGCAGCGTCGGTCGTCAGTGCCCCGCCGGCGGCGAGGGCGATATACCAGCCCATGGAGTTACCGGTCACCGCCACGATGTCATAGCGTTCGGGGTCGATGGCCATGATGTCGGCCATGGCACAGGCATAGATCAGCGGGGAAGCATGCTCTCCACGACCATGCAGGCTCAGGCGGAATGGCAGCTCTCCATCGAGCTCGCTCAAGGTGGGCATGCCCCGCTCACGACGCATGGCATCGAGGCGTGCCAACCACTCGGTCCCACCGGCATGGCGAGCAAGGTAGCCCCATTCGCCCTGGTTGTAGGTGCCTCGTCCGGGACAGACGATCAGCAGGCGTTCCCGTCGGCTGGTACGGGAGGTGTGTGTTGCCGTCATGATGCCCGCCCTCTTCTTCTGCCAGTACTGGCCTGATGTCGACGCCCCGTGTCGGTGCCAAGCAGGCGCCGACTGCGTTCGACAATGGCCTCCACCGAGGGCAGTGTCACCGTTGCCGCCGGGCCCAGCGGGATGAAGCTGTCGTCGGCGGTCAGACGGTGCAGCCGCGATGACTCGACGCCCCGTTCCACCAGCTCCGCTATCAGCGCTTCGCTCACCGAACCGCTGCGCCGGCACTCATCCACGCACAGGATCCGGTCACAGCCATCGACGAGTTGATGCAGCGCCTCATGATCGATACCCGTCAGCCAGCGTAGATCGATGATGCGCATGGCCACCCCCTCCGCCTGCAGCCTGGCCATGGCCTGGTGGGACAGGTAGACGCCGTTGCCATAGGTGATGATGGCCAGTTGGCGGCCGTCTCCCCACTGCCCGGGGAGTCCTGCCGGCAGATGGTGATCCGGCCCGGGGTCGGCAAAGCACCAGCGCTGATCGCCTTCCTCGAGCAGATCACGGCAGTGATAGAGCGCGATGGGCTCCAGCATGACCACCATGCGCTGCTCCTCGTCGGCCAGGCGTATCGCCTCCTGCATCAACCCGACGGCATCGGCGCCATTCGAGGGGCAGGCCACCAGCAGGCCGGGAATATCGCGCAGCACGGCGATCGCGTTGTCATTGTGAAAGTGCCCGCCGAAGCCCTTCTGATAGCCAAGGCCGGCGATGCGCACCACCATGGGATTGGTGTACTGCCCCTTGGAGAAGAAGCTGAGCGTGGCCGCCTCTCCGCGCAACTGATCCTCGGCGTTGTGCAAATAGGCGAGAAACTGGATCTCCAGGATCGGCACGAACCCGTTGTGCGCCAGGCCGATCCCCAACCCGAGAATGCTTTGCTCATCCAGCAGGGTGTCGATGATCCGATACGAACCGTAGTGGGCCTGGAGACGCTGGGTGACACCGTAGACGCCGCCCTTGCGGCCCACGTCCTGCCCCGCCATCACCAGGTGTGGATACATCTGCATCAGGCGATACAGTGCTTGGTTGAGCAGTTTGGCCATGGGAGCCGGCGTGGTATCCACCGTCGTGTCGCAGGTCTGCCGCCGCCCCGGGCGCGAGGGCGGCACGATGCTGGCCATGACCTGCTCGGCCGTCTTCAATCGGGGGCGACGGATGGCCTGTTCGGCAACCTGCGCCACGCGCTCCTCGGTACGCTGATACAGTTGCGCGATGGCATCGGCCGACAGCACACCATGGCGATGCAGTAGGCCAGCACTGAACAGCAAGGGATCTCGCGCCTCATCGGCCTTGATCTGCTGCGGCGACAAATAGGCCTGCTGGGCATCCGAGCCGGCATGCCCCATCAGACGCACGCAGCGCATGTGCAGAAAGACAGGCTGCTTGAGACGTCGGGCGATGCGCTCGGCTTCCCGGGCGGCGCGATAAGTATCCAGCAGGTCGAGCCCATCGCAGCTGAGATAGTGGAAGCCCGGCCGTGAACGCATGCTGCGCTCTATCCAGCCCTGTGGGGTGGGAGTGGAAATACCGATGCCATTGTCTTCGCAGATCATCACCAGCGGCAGCGGCGTCCCCTGATAGGCCGCCCAGGCCGCCGCATTGAGCGCGCCCTGGGCCGCGGAGTGGTTGAAGGAGGCATCGCCGAAGCTGCATAGCACCACGCTGTCTTCCGGCCACTCCCCATGCGCCTTGAGGCGCCGCCATAGCCCCAGGCTGTAGGCGGCACCCACCGTCTTGGGCAGGTGCGAAGCGATGGTGCTGGTCTGGGGCGGAATATACAGGGCTTTCGACCCCAGTACCTTGTGTCGTCCCCCGGAGATGGGATCGTCCGCGGAAGCGGAAAAACTCAGCAGCATGTCGTAGAGCGGTGTCTGCCCCGGCACGGCCTTGCTGCGCTGGATCAGAAAGGCAGCATCCCGATAGTGCAGGAAGGCGGGGTCCGTATGGCGAAACGCCCGGGCAATGGCCGCGTTGCCTTCATGCCCGGCGCTGCCAATCGTGTAGAACGCCTCCCCGCGCGCCTGCAAACGCCTGGCATGCAGATCGAGGTGGCGACTCTGCACCTGGGATTCGAACAGCTCGACCAGCGCTTCGCCTGTCAGGCCCACCTCCTGAAGCGACCATGACTGTGCCGGGCTCGGCCAGTCAGCGTTGTGAATGGCCGAGAGGAAACGATGCTCCTGCGGCAATGGATCGACCACGATAGCCCCCTTGTATTCTGCTTGTTGTCTTCAGCCTACTGGATCGGCGGACAAAGCTGTAATATTGATCCCCTGTATTCGATATAGAAACAACCTATGGATATCCGCAGCCTGCGCTATTTCATGATCGTGTATGAGTGCGGTTCGATCAGTGCCGCCGCCCGTCGTTGTCATGTGGCACAACCGTCGATTTCCGCTGCCATTCAGCAACTCGAGGAGCGGTTGGGCGCCGCGCTTTTCGAGCGGCATCGCAAGGGGGTCAGTGCTACCGAGGAGGGTCACCGGCTCTATCCGCTGGCGATGCGGCTCAATGACGATATGCATGCCATTCAAGGGTTGTTCCGGCACTCGCCTCCTCCGACGCCGGTACGTCTGGGGCTGATGCGTTCCCTGGGGGCCAACCGGATGACACGGCTGCTCAAGGATTACATTGCCGCAGGAGACAATCTGGCCCTCTCCCTGGTCAATCCGGAAGAGCCTTGCGATGCACGCATCATCGATCGGCAAGATCTGGAACCTCACGAAGGCTTCCAGCCCGTGTGGCACGATACTTATCTACTCGCCCTGCCGAATGGTCACCCACTCACGCTGAAGGACAAGGTGGCGCTGGACGACCTGGCCGACCTCCCCTTCATCTGGCGCCACCCTTGTACCGCCATGACGAAGCTGGCCGAGGCCATGCGCGAGGCTGGCATTCACTGTCAGGTTCGCGCCCGGCTGCGCACGATTGAATATACGCAAGGGCTGGTGGCGGCCGGGGTCGGTGCCGCCCTGGTCCCTGGCTGGCCAGAGATCCTGGCCAGCCACGACTTCAGTTGTCGGTTTCTTAAAGCCCCGCCCATCGAGGAGACCATCGGCATTGCGTATCCCCTGCGTCACGCCATACCGGCCTTGCAACCGCTCTTGCAGTTGGGTGAGGCGCTATGGAAAACCCACCAGCCGGATCACTCCTCGAGCTGACGACGCCCCTTCGCCAGCGCTCCCGGCAGACTCGAGTCACTCTGGTAGAAGGCTTTCAATGCCATGCGAAAGGCGGCCGCCCGTAACGGCAGCCCTTCGCTCTCGTAACGGGCTGCCCGTGCCTCGACCCGAGCGCGGAAGCCATCACGATCGACCTCGACCTCACCCAGGTTATCGACGCTGACATTGAAGGTTAGCCCACAGGCTCGCGAGAACAACAGCTCCAGCGCCTGCGGTGCCACCTCCGCCGCCTCGAAGCGGCGCTGTTGTTCGGCATCGCGACCGTCGGGGTGGTACCAGTAGCCATAGTCCTCCCATTCACGACGCCTGGCGCCGGCGATGCACCAGTGGCTGATCTCGTGCAACGCGCTGGCAAAGAAGCCGCGCGCGAAGATCACCCGATGATACGGATGACCGGCATCCGCCGGGCGATACAGGGGTTCATCGCCGCCTCGCACGAGACGTGTGCGGTAGCGGTCGTGAAAGAGGCCATCGAACAAGGCGATGATGTCATCCAGGCAGTGGGTCACAACGTTTCCTGATCCCGGTCGTATGTTCATTGGCCGGCATTATAAGGACTCACCGCCACAGGCGAAAATCACCGGCAGTTGCTAAACTAGGGCGCCTGCCCAAACGGTCAGAAGAGAGCCCCGGGAAGGGGCCGATCCACGTCCAAGACAGGAGCCGCTGCGTTGGCCTCGCTCACCTCGTCCATCGTTGCCCGTAGTCGCAAGGAAACTCACCTGCTCATCCGGCTTGGCCTGCCGATCTGCGGCGCCCAGCTCGCCCAGGCTGGCATGGGGGCCACGGATGTGATCATGACCGGCCGCCTGAGTGCCACCGACCTTGCCGCGGTATCGGTCGGCTCCAGTCTGTGGATGCCCTTGATGTTGTTCATGACCGGCACCCTGATGGGCCTCACTCCGATCGTCGCCCAGTTGCTGGGGGGAGCACAGACCCAGCGCATTCGCCCCAACGTGCATCAGGCCCTGTGGGTGGCTGTGGCACTGGGTAGTGTGGCGGCCCTGCTGCTGTGGTTCACGGTCATGCCGATCTTTCATCTGATGGGCGTGCCACAAGCCGTTGCCGAGCTCTCGACGAGCTACCTTGCGGCCGTGGCCTTCGGCATGCCGGGCGTGGCGCTGTTTCAGGCCTTGCGCGCCTTTTCCGATGGCATGAACCACACCCGACCGTCGCTGTGGATCAGCCTGATCGGCCTGGGCGTAAATATTCCGAGCAACTTCGTGCTGATCTACGGCGGCCCTGGACTCGTCGGGTTGTTCGGCGACTGGCTACCGGCCTCACTGCAATCGTTACCCGCCCTCGGCGCACTGGGCTGCGGCATCGCCACGGCGCTGTCGATGTGGGTGATGAGCCTCGCCATGCTGATCTATACCCAACGCAGTCGCGCCTACGCCCCGGTCGAGCTGTGGCACTCTCCCACTACACCGAAATGGGGCATGATTGCCGAGCTGCTGTACGTGGGCGTGCCGATCGGCGTGGCGATTTTCGTCGAGGTCACCCTGTTCACCCTGATCGCCCTGTTCATCGCCGGTCTCGGCGAAATCACGGTGGCAGCTCATCAGGTGGCCTTGAACTTCACCTCGATCCTGTTCATGTTGCCCCTGTCACTGGGCATGGCATTGACGGTACGGGTGGGCAATACCCTGGGCAGCGGCCAGGTGCAGGACGCACGCTTCGTGGCCTGGAACGGCATGGCGGTGTGCTTGCTCGTGGCCCTGCTCAACAATGTCATTCTATGGCTGGCGTCGGAACCGGTAATCGCCCTGTACACTCATAATAATGAGGTGCAACGATTGGCCTTGTCGTTGATCGGGCTGGCGATGATCTACCAGGTGTCGGATTCGCTGCAGGTCAACATGGCCGGCGCCTTGCGCGGCTACAAGGATACCCGGATCATCATGCTCATCACCCTGGTGTCCTATTGGCTGGTCGGTCTGGGAGGCGGTCACTGGCTGGGCACGGTTGGCTTTCCAGCGCTGTTTGGCCCGCTGGGCGTGCATGGCTACTGGATCGGCCTGGTTGCCGGCCTCACGCTGGCGGCGCTACTACTGGGCGTTCGCTTGCACAGGATCAGCAAGGCAGTGAGCGATGGTCGACTGGCGATTCCCCGTAGTTGACAGGAGGTGTGCGATACACGGATTCACTGCTACGGTTCTGGTCTGCAGTACCCTGCTCACTGCTTGCGGGGGTTACGGTAATGGCGACGAGCTACTGGTCGACTATCAGCAACGGTTGGCCGAGGTACTCGAGGTCGAACGTCCCGAGCCCGAGAATCCCGCCAATATTGGCGTCTTTCCCGATCAGGAGGAACGACTGTTCGAAATTCCCGAAGTTCGGGAAGGACTGCTCGATATCTACGCCTTGCGCGAATGCCAGATCACCTCGCTCGTGGCCAGGCGCAATAACCAATTGGGGCGTGTTGCCGCCCCCAGTCAGCGCTGGCTTTACGAACTCGAGCTTTGGCGACGGCTGTATGACTGCTGGCACTCCGAGGTGCCGGAATCACTGGCGGAAAGCGACCGCGAACGGCTGCGGCGCCTGACCGAGACCAAGACCGAGCAACTGCCACGGGCGAGCTGGAATGCGCTGTTCGGTTCCAGTGAATGGGTCGGCAGTTTCTCGCGCGTCAGTTCCCCCCTGGCGCCAGGAGAGGAAATTTCGCTATCCAAATCGCTCGATGCACTGAACTACCTCCGGCTTGGTGCACAGCATCAGTACGATCCCGACTGGCAGGCAGACTCCTCGATACTGGAGGGGCACCTGCAAACCCTGCAGCGTGAGCCACTGACGGCGCGCATCCTGCGTTCGCTCATGCTCACCCGGCTACGCCTGGAAGAAGCCAATACCATTCTCGATACCGCACTGGACTCGTCTGGCGCCTGCCACCCTGAGAATGGCACCGTCGCTATCGACCGTCTGCAAGAGATCTTTCAGCGTCAGTTCAACGCGGAAATACGCCCTTACTTGAATGAACTGACACATACGGCACGTGCCTGGCTGGAAGCGATCGACGCCTTGCTGGAGGCCCATGAGGTATCGCGTCCCGCCATCGACGACTACCGCCGCGACTGGCTGTCCTTGGACAACCCTGAAGCCCCTTGGCTGCGTTTTCAGAGGGCGAGGCAGGGACATGAGGAACGCTGGCAACGCCTCAAGCGGACATGTGGCCCATGGCGGGGAGGCGACGAGACTTAACTTTCCACGCCTGACTGTGCTAATAGTGAAGCGAGGCGATGCCGTTACAACGCGCACAAGGAGGGTAACCATGGGTATCCCACTGTCCCCCCGTTCCGCCCGGGTCATCGACCTGGATGCCATGCGACAGCGGCAGCTCGCCAAGCGTAGGCTGGTGCGGCTGGCCCCTGAGTTGGACGGCCTCGAGATGCTTTATCATCTCGCCGCCGACCCGGAGACGCTATACGGCATGCCATTGCTGGCCTGGGGCTTGAGAGAAGATGGCGAGATCGTCGGCCTTGTGCCCTGGATGGAGGCGCTGACCCCATGCCACCAGCTCGATGACCCCGAGTACGGACATTTCGTCGGTTATCGTGACCCCGAGACCGAAGAAGTCTTCCACAGTGCGCCGGATCACAAGGTGTTCGAGCTAGAGCACGCCGCTGCCTATTTCGATTACGAAGACACCACCGAACCGACGCTGATTCAGCAGCTGCCGGATACCCTGGGCACCCATGCCTTGTGCATGGACGGGGACGATGCGCCGTGGCAATTGAAGCAGGTCTTCGGCTGGCGCCTCTACAGCAATGGCGAGGTGGAATCGCTGCTTGTCGATGAAAACCGGGTTGAGTCGACCCCGGTGCTGGCAGGCGATGCCTGCCTGTATCCCGGCCACAGTCGACATCAGGTGGTGTACTTCTTTCAACGTGTCATTGCCAATCGCATCAAGCAGGAAGATCCTGCCACCCTCGAGGCCCTGGCCTTGATGGTGGCACGTTGATGCGAGGCAGAGGAGGTATCGTACAGCGGCT
This sequence comes from Litchfieldella rifensis, assembly GCF_042646605.1. Taxonomy (NCBI): domain Bacteria; kingdom Pseudomonadati; phylum Pseudomonadota; class Gammaproteobacteria; order Oceanospirillales; family Halomonadaceae; genus Litchfieldella; species Litchfieldella rifensis. The sequence continues at coordinate 7,525 of NZ_JBHRUG010000003.1, read as the reverse complement.
ACCCCAGGCGGATGAAATACCAGTACACACCATCCGCCTCGGATTGATGTAATAGCTCATGGCCTAGAAAACTGCAGAACTTGGGAATGTCGCGTGTCGTGGCGGGGTCGGTGGCAATGACCTTGAGGATCTCGCCATCGTGCATATCCCGCACGCGATTGTGCATCAGCATGACGGGTTCCGGACAGTAGAGGCCGGTGGTATCCAGTTCGACATCATGAGACGGAGCGTCGTCAGTCAGGTTGGCCATCGGTTCTTTCGGTAACCTCTCAAAGTGGATGAGTCAGCAGGTGAATGGAGCAGGAACATGATCAAGATTCTGATTGAACGCCACATCATGCCCGGGCTGGAAGAGGAGTACGACCAGGCGGCTCGAGAGGCCATGAGAGCTGCGATCAATGCACGCGGCTTTATCGCCGGCGAAAGTCTCTGCGAACGCCATCATCCCGAGCGCCGCCTGTTGATCACTCAGTGGCGCGACCTGAGCGCCTGGAAAGACTGGCAACACAGTTCGGAGCGGGAGCGCGCCATGCAACACGTCTTGCCTCTCCTGACGGAAGAAGAGCATATCCGCGTCTTCGAACACCATTGAGACGATTCACGCCAATAGTCGGACGTGCACCGTGACCTCTTCACGGTCATGATACAGGTGTCGGCAACGAATCTCAGCCGGCACGCGGGTTTCGTGCAGCCGCTGATCGAGGTGTGTCAAACACCGCTCCACCTCCTGCCAGCGTTGCTTCATCGGCAGTTTCAGATTGAATACCGCTTCCCGGCACCACCGCCTCGTCAGCCAACGTTCGATCATCTCCACCACCCGAATCGGCTTGTCGACGATATCGCAGACCAGCCAATCGAGTCGATTGGGCGGCTCCCAGATAAATCCATCCTCGCGCAGATGGTCGACCTGTCCGGTGGCCATCAAGGTCGCGTCCATGGGGCCATTGTCGATGGCATAGACATACATGCCCTTGCGCACCAACTGATAGGTCCAACCGCCAGGTGCCGCCCCAAGGTCCGCCGCCTGCATCCCCTCGCTCAGTCGCTCCGGCCAGGCAACGCGGGGAACGAAGACATGCCAGGCTTCCTCGAGCTTGAGTGTCGAGCGACTGGGCGCTTCACGAGGAAACCGGAGGCGCGGTATTCCGCCGGGATGTTCACTGCGATTCCCCGGAAAGCTCATCCCCAACTGAACGCTATCGCCCGTCGTCCATAGCAGGTGCAGGCGTCGCCCACCGGCTTTGCGGCGCAACGCCCCACGCTTCTTGAGTGCCGCCTCCAGTGGTCGCCCCAAAGCCTTGATCAAGCCACTGAGCGCCTTGGCATCGTTGGTATCCGGTGTCTCTTGCCATACCGACTCGAAGCTCCAGCCACTGTCGAGGACCTGTTTCACGATCGGTGATAGCCGGTCATCGCGGGAGAGATCGACCAGAGGGTCCAGCGCTACCAGGCTCTGGCGGGCAAAAACCAGCGAGTCCAGGGGCACATCGCGATGTAGCGCATTGGCCGGCTCTTCGCCCAGCACCACGAAGCGTACATGACCGCCATTGGCTTCAGTCTGAGGATAGCCATGCCAGCCGGCCAACGCCGCCTTGGCCGCAATCTCGGCGCTGAGATCATTCTCGAAACCGGGGCGACAATAAAGCAACAACTGCTGAGGGATGAGTTTCAAGATCGTTGTCGACTCCTGTTGCGGGCTGGCTAGTCTAGCGAGGTCGCCAGATGCATCACAAGTGCGACTCTCCGGATTGCCTGCCAGCCTTCCCTCGCTGCAGTGCCTCGATATCTTGCAGTTGTACGTTCAGCGCATTGGTGGAGATCATCACCTCCCACAGCGAGAACACCAACGAGATCGATAGGCTGATCAGACTGGTACCGAACAGGATCATGCCGAATAGCTCCAGCGAGAGGAACAATGCGAACATCGACAAGGTACAGAGCAGGAAGCTCAATACCCCGGCCACCTGCATGCGTTTGGTCAGCGTGATGCGCTTGCGTAGCAGCAAAATCTGGCGCGTGGTGACATCATGGTGATTGCTGCGCTCCTGGTCGGCCAGCTTGCGAATCAGTTGTGCCAGGGTAAGAAAGCGGTTGGTATAGGCCAGCAGCAGTAATGAGATAGCCGGAAATAACAAGGCGGGCGTTGTCAGCGTCACAGAACACTCCAGACCGAAGCTTAGACTTAAGTCTTAGTATACGCGACCTTTGCCATAACAACGAGCCAGCCATTGGCCGATATCCGGGACCTTACCTAGCCGAAAATCAGATTCGGCAGGAAAAGTACCAGTTGTGGCACTAGCACGAGTAGCAAGATGACCGCCATTGAGGCGAAGAAAAACGGCAACGCACCGCGCGTATATTCTTCAACGGAGCATTTCATGATGGTGCATACCGCATACATGGCAGCGCCCACGGGCGGGGTGAAATTTCCGATGGCAGCAGTGATGATGAACACGATGCCGAAATGCACGGGATCACCCTCCAATGACTCTATCACCGGAAGGAACAGTGGCGTCAGCATGATGATCAGTACCGTGGCATCCACGAAGAAGCCAATGGCCAGAACGAATACCAGGATCATGAGTTCGACGGCGATCAAGTTTTGCGTTTGCCCCACAATGACATTCGAGATCGTTTCCGGTACGCGCTCCATCACGATTCCATAACTGAAAATCGCCGATAGTGCGATGAGGAACATGACCGCTCCCACATCGACCAAGCTTGCTTCTATGGCCTCGGAGGCATTTGTCGTCGTCAGCTTGCGGTGAACGAGGTAACCAATCGCCACGACGTAGACCACGGCAAAGGCGCCGATCTCGGAGGGTGTGAAGACCCCCATGCGTAGTCCCGCCAGCAGCAGCACCGGAAAGAGCAAGGCCCAGACACCGCCTCGTAATGCACGCCCCGTTTCTCCTGGTGGAAGACGGGATGTGCGTTCCGGTGGATAACCCCGCTTGCGGGACACCACGGACACTGTTACGGCCAACGCCAACCAGAGGATCAAAGCCGGCACGATGCCCGCCGCAAACAATCGCCCCACCGAAACCTGCCCTATGGTGCCAAACAACACCATGCCAATTCCGGGGGGAACGATAGGCGTGATCAGCGCACTGAATCCCAGAATGCCAGTGGCGAAGCCTCGCGCAAGGTTGCGCCTGAGCATCTCGGGGCCAAGCATGCGCGATTGCATTGCGGCGTCGGCGATGGCCGAGCCCGAGACACCCCCCATCATCGCCGACAACGCGATCGTCACCTGAGCGAGCCCTCCTCGTAGCCGACCGGAAACGACCGACGCCAGGGTCAGCAGACGCTCGGTAATGCCGGAGTGGTTGGCCAGGCTACCCGCCATGATAAAGAGCGGAATCGCCAGTAGCGCGAAATTCTGGGTCTGAGAAACGGTACGCTGCACGGGAATGGTGAATGGCAACTCCGGATGTTGCAGGAAAAAGAGGCTTCCCGAGATTCCAATGGCGAAGGCAACAGGCATCCCGATGATGAGAAGCAGGAAGAAAGCGATGGTGACAAGCAACATGGCTGTCCCTCCCTGTTACCTCAGCTCAGGCACGACTGCGTAGAAAGACATCCCGTTTGACTTTCAAGCCAGTCGTCACCAGAAGCAGCAAGCCGCCGACAGGAAGACTGAGCGTGATCCACGAGTAGCTGATCGACGGGATTCCTCTAAAGCTTCTCTCCCATGACGTCCACGACAGCCATAGTCCCGTCACCACCAGGAATATCAGGAATGCGATGATGAGTACGTAGTTCAGAATGGTCAGCCCTTTCTGAGCGGATATAGGCAAACGACGCGTGAACAGATCCACAGCCATCAGGGAGTCCCGGCGCCAGGCGATATCGGCGCACAGGAACGTTGCCCAGGCAAACGCCCATGTGGCCGCATCTATCGTCCAATTCATGGGCGTATGCATCATCCGCGCAATGCCACCGGTGAAGACGAAGACCACCATCAACACGAGCAATACTCCCGCAATCCAGGCTTCGGCCTTTGCAGCAGTATTACCAAAAGAGTCCATGGCTTACCTCCGCACTCATCGATAGGCAGTGTCACTTACCGATTTCTTGCATCAGTTGCTCTTTTGTCTCGACCAGGTCAAGTGCCTCATAAGCTTTCTGGCCGGCTTCACGAAAAGCCTGACGATCAATCTCGGTGATCACCGTCATACCCTCGGATTCCAGCTCGGCCTTGGCTTCATTGGCAGCCTCTTCCATTTTGCTGGAAGCGTCTTGGCCAGCAGCGCGGCACTCCTCGACGAGAATATCTTGATATTCTTCAGGAAGGCCGTTGAACCACCTCGAGCTGACCACCTCAAAGTTGACCAGCGTGATATGCCCGGTCTCGATCGCATAATCCAGGACTTCCCCTAGTCCACCGGCGGTAATGTTCGGATAAACCAGCTCGGCCCCATCGATCGCCCTTGATTGAAGGCCTGTATAGACATCACCAAAATCCATGGCTACGGGAGCCGCGCCAAGCGCACGAACCGACTCCTGCCAGATGGGCGCTGGAGGTGTGCGCACGCGTATCCCCTCGAGGTCTGCCGGCGAATGAATTTCCTCATTGGTAAAGAAGTGCCGCTTTCCCTGTACCCAGTTAAAGCAGACGACTTGAAGCCCATAATCCTGGGCCAGTACTTCTCGCCACTCTTGCATTGTTGCAGTATCGTTGAGCTTGGTGACATCTTGCATCGACTCGATGAAATAGGGGCCATTCACGACTGCAATTTCCGGCACATAATTTCCCAATCGCGCGGCATCCGTATTCTGTCCAATGTTTGCGCCCTGTCGAATCTGTTCGATGATATCCTCTTCGACACCAAGTTGCGCACTATGGAAGACCTCCATTTTTAAATTACCATCTGTCCGCTCTTCAACACGTTCGGCCCACTTCAAGAACCCGTCATGAAAAGGTTCAGTGGGCCCAAGGACATGATTGAAACGTAGCGTATAGGTTTCCTGGGCATTAGCGACTTCCAGCGTACCGACAGTGACAAGAAACATGGTACAAGCCGGTACCAGATAGCGAGAAATCGCTTGAGTTATGTCTGGCATGCTGTTCACCTTTATCATTGATCTCGTTTCTTGTGTCTTACAACGTCTGCCCCCCATCGACGACGACCGTGGTTCCTGTGACGAACGCCGCTTCGTCGCTTCCCAACCAAACCGCTGCCGCGGCCATCTCGTCTACGCTGCCGAGCCGTCCCATGGGTTGACGATCTATGAACGCGCGGCGGGTGGCCTCAGGATCGGATGTCGCGGCGATTCGCGCCTCGAGGGAAGGAGAGAGGGTTGTTCCCGGGCACAACGCATTGCAGCGTACACCCGTACGGATCGTATCGCGGGCCACAGCCTTGGTGAGCCCTATCACCGCTGCCTTGGAGGCCCCGTAGGCAGCTCGGCGCGGTACTCCCGTTATGCTTGAGGCAACCGAGGCGACATTGATGATCGAGCCGGACCCTCTGTCCACCATACCGGGGAGCACGGCATGAGTCGTGTGGTAGATAGAGGTGACGTTCTGCTCGAAGCTGCGGTACCAGTCTTCCAGCTCGCACTCGAGCAGAGTGCCCTCATGCACCCAGCCGGCGCAATTGCACAGGATATCGATGGGATTTTCAGTGCCTAACAGAGCAGCAACCTCATCTCCCCTGGTCACGTCCAACGCCACCGGCGTGATCTTGGACACCTGCTCTGGAAGGTCCTCCATCTTGGATAAGGTGCGACTCGCGGCAATGACCTCCGCGCCTTCGGCCGCAAAAGCCAGTGCCACGGCTCGACCGATGCCCTGCCCTGCCCCGGTCACCACCGCTTGCTTGCCGTTAAGCCGTCCCGCCATATACGTCACCCGCTTGCCTGACTCACTCTAGGCTTATCGCCTGGCTTGGCCGCTCGAGTGCTGGTTGTTGTCACATCAATTGTCTAATGTGTACGTTAGACACGGAAATTCGACCTCGCAAGTGACAATAATCGATCCACCACAAAAACCCTGTTTCTTCCTGACGGCGCTCAGCCATCAAAAATGTCTGCGCAGCGCAAAGAAGAAGCCACTCGGCATAGCGCCATGGTGCATACGGGGAAGCTGGTAGGTGTCACCGTCTATCTGGCACTGGATGCTGCCGGCTTTGACCACCGTGGCCGATGGGAGCGATCTCGCGTCGGAAATCCAGAGAAGCACACATGACCGTAACCGATACAAACTCACCTCACCGCGGTACAGCGCCGCGTCTTTACGAAAGGGTGTTTGCAATCCTGGCCAGAGAGATCCGCTCCGGCCAACTCGACGACCGCGTCAGGCTAACCGAAACGGCACTCGCTACCCGATTCGGCATAAGCCGTGCGCCGGTTCGTCAGGCTCTGGCTGCGCTTGCCAAGGAAGGCCTCGTCGAAAGGCTGGAAGGACGCGGGTATCTAGTCAGCTCCCCCCCATCCTGCGCCATCGCGAACCCAGCCGGATCCGAATGGACGGAAGCGCTTGCCACTAGACCCAGTTGGGAAAAGATCTACGAAGAAGTGGTAGACGAAATCATACCCCGCACCGCCTTCTCCGGCTGGCGGGTCAATGAAAGCGAGCTTGCCCGGTTTCATGGGGTCAGCAGGACGGTAGCCCGAGAAGTCATGGCACGTTTGCAGCAACGTGGCATCGTGCGCAAGGAAGGGCATTCACGCTGGTATGCACCGGCACTGACTCCGGACCACATCAATGATTTTTACGAAATGCGCGAAGTGCTGGAGCCAGCCGCACTGACCAAGGCCATGCCGCACGTGAAGCGGGAACAGATAGCCTCACTGGCCGACAACCTGCGTTCAGCCATTGCAAGGGCGACCGTGCTGGAGGGAGCCGAACTCGATCAACTGGAAGCGGATCTGCACGTCGATCTCCTGGACGCCTGCCCCAACAAAGAGATGCTGCAGGCGATTCGTTTCTATCACTCGCTCCTTGTTGCTCATAGCTTCCTCTATCGCTGGACACCGGCACTTTACGAGACTGAACCTTTTTTGCCTGAACACTTGGCGATCGCCGAGCAGCTCGAGGCAGGTAACACAAAGCGCGCCGCCTCTGCACTCAAGCACCACCTGCGCGCTTCCCGAAAGCGTGCTATCGCTCGCATCGATGCCGTGGCATGCACAGCCCACCCCGACCCCCTCCCTTATCTGATACGCGACAGCGATCCTTAACACGGGCAACGCGTTGAGCGAAAACGAAAAAACCCCCGATCTCGAACGAGATCGGGGGTTTCGGATAGGTGCCTGACGATGACCTACTCTCGCATGGGGAGACCCCACACTACCATCGGCGCTGAGCGGTTTCACTGCTGAGTTCGGCATGGGATCAGGTGGTTCCCGCACGCTATGGTCGTCAGGCGAAAAACGCGCGAATCATGCCGACCGATACGTCTCATCGTACCCGTCAATCGTCCTGCGCCATGCGCAGACCCCTTGGGGTTATATGGTCAAGCCTCACGGGCCATTAGTACACGTTAGCTCAACGCCTTGCGGCGCTTCCACACCGTGC
>NZ_JBHRUG010000002.1:0-411512 GCF_042646605.1 Litchfieldella rifensis | reverse complement strand
GTCATGGCTTACCCCGGTGTGGACTTTCACCACACGGAATGCACGCCTTCGCGGGCGCACTAGGAGCCGCCGTGGCGGCGATCCGGCCGTCAGGCCGGCTTAGGCGGCCCATCCATCGCGCCCACGGGCGCTCCTACACATTGGCGGCGCCCCATTTTCCTGTAGAAGCCGCCGTGGCGGCGATCCGGCCGTCAGGCCGGCTTAGGTGGCCCATCCATCGCGCCCACGGGCGCTCCTATAGGGTGATGGAGCCATCATCTTGTAGGATCTCGCTGCCCCAGAAACCGCCGCCCATGCCGCAGATACGCCCTTTTAGGCTGACTGGCCTGCGCTTCAGCAGTCTCCACCGCTCCTTCATGCAGCCAGCCGCGCTCAGCCAGCCATGCCGCTAGACACTCAGGCTCGAAACCTCGCTCCAGCTCCACGCCATCGGCATCGACAAGCACCGGAATCCGCTCGCCGTAGCGCGCCATCAGGGCATCATCGTCAGCGATTTCGATCCGTTCGAGCATGACCTCAGCCACACTCAAGCTGGCGAGATGGTGCTCGAGCTCGTCGCACAGATGACAACCCAAAGTGGTATACAGCGTCAGCCGGATCATTTCGCCTCCCGGTGGCGAATCAGGAAGCAATGGTGCAGGTCGGGACGGCGCTGGAAATCCGGGTCGAAGGTCCTGGCCGAGATGTCTTCCACTCGATAGCGCTCGGCGAGGACCGGGTCGAGCGTGAAACGCCGCTGATTGTTGGAGAACACCAGGGTTCCTCCGCGCGCGAGCCGCGCCATGGTCAGTTCGACCAGACGGCCGTGATCGCGCTGGATATCCAGCGTCGCCTCCATGCGCTTGGAGTTGGAGAAGGTCGGCGGGTCGAGAAAGATCAGGTCGAACTCGCTGCCCGCTGTCTCCAGCCAGCGCAGGCAGTCGTCGCGCACCACCCGGTGGCGGCTGGGATCGAGTCGATTCAGGGCAATGTTGTCGCGCGCCCAGTCCAGGTAGGTGTTGGAGAGATCGACGCTGACGCTATCGCTGGCACCGCCCTTCTCCTCGGTCCCCAACGCTGCCTGTACCGTCGCGGTGCCGGTATAGCAGAACAGGTTGAGAAAGCGCGTGCCCGGCGCCAGCTCGGCCAGCAGCCGCCGCACCGGGCGGTGATCGAGGAACAGCCCGGTGTCCAGATAATCACGCAGGTTGACCCATAACCTGGCCCGCCCTTCGCGGACCTGGAAACGCTCGCCGCTGGCAGCCTGCTTCTGGTACTGCGCCTTGCCTGCCTGGCGCTCACGCTGCTTGAAGTGGACATGCTCGGCGCGCACGCCGAGCACCTCGGGGATCACGCCCAGGGCATCGAGCAGGCGGCGCTGCGCCTGAGCGGCATCGACGGACTTGGGTGGCGCGTATTCCTGCACATGCACGCGTTCGCCATAGACATCGATGGCCAGGGCATACTCCGGCATGTCGGCATCGTACAGCCGATAACAGCTCTCGCCGGAGCGCTCGAGCCATTTCTTCAACCGCTTGCGATTCTTCTCCAGGCGGTTGGCGAACATCTGCGCCCCTTCCGAGCGTGCCGGTCGGGACGGAGGAGCTTCTTGAGCGGTTTCCGCATCCTGCTCGCCGGCCGTCTCGGGGATATCGATCAACAGCAGCTTGCAGTCGAGGGGGCCGTTCTTGAAGGCGTACTGCTTGGCGGCCCGCAGACCGGTGCGATGGCCGAGGTCCGGGTTGCCGGTGAACAGCGCCAGGCGCCAGCCGGGGAATTGCTGCTGCACGCGGGCACCGAGATCGGCATACAGCGGCACCAGGGCGGGCAATTCGCCCAAACGCTCGCCATAGGGGGGATTGGTGATCAATAGCCCGTTCACGTCGCTGGCAAGTGCCTCGGGACGTTGCAGTTGCCCCACCGAAGCGCCCTTGAACTCGACCAACGCCGGGATGCCGGCGCGCATGGCATTGGCCTTGGCGGCGGCGATCGCCTGAGGGCTCTGATCGAAGCCATACAGTCGCGCCTTGCAGCGCTTGCGGCCGATGCTGGCGCGCGCCTCGGCTTCGCGCTTGAGGTCGCGCCACAGCACCGGATCGTGCCCAGCCCAGCCGTGGAACCCGAAACGCTCGCGCGGCAGGTTGGGGGCGATATCGGCCGCCATCAGCGCCGCTTCGATCGGCAGCGTACCGGCCCCGCACAACGGATCGATCAGGGCCTCGCCGGCCTTGGCCCGAGCCGGCCAGCCGGCTCGCACCAGTAGCGCCGCCGCCAGGTTTTCCTTGAGCGGGGCATGCCCCAGCTCGCGGCGATAGCCCCGCTTGTGCAGGCTCTCGCCGGAGAGGTCGATTCCCAGGGTCAAGCGACCACGATGCAAATGGGCATACAGCCGCAGGTCGGGGTTGCCGATATCGACGCTGGGGCGTTCACGCCCTGCCGTGCGCAAGCTGTCGACCACGCCGTCCTTGACCGTCTGGGCGCCGAAGCGGGTATGGCGAATCTGCTCGGACTGCCCGTGGAAGTCCACCGCCAGGGTGGCATCGGGGGGCAAGTGGTCACGCCAGTCGATCGTTTGGGTGACGGTCTTCACCTGTTCGGGATGATCGATACCATCCTCACGGAACAGACACAGGACGAGGCGATTGGCCAGACGCGACCATAGGCAGGCCCGATAACCGACCTCGAGAGATGCCTCGAAGTGGACGCCGGCCACGGTCGTTTTGGTGACCGTGCCACCGAGCACTTCCAGTTCGGCAGCCAGCAACGCTTCGATGCCCTTGGGACAGGTGGCAAAAAAATTCATTGAATCAGATGGTTGCACGTCGCTCATAAAATTGTTGCTCGGCGCGAACGCCTGCCATATTCCTGTAATTTCGATTTGATAATGGCCTTATGCCAAATCGCTTGTCGACAGCGACCCATATCATGCGCTAGATGTAGATAGAGTAGCTACTGAAAACGCATGCGTTTCTAGTCCGCGGACGCCTCAGGTGTGTGAATGGTCGGATCTTGCCGATCGTTCGCAGTGTTCACCTGTACCCTTAAAACTGCTGGTTATTCATAACTGGTTTAAAAGAGGTCATCCGATGAAACGACAGAAACGTGATCGCTTCCAGCGTGCTTATGTCCACGGTTACAAGGCCGGTATTACCGGTCGTTCCCGTGATGACTGTCCCAGTCAGGATGTCAATATGCGGGAATACTGGATGAGCGGTTGGCGTGAAGGTCGTGGGGATCAATGGGCCGGCATGACAGGTGTCTCCGGCATTCACAAGAACCCCATGGTGATGTGACCCGGCTCACCTTTCACCGATTCCTTTGGTGAAGCCCATTCCAAGGCCCGTGTCTCACCACGGGCCTTTTCAGTGCCTCCGCCGTTTTCTTACACGACTTGAGGGCCCGCCTGTGCCGCCGCCTGTAGCGCCCGGGCACACTCTCCTACCAGCTCCGGCCCGCGATAGATGAACCCCGAATAGAGCTGCACCAGGTCGGCTCCCGCCTGCACCTTGGCGACAGCGTCTTCGCCGCTGCCAATGCCTCCCACGCCGATGATCGGCATGTTCGGCAAGTGGCGGCGCAGCTCGCGAATCACCCGGTTGGACGACTCGAAGACCGGCGCTCCGGACAGCCCACCCTGCTCATCGGCATGGGGCAGGCCGGCGACAGCCTCGCGAGAAACGGTCGTGTTGGTGGCAATCACGCCATCGATGGCATTGGCTTGCAACGACCGGGCAACCAGCGCTACTTCTTCGTTACTCATGTCGGGAGCGATCTTCACCGTCAACGGCACCCCCCGCCCGCTGCTCCGGTCCAACCGCGAGGCCTCCTCTCGTAGCGTGCCAAGCAGTCTGTCCAGGTGTTCGCCGAACTGCAGGTTACGCAGCCCCGGCGTATTGGGCGAGGAGATATTCACGGTGATGTAGTGGGCATGCGCATGCACCTTGCGCAGACCGATCAGGTAGTCGTCTACCGCTTGCTCCACCGGCGTGGTCAGGTTCTTGCCGATATTGATGCCTATCACGCCATCGTAGCGGCTCTCTTTCACTCGCGCGACCAGATGATCGACGCCGGCATTGTTGAAACCCATGCGGTTGATGATTGCCCTTCGCTCGGGCAGGCGGAACAGCCGCGGCCGAGGGTTGCCGTCCTGCGACCGGGGCGTGACCGTCCCCACTTCGACGAAGCCGAAGCCCAGTGCGCCCAGCGCATCGAGATGATCGGCGTTCTTGTCGAGCCCCGCCGCCAGCCCCACACGATTGGGGAAGTGCAACCCCATCAGTTCGACCGGATCGTCGACACGTTTGCCGCCGCCGAGATGGGTGGCCACGCCCAACCGGTTCGCCATGTCCAGTGCCGTGAGGGTCACTCCATGAGCGGTTTCCGGGTCGAGACGAAACAGGAGCGAACGAGCAAGGGCGTACATGGGAGTCCTTCAGAGGATGACAAGCGGCAGACGAAAGCACAGCGATTATACCGCAGGCGGGCATGAACGACGAACCCCGCCGGAGCGGGGTTCGTTGGCACCTTGGTGATCCGGGCTCAGCCTTCGCTGCCGCTCTCGGCCAGGTCGACCAGTTCGCGAATCGCCACCGCGAACAGCGGATAGCTGGGCTGGGTGCCGGAGTGCACCTCGGCTAGCAGGTTGCACCAGCGCTGGTAGCGCGCGGCGTGGTGCTCGATCCAGCGTCCGACACGACTTTCCATATCGCGTGGCGCATCTTCCATCTTCAATACGCCCACGGTCAGCGCCAGTTGCTGACGATCGAGATCGTCACGAAAGGCTTCACGTGCCTGGGCCTGCCAGCTATCACGGACCTCGAGGTCACGGATCTGTTCGAGCACCCTCGGCAACTCGAGGCGATGGCCAACCTCATAGTAGGCTTCGGCAACCCGTTGGATCTTCTCACCCGACTGCTTGGCCGCTTCGATGATGCCAAGCCCCGCATACAGGCTATTGGTGGATGCCACGGCACTCGCCAGCGCTTCAGGCACACCGGCGGCGATCAGCTCGTCGCGCCGGGTTTCCCAGGCTTCACGCTCACCGCCGCGCAGCCGCTTGCCGAGGCTTTCCTGGAGCTGCGCCAGCCGCGGCGCGAAGTGGCCGATGCAGTCCTTCACGGTCATGCCGGAACGCTGGCGCAGGAACCAGCGCGTCGCACGACGCAGCAGGCGCATCAGGTCGAGCATCATGCGGTACTGCACCTGGCTGTCGATCTGGTTGTCGAGCGCTTCGATCTGTTGCCACAGGCTGCCCAGATTGAAGCTGTCACGGGCAATGATGTAGGCCCTGGCGATATCCGCCCGGCTGGCCCCGGTGGTGTCGATCAAGCGGCGCGCGAAGACGATGCCCATATGATCGACCAGGTCGTTGGCAATCTGCGTGGCCACGATTTCGCGCTTGAGCTTGTGATCGTACATCTCGCTCTTGAAGCGTTCGACCAGCACCTTGGGAAAGATTCGCTCGAGATGCTGCTGGACGTATGCGTCGTCGGGGACGTCGGAGACGATCAGGTCGCCCTTGAGCACGCTCTTGGCATAGGAGATCAGCACCGACAGCTCGGGCAGCGTCAGGCCCTCACCGGCATTGGAGCGCTCGAACAGCGTCTCGTCGTCAGGCAGGAACTCCAACTCGCGGTCGAGCTGACCGCTGGCTTCCAGCTCGTTGATGAAGCGGCGGTACGGCCCGAGCCCATCCTTGGACAGAATCTCCGACAGTGACAGCGCCTGGGTCTGGCGATAGTTACCGAGCAACACCAGCTTGGCCACGTCATCGGTCATCCTGGCCAACAATTCGTTGCGCTGCTTGTCGGTCATGTCACCACGCTTGACGATATCGTCGAGCAGGATCTTGATGTTGACCTCGTGGTCGGAGCAATTGACCCCACCGGCGTTGTCGATGAAGTCGGTATTGACACGTATGCCACGGCGGGCGGCTTCTATACGCCCGCGCTGGGTCAGGCCCAGGTTGCCGCCCTCGCCGATCACCCGGCAGTTGAGCTCACAGCCGTTGATGCGCAGGGCATCGTTGGCCTTGTCGCCGACTTCGGTATCGGTTTCGTCCTCGGCCTTGACGTAGGTACCGATACCGCCGTTCCAGATCAGGTCGACCCGCGACTTGAGCATGGCGCGAATCAGATCGTTGGGCGCGAGCCTGTCCTCCTCGATGCCGAACACTTCCTTCATCTGCTGGGAGATGACAATCGACTTGGCGCTGCGCTTGAAGATGCCGCCCCCGGCCGAAATCAGCTTGCTGTCGTAGTCTTCCCAGTGAGAGCGCGGCAACTCGAACAGGCGCTGACGTTCGGCGAAGGACTTGGCCACATCCGGGGTTGGGTCGACGAAGATGTGCAGGTGGTTGAAGGCCCCCACCAGACGGATCTTGTCGGACAGCAGCATGCCGTTGCCGAACACATCGCCGGCCATGTCGCCGATCCCCAGCACACTGAACTCGTCGGCCTGGGTATTGACGCCTATGTCGCGGAAATGGCGCTTGACCGACTCCCAGGCCCCCTTGGCGGTAATGCCCATCTTCTTGTGGTCATAGCCGTTGGCACCGCCTGAGGCGAAGGCATCGCCCAGCCAGTGGCCATATTCCAGCGAGATTTCGTTGGCGATGTCGGAGAAGGTCGCCGTGCCCTTGTCGGCAGCGACCACCAGGTAGGGGTCGTCGTCGTCATGGCGTACCACCGCCTTCGGCGGCACCACCTCGTTGCCATCGAGGTTGTCGGTGACATCCAGCAGGGCGCGAATGAAGGTCTTGTAGCAGGCGATGCCTTCCTGCTGGATGGCGTCGCGATCGCCGTCCTCCGGCAGGCGCTTGCAGACGAAGCCGCCCTTGGCGCCGACCGGCACGATCACCGCATTCTTGACCTGCTGCGCCTTGACCAGGCCAAGGACCTCGGTACGAAAGTCCTCGCGACGATCCGACCAGCGCAGGCCACCGCGGGCGACCTTGCCACCGCGCAGGTGCACCCCTTCCACTCGTGGCGAATAGACGAAGATCTCGTACATCGGCCGTGGCTTGGGAATGTCCGTCACGAGCGCCGGGTCGAGCTTGAAGGCGAGATAGCCCTTGAGCTCGCCGCCGTCACCGGGCTGATAGTAGTTGGTCCTCAGGGTGGCTCGCATCAGCTCGATATAGCGACGGATCAACAGATCGTCGTTGAGACTTGCCACGTCATCGAGCTGATGATGCAGGCGTGCCAGGCAATCCTCGACTTCGGCGTCACGGTTGCCCTGTTCCGGATCGAAGCGCAGCTCGAACAGGGTCACCAGCTCCCGGGTGATCTCGGGATGATTGGCCAGCGTCGTGGCGATATAGAGCTGCGAAAGCCCGAAGCGGATCTGCTTCAGGTAGCGGGCATAGGCCCGCAGCATGGCCACTTCGCGCCAGCTCAGATTGGCGCCGATGATCAACCGGTTGAAGGCATCGTTTTCCGCTTCTCCGGTCCAGATGCGCTTGAAGGCGTCGACAAAAGGCTCGCGCATCTCCTGCAGATTGACGACCTCGCTGGTGTGGTGCTCGAGATCGAAATCATGAACCCAGTAGCTGCCGTCGCTACGCTCGATCTGGTAGGGCCGTTCACCGATGACCCGCAGGCCGAGGTTCTCCATCACCGGCAACACGTCGGACAACGGAATCGGCTGCTCCTTGTGGAACAGCTTGAGGTTGACGCCGTCGGCCTCTTCCTCCACCAGGCGGTACAGCGACAGCGACAGCGGTATGCCTTCGTCGAGTTCCCCGATATGGTGGATATCGTAGACGGCGGTGCGCGCCGTGAAATCCTCCCGATAGCCGATGGGGAAGGCATCGCGATAGAGATCCATCAAGCGGTTGGCCTGCTCCTCGCCGAAGCCTTCGACCATGGCGGCCTGCAAGTCATCGCGCCAGTTGCGCGCCAGGTTGGCGACCTTATGCTCGAGATGCTTGAGATCGTACTCGACCGGCGTCTCGCCATTGAAGCGCAGGACCAACTGGATACGCGCCAATATCGACTCGGACAGATAGGTATTGAAGTCGCCGAAGGTCGCATCGAGTTCCTCGCACAGCAGAGTCTGGATGCGTACGCGCAGATCGGTGGTGAATACGTCGCGCGGCACGAACACCAGGCACGAATAGAACTTGCCGAAGCGATCCTCGCGGATGAACAACCGTACCCGGCGCCGTTCACGGATATTGAGAATGCCGATCGCGGTCCGGGTCAGTTCATCGATGGGTGTCTGGAAGAGGTCGTCGCGCGGGTAGACATTGAGAATCTGGCGCAACTGGTTGGCGTCATGGCCGTCGGGGCTGACCCCGGCCGTTTCCATGACCGCCTGGATCTTGCGTCTCAGCAGCGGAATATGCCGCGGCGAGTCGTTGTAGACGGTCGCGGCATATAACCCCAGAAAACGCCGCTCACCGATCACCCGCCCGTTGTCATCGTAACGGTCGATCGAGATATAGTCCGGATAGGAGGGACGATGCACCCGGGCATGGTAGGCGCTCTTGGCGAACGACAGCAGTTGGGGCACCAGCACATAGCGATCGCCGTCGACCCCCTGGTCATTACGGATACGTTCTCGATAACGCGGCTGCTCGAGCCTGAACACGCCCAACTCGCTGCCGGGTTTCTTGCGCAACTCGTCACGACCGTCGACGTCGACCACCTCGTACTCGTCGTACCCCAGGAAGGTGAAATTGTCAGCGAGCAGCCATTCGAGGAAGGCGATGGCCTCCTTGTGGTCCCCGCTGTCGACTTGCTTGGGCCGCTTGGCCTTGAGTTCCTTGAGCGCCTCATTTACCCGCTCGCGCATGGGCTTGAAATCGGCCACCGCGGTACGCACATCGCGCAGCACGTCGTGCAGGCTGTTTTCGAGATCCTCCAGTAACGCCGGGTCGGAGTGACGATCGATCTCGATCCAGATCAAGGACTCGCGGCCTTCAGGAGCGTCCTTGTCGCTGGGGCGGGCCAGCGCTTCCAGCCGGTTTTCGGCATCACGTCGGGTCGCCAGCACGGCATTGTGAATGGAGTGCACGGTGATGCCGCGCCGGTTGAGCTCGATGCGCACGGAATCGACCAGGAACGGCATGTCCTTGTGCAGTATTAACACTTGGGTATGGGTCGACTGCCAGCCATGTCCTTCGAAGTCAGGGTTGTAAACGGATACCTTCGGTGCCGCCGGCTCGTGTGTCTGGATGTAGTGCCAGATGGACAGGGTGGCACCGTAGATGTCATCGATTCGGCGCTCGGCCAAGTCTTCGATGGATGCCCGGGAATAGAGAACCGCGGCGAACGCCATGACCGACTCGACCTTGTCGTCGGGAAGCCGTTTCACCAATTGCTCCTGGAGTTGGGCAAGAAGTTCCTGCTTGCCATCGATTGCAACGTGTTGCATCAATCACCTCGGCTCGAGCCGATCGCACCCTGCGACCGGCGGGATGTTCAAGAGCGCGATCCTCGCGACCGCACTGGACGTCAGCTTACTGCAGCCCGGTGCCCGCCCCCACCGAATTGACCCTTTGTCATGGAGCATGTCAGTTACGCATCGTCTCTTGACTTTAGATCAGTCTTGACGATGCTCCAGCAAGACGCCGCATTCACAGTGATGCGTCCAGGGAAACTGATCGAACAGCGCAAAGCGCGTGATGGCATGAGTGTGCTTGAGCTGCTCCAAGTTATCCGCCAGCGTATCGGGGTTACATGAGATGTAGACGATACGCCGATAATCGCTGAGCTGTTCGCAACTGCGTGTGTCGAGGCCGGCGCGCGGCGGGTCTACCAGGACCGTAGAGAAATCGTAGTCGTCCAACCCCATCTCGGCCACTCGACGGCCGCCCTTCTCGCCCTTCAGCGCCGCTGCGAACTCCTCGGCGGACATCCGTGCCACGCTGGCGTTGTCGATATCATTGGCCGCCAGGTTGGCCCTCGCCGAGGCCACCGACGTACGCGAGATCTCGGTGGCCAGCACACGCCGAAAGTTCTCGGCCAGCGCGACGGTGAAGTTGCCATTGCCACAATACAGCTCGACCAGATCGCGATGCCGGCTGTCGCGGGTCACATCCCTGGCCCAGCCCAGCATGGCCTTGCAGATCTCGGCGTTTGGCTGGGTAAAGCTGTTCTCGACCTGCTGGTAGACGAACTCACGGCCCTCCACCGTCAACCGCTCCCAGACGTGATCGCGGTCGAGTACCCGGCGCTGCTTGCGTGAACGGCCGATGATCGACACCCCGAGTGTGGTTTGCAGCGCGCGGGCTTCGGCCTCCCAGGTATCGTCCAGGGGCTTGTGGTAGATCAGGGTGATCAGCGCCTCGCCGGCCAGTGTGGTCAGGAATTCGACCTGAAACAGCTTGCGCCGCAGGACGGGGATGTCGCGTACGGCATCCAGCAGGCGCGGCATCAATTCATTGATGCGCCGACTGGCCACCGGATAGTCGTCGAGGCGAATGACGGTCTTCTTCTTCGGATCGAGGGGATCGACCTCGAACATGGCATAGAAGAGATCGTCGCCCTCATGCCAGATCCGGAACTCACAGCGCATGCGGTAATGGCTCGCCGGCGAGGCATGCACCTCCAGCGGAGGTGGCGCGAAGCGTGCGAACTGAGCGGTGATACGCGCCCGCTTGGCTTCGAGTTGCTCGTCATAGCGGGCGGGGTCGACAACGGGTACGGCCACAGAGTCTCCTTGCGGTCAAAGGTCGGCATCAATGAAAGTCGGCGAACCGTCCGGCACCGGTGAGGTCTGCTTGCCTGGCAAGGGCACCTCGAGATACCGCGGTGCGGCGAAACCGTATGCCGCGAGCGCCGACGCCAGCCGCGCCTCGGGGCCGGTGACCCAGGCAGGTCCGGGGCCGTTCAGAGGGGCGGGGCGTATCACCACTTGCGCGACGCGACGGGCGATGGCATCACCGGAGTCGATCCAGGTGACCGGGCGCGGTGCAGCGGCCTCCAGGGCTTCACGCAGCAACGGAAAGTGCGTGCACCCGAGTACCACGGTGTCGAGTTTGGCATCGTCCCACAACGGTGCCAGGCAGTTCGCCATCATCTGCTGATCGAGTGCCCCGCCGACCAGCCAACGCTCGGCTTGTTCGACCAGGGGGTCGGCGGCCAGGCGCAACACCCGGCAGTCGGCGGCGAAGTCGTCGATCAGGGCCTGGGTATAAGCCCGATTGACGGTGGCCGAGGTCGCCAGCAGGGCGAGGTGGCGGCTACAGCTCAGCCGGGCGGCCGGCTTGATCGCCGGCACGGTGCCGACCACCGGCACCGCCAGCCGCTCGCGCAAGGCATCGAGCGCCAGGGTACTGGCCGTGTTGCAGGCCACCACCAGGACGCTGGCACCACTTTGACGCACCGCGGTCTCGCATACCGATACGATGCGCGCCACCAGCCAGTCGTCATTCTTGGTGCCATAGGGCAGCATGGCATCGTCGCAGACATAGGCCAAGGCCGCGCCGGACAAGCGTTGACGCAGGGCGGCGACCACCGACAAACCGCCGACGCCGGAATCGAAAATCAGGATCGGTCCCCTCATGCCCCTTTCTCCGTAAAGTGCGCTAGCAAGGTGTCGATAAGCACCCGCAACCGTGCCGGCATCAGCTCGCGTTCGGCGTACAGCAGGTACACGCCCAGCGGCGCGGGACTGAACTCCTCCAATACCCGCACCAAACGTCCCCGCGCCACTTCCGGTTCGCCGAGGAAGGCCGGCTTCTGCACCAATCCCATGCCGCGTGCGGCGGCCTCGGTCAGAGCGCGGCCGTTGTTGCAGGTCAGCACCGGTCGATAGCGAATGCGCTCGGGCTTGCCATCGACCAGCAATGTCCAGCTTGGTCCATTGCGCTGCAGGCTGTAATGCAGGCAGCGGTGGTGTGCCAACTCACGCGGGTGGCGCGGCGCGCCATAGCGTTCGAGATAGTCGGGCGATGCATAGACATGCATCGGCATCGCCATCAGCGGGCGGGCGATCAGGCTGGAATCCTCCAGTTCGCCGATACGCACCACCAGGTCGAAGTCCTCGGCCAACAGATCGACGCGGCGATCTTCCAGGACAACATCGAGCGCCACCGCCGGATGCTTCTGCTCGAAGGCCTGCAGGGCCGGGATCAGCTCGCGCACCCCGAAATCCAACGGTGCCGAGAGCCGCAACCGGCCGCGGATCTCGCCACGCTGCTCACCTAGGCCGGCTTCCAGCTCGTGCAGTTCGTCGAGCAAGCGCCCGGCCCCCTGCAGGTAGCGCTCGCCTTCGGCGGTGAGCTGCAGGCGACGCGTGGTCCTCACCAGCAGGCGGACCCCCAACTGTTCCTCGAGGCGTGCCACCTGCTTGCTGACCATGGCATTGGACAGCCCCAGCTTGCGCGCGCCGCCGGCGAAGCTGCCCGCTTCGACCACGGCTCGAAAGATTTGCATCGCCTGCAACCGATCCATGTCGATCGTATCCTCACTACCCGGACGTTGCGCGCATTCTACCTCACCTGGCAACGCGACCCGAGCAATGCTTGCCCATGAACCGAATACTGTTTATTTTTACAGTTATAGGTTCGTTTCCCTTCGGAGATCGCGATGCGCATGATGTCACCCGCCCCACCGTCACCACCACTGCCCCTGCGGCGTGGCGCCAGCGGCTTCCCTTCGCCCGCTGACGACTACCTGGACGCACCGCTGGACCTGCACCGCCACCTCGTACCACGACCGGCTTCGACCTTTTTCATGCTCGTGGAGGGAAACACTCAGGCCAGCGCCGGTTTTCAGCACGGCGACCTGCTGGTGGTGGACCGCTCACTGACGCCACGGCCAGGGCACTGGGTGATCGCCGTCATCGAGGGCGAGCTGTGCCTGCAGCGCCTGGAGGGTACGCACCAGCGCCTGTGGCTGCGCCCGACCGAGCCGGATGCGGATCGACTGCCACTCGACGACGAGTGCCGACTCTGGGGCGTGGTCAGCCACGTGATCCATGATCTGCAACACCCGCTCCGGGAGCCTTGAGGATGTTCGCGCTGGTCGACTGCAACAACTTCTATGTGGCCTGTGAGCGACTGTTCGCACCCCATCTGGAAGGTCGTCCGGTGGGCGTGCTGTCCAATAACGATGGCTGTGTGATCGCCCGCTCCGAGGAGTTCAAGGCGCTCGACATTCCAATGGGCATTGCCACCCACAAGATCACTCCGAGCCTGCGTCGTCAGGTCACCCTGTGCTCTTCCAACTACGCTCTCTATGGCGACCTGTCGGCGCGGGTGCAGGATGTGCTGGAGTCCCGTATCCCGGGTCTCGATCCCTACTCGATCGACGAGTGCTTTCTCGACCTGTGCGGTGTGCCAGGCGACCTCGAGGCCCTGGGGCGGGAACTGATCACGGCGGTGGCCTGTAAGGTGGGATTGCCGGTATCGGTGGGCATCGCTCCCAGCCGCACCCTGGCCAAGCTGGCCAACCGGTGCGCCAAGCGTCAGCCGGCACGCCCCCAGGTATGCGTCTGGCACGATGCCAGGGCACTGGATCTGGAGGCCCTGTTACGTGAGCTGCCATTGAACGGCATCTGGGGAATCGGGGATCGCTTACAGGCACGCTTGGCCGGCCAGGGCATCGTTACGGCTTCGGCGCTGCGCGATGCGCCCCACGACTGGCTGCAGCGCCGCTTCGGCGTGATGGTGGCACGCACGGCCCGTGAACTCGCCGGCATGCCTTGCCTGCAACCCCAGGAACTCGAGACGCCGCGACGCAGCGTGCTGTGTTCACGTTCTTTCGGCAAACCGCTCGGCGATCCCGGGGACATTCGCGCGGCGCTGCGCCATCGTTGCCAGCGCGCCGGCGAGAAGCTGCGCCGCGGCGATCTCCAGGCCCGCACGCTGGGTGTCTTCCTACGCACCAATTCCTCGCCGAGCATGCCCCAAAGCCGCACCAGTGCGTGGGCCGACCTGCCCTTTCCCAGTGCCGACACCCTGCTCCTCAACCGGTTCGCTCAGGCGTTGCTGGCCCGACTGTGGCATCCCGGTATGGCCTACCACAAGCTGGGAGTCATGCTTGGCGATCTGGTACCACGGCGTCATCACCAACCGTCGCTGTTCGATGGTAGCGATCCTCTACGCCAGGAACGCCTCATGGCCACCTGGGATAGTATTCGACAGCGCTTCGGCTACGAGGCACTGACGCTCGGCGTACAAGCCGCCAGCGCCGCCTGGCAGATGCAGAGCCGACGACGTTCACCCTGCTATACGACGCGCTGGCGAGACTTGCCCCGCGTCGGCAGCCGATGAGGCTCCCTGGCAAGCCCAGGTTGGTTCAAGACACGACAGGCTCGGGTGCACCACGCAATTCGGCATAGAGCTCCGGGTAGGCTTCCTGCAGATACTCGAGCTTGGCGGCGGCCCCTTCGGGTAGCGCCGCAGCCAGGCGCTGAAGATCGTCATCGTCGAAATGCTCGCGAATCAGCGGGAAGAGCTCCTCGCGCTCATCGCGTAGGTACGCACGATGGGCATCGAGATAGGCCTTCAGGTCCTCGGCGAAGCGATCCATGGGCACCACGGCATCCATGAGGATCATGTCGAGATCCTGGGACAGACGCATCAAACGCTCATGCAAGGCACGGTAGTCGCTGGCAAGACGACAGCTCAGTTCCCTGGCTTGAGGAGCCCTGGCTAGCAACTGCTCGCTGCAGATCCGTTCCAGGGGGACAGTAAAACCATCCATGTAGTCGAGGATGTAGTCGACCACCTCACGAATGAGCTGGAAGTCGGGACGTTCGCCGGCGGCGAGCGTCTTCTGCTTGAGCTGCAGGACATGCAACAGGCGCGCCATGTTGGCATGGTCCAGGCGCAGTTGAGTCAGCATGGGCATGGCAGGGCCTCCTCTGCTGGCGTAAGAAGGGCAAACGATGGCTTGTATTGGATTCGCCCGAGAAGCTCAGGTTCAACGGCGGTAACAAAATACTACGTTCGCCGTTCTGCGAGCCTTGGATGTATAACCCTAGTGCCTCCGCCAACATTGTGCCATCGCCTAAAGTCGTAGAAAGTAGCTCAAGTCAAGTAAAGTCCTCGAAATCATAGTCCCAAGCCTCAAGAGTCACCGGAGTCGATTCATGGATCTCTTCAGCCAGCAACAGTCCCAGGACAGCGCCCCTCTGGCCTTCCGCATGCGCCCGCGGCGGCTAGCCGACTATGTCGGACAGGATGCCCTGGTCGGCCCCGGCAAGCCGCTGCGGCGCATGGTGGAAATGGCCACGGTACGCTCGATGATCCTGTGGGGGCCGCCGGGGGTAGGCAAGACCACCCTGGCAGAGATTCTGGCCAATGAATCGGGGGCCGAGTTAGAGCAGCTCTCGGCGGTGATGGCTGGAGTCAAGGACATTCGCGCGGCGGTCGAGCGTGCTCGCCTGGCCCAGTCCCAGGGGCGCAGCACCCTGCTGTTCCTCGACGAAATCCACCGTCTCAACAAGAGTCAGCAGGATGCCCTGCTGCCACATGTGGAATCGGGATTGCTGACGTTGATCGGCGCGACCACCGAAAACCCGTCGTTCGAAGTCAATTCGGCGCTGCTGTCCCGCGCCCGGGTCTACGTGCTGAAGCCCCTCGGCGAGGACGAGCTGCTGCAGGTGCTGCAACAGGCCCTCAGCGACCGCGAACGCGGCCTGGGGAGCCGCGAGATCCATGTCGAAGACGACGTGCTGACCACTCTCGCCCGCGCCTCCAGTGGCGATGCTCGCCGCGCCCTGGGGCTGCTCGAGACCGCCTGCGACTTCACGATCCCCGAGGGTGAAGGGGAACGGTTGCCCCGGGAAGCCCTGGAAGAGATCATCGGCCATCGGGCCAGTGCCTTCGACAAGCAGGGCGATCATTACTACGACCTGCTCTCGGCCATCCACAAGTCGGTGCGTTCGTCGCGCCCGGATGCGGCGCTGGTGTATATCGCCCAGTTCGTGCAGGGCGGCGGCGACCCCTTGGATGTGGTGCGTCGTCTGGCCGCCATCGCCTCGGAGGACGTCGGCAATGCCGATCCCCGCGCCTTGCCACTGGTGATGGCGGCCTGGGACGCCTTCCTGCGCCTGGGCGACTACGAGGGACAACGCGCCATTGCTCATGCGGCGATTCACCTGGCGGTGGCCCCCAAGAGCAACACCATCGACCGTGCCTGGAAGCAGGCCAAGGCCGCGGTCGCCGAGCACCCCGACCTCGAGGTGCCCACCTACCTGAGGAATGCGCCGACCAAGCTGATGGCGAGCCTCGGGCATGGCGAGGGATACCGTTACGCTCATAATGAGCCCCATGGCTACCCCGCCGGCAGCTCACATGACTGCTGGCCCGCCGGAGTGCCTAGGGTCGATCTCTACGTGCCCAGCGAATACGGCCAGGAAGCGCGTTTCAAGCAGATCATGGATTGGCGCGCCGAGCTGGATGACCAGGCCGATGAGGGCGGCGGCGCGTAGCGCCGAGCCGTAAGCCGTAAGCCGTAAGCCGTAGACAGCCTACCCCCGTGGCCGGACCAGCCACGGGGGATTCTCTTACGGCTTCAAGCTTATCGCTTACAGCTCCCGGCGAAGCCGGGTCACCGTGACTCGCGGATCACATCGGCGCCATCAGGAATATCGAACACGAAACGCGAATCATCGATGCTGGGGTTGTATTCGACGTCGTTGAACTCGATGGCGGTGCGCTGGCCAGTGCTGTCGGTCATCTGCAAGTACCCCAGACGCTCGCTGTAGAAAGTCATCTTGAGCTCCTCGAACAGGGTGTCGGCCCCGCGTGGCGTCAAGGTGAAGGTCTCCGCCGAGCCCTGTTGCTGACGGGAAACCCGGTAACTGTCGGTGAGTTCGGAGGCACGCCCCGAAAGCAGCAGGGCCGGGGTATGGGTGACCCGGGTGTCCAGCGGCTGGATGGTCACCTGCTCGAGGTCGGGATCATGCAGATAGACATCGTCGCCGTCGGATACCACCACCTGCTGATAGGGTGCCTCCACCTCCCAGCGGAACTTGCCGGGGCGAGACAGCCACATCTGGCCGTGCGCTTCCTGGAGGCGCTGCCCACTGCTATCGAGAATCTGTTGCTCGAAGGTCGCCGCGTAGGTATTCAGCGGCTCGAGCAGGCGTGACAGACGCTCGGCCCCTTCATTGGCGGCTGCAGCCAGCGGTGTGATCACGGCCAGCGTCAGGGCCATCAGCGATGTCTTCAGTTTCATGTTCACTCCCTAGTGGCCACGATGGGGTCGAGATCGGCTGTCGTGACCGGCATTGATTCCCGAGGCATTGACCTCGGCCAGCCACGCCGGGTTGCAGCCCCGACGCGGCTTCCTCGATTGCTGCATATTGCGTGATCGTGGTAGCGGCGCTTCAGTCCCCACCGACAGGCGGTGGCGCCAGCACCTCGCGGCTACCGTTGGTGCCCATCGACGACACCACCCCCGCGCTCTCCATGGCCTCTACCAGGCGGGCGGCACGGTTGTAGCCGATCTTGAAGCGGCGCTGTACGGCAGAAATCGAGGCGCGACGCGATTCGGTGACGAACATCACCGCTTCGTCATACAGGGCGTCCTGCTCGGCATCGTCACCATCGCCGCCCCCTTCGGCCTCGAGGCCGGTCAGCGCCTCGGCGGATACACCACCGGAGAGAATCTCGTCGATGTACTCCGGCTCGCCACGACGCTTCCAATCCTCGACCACCCGGTGTACCTCGTCATCGTCGACGAAGGCCCCGTGCACACGCATCGGCAGGCCGGCGCCGGCGGGTAGATACAGCATGTCGCCATGCCCCAGCAGGTTCTCGGCACCGCCCTGGTCGAGGATGGTGCGCGAATCGACCCGCGACGACACCTGGAAGGCCATGCGCGTGGGAATGTTGGCCTTGATCAGGCCGGTGACCACATCCACCGAGGGGCGCTGGGTCGCCAGGATCAGGTGGATGCCGGCGGCACGCGCCTTTTGCGCCAGACGCGCGATCAACTCCTCGACCTTCTTGCCGACGATCATGAACATGTCGGCAAATTCGTCGATCACCACCACGATGTAGGGCAGTTTTTCCAGCACCGGCGGCTGTTCGTGCATCTGCCAGGGCTGCGGCTCCCAGAGCGGATCCGCCACCTGGGCACCGGCACGCTCGGCCTCGTCGAGCTTGCCGTTGAAGCCGGCGATATTGCGCACCCCCATGGCCGCCATCAGCTTGTAGCGGCGCTCCATCTCGGCCACGCACCAGCGCAGGGCATTGGCGGCTTCCTTCATGTCGGTCACCACCGGGGCCAGCAGATGCGGGATGCCATCGTAGACCGACAGCTCGAGCATCTTGGGGTCGACCATGATCATGCGTACTTGGTCGGGCGTGGCCTTGAGCAGCATCGAGATCAACATGGCGTTGACCCCCACCGACTTGCCCGAGCCGGTGGTCCCCGCCACCAGCAGGTGCGGCATCTTGCCCAGGTTGGCCACCACCGGGGCGCCTCCGATGTCCTGACCCAGGGCCAGGGTCAAGGCCGAATCGGCGTGCTGATAGCGGTCGGAATCGATCACCTCGCGCAGACGAATCATCGCCCGGTGCGGATTGGGAATCTCGATTCCCACCGTGGGCCGGCCGGGAATGATTTCCACTACCCGCACGCTCTTGACCATCAACGAGCGCGCCAGGTCCTTGGCCAGGTTGCTGATCTTGGACACCTTCACGCCGGCGGCCGGTTTGATCTCGAAGCGCGTGATCACTGGCCCCGGCCAGGTCTCGACCACCTCCGCCTTGACGCCGTATTCGCGTAGCCGGGTCTCCAGCAGTTCGGCCATGTCGGCAAGCTGCTGCTGCGTATAGTTGGGCTGGTGGGCCTCGGCCGGCGTCAATAGGCGCAGCGATGGCAACTCACCGTCGGGGTCCGGCAGATCATCGAACAGCGGCCGCTGGTTCTGCAAGTGCTCCACGGTCCACAAGGTCGGCCCTTCGGGTTCATCGGCCGCCGCTCGCCCCTGCTCTGCCGTGGCCTGGCGCGGTGCGATCGAGGGCGTCACGTCCTCCTCGTCGTAGCCGGCCGTATCGTCGCTGTCTTCCGCCGATGGCACGGCCGGCTCGTCGGTCTGTGGCCACCCCAGGCGTGGCTCGTCCTCGGGATCCTCATCCCAGTCGGCATCGCCCCAGCTCACCAGACTCGGTTCGCGCTTCTTGTCGCTACGGGCCGGAGAATGGGGCGAGGAGCCCGACGATGCCCAGGCGACCGGGGCCGGCTCGGAGTCCTCCTCGGGCTCGGCGGTGGACGCTGGCTCGGATGCCGACCCAGTCGATGCCCCGGTCATACCCGGTGTCATGTCGTCACGCTCGGCATGCAGCGACATGCCCGCCCAAGCCGGCTCGTCATCATCGGGAAGCACAGGATCGGGGACGGTTTCCGGCACACGGCGCGAGGCGGGCTCCGGTGTCGGGGCCGTGGGCTCACTTGCCTTGCGGCTGGGCACGGTGCGACGGCCGGCAACGCCGCCCTGCACGCTATAGGCGGCCTCGGGGCGCGCCTTGGCCGATGGGGTGCGAGCCGGCACGTCCCAAGGGATATCGGTCCCCCCTTCGCTCCCGAGCCGAGGTTCACGGCGCATCTCGATGGCGGCGAGCCCGTTGGCCTCATCGAGATCGACGCTCGACACCTTCGCCTGACGATGCCAAGGCATCAGCCGTCGCCACCAGGACGGGGCGCCGTCCTCATCATCGACCGCGTTATCCGATTGCGGCGCTTCTTCACGGGACGCAGGCATCGCCTCCCGACGGGCCACCAACTGCTCACGCGCACCGCCTAGCAGGCCCCAAGTCCGAGCAAGCAAGCGATACGCTCGATGTCCGACTTCATCCATTACCGTCAGCCAGGAGAGTCCCGAGAACAGCGGAAAGCCGCACAGCAGCGCCACCAGTGCCAGCAAGGTGGTGCCATGAGTGCCGACCAACGGTACCAGGCTGGCCACCAGGCCTTCACCGAGGATGCCGCCCGACGCATAGGGCAACCCGCTTTGCGGGTTGTAGAAATGCAGGGCGCCGAGGGTGGTGGTCCCCAGCAGCAACAGCATCAGGCCTCCCGAACGGACCGCCAGCGCCGTGGCATCCCATTCAAAACGCACCTGACGCGAACGCACCAGTCGCCAGGCAGCAAACCCCAGCATGCCGGGCCACCACAGTGCACTGGCGCCGAACAATGAGTACAACACATCGGACAGCCAGGCACCGATCGGCCCCATCCAGTTGTCGACCCGGGTTTCCGGGCCGCTATGCGACCAGCCCGGATCGGCTGACTGGTAACTGAACATCGCCAGCAGCAGGAACACACAGGCCGCCAGCAACAGGATCACCACCCCCTCGCGAGTGGCCCCTTGCAGGCGCAAGCCAAAGCGCTTGGCCTTTTCCTTGGCCTGGGCCGCCGATACCCGACGCCCCCCACTTCCGGTCTTTTTCTTGACACTCAAGTGGCCATCCCCCTTGCGCCACGAACGGCGTCTTCCGTGGTCCAACTCTAGAGCCTTACCGGACTTGACGCGGATCACCGCGCAAAATCCGCCCGGTTTCTGGCGCCATCATACCGGGGCTTTGGCTCGGGGCACAGGGGCTCGGGTCGCGCGCTTGAGGCCCTGGCCAAAGCCGGTCACACTAACCCTGATTTCTACGACGGCAGCGACGCGAATGCTACCCTGGCTTTCCTCAGACCGCGTGCAGTTCCCGAACGTCGATCAGGCCCTGGACGACCCCGATGGTCTGCTCGCCGCCGGTGGCGCCTTGACCCCCGAATGGCTGCTGGCTGCTTACCGGCGCGGCATCTTCCCTTGGTTCAGCGATGGCCAACCGATTCTATGGTGGAGCCCCGATCCTCGCATGGTGCTGTTCCCCGAGGAGGTCCGTGTCCGCCGCAGCCTGGCCAAGCGCTTGCGCAACGCTGGCTTCCGGGTCAGTTTCGACCGTGATTTTGCGGCTGTCATCGATGCCTGCGCCACCACTCGGGCCTTTCAGGAAGGCACCTGGATCACTCACGAGATGCAGGCCGCCTACCTGACCCTGCATGACCTGGGCCATGCTCACTCGGTGGAGGTATGGCAGGATCAGCGTCTCGTGGGGGGGCTGTATGGCGTCGCCTTGGGTAAGGTGTTCTTCGGCGAATCGATGTTCTCGCGTGAGCGCGACGCCTCCAAGGTCGCGCTGGTACACCTGGCGCGCCGACTGCTGGCTTGTGGTGGTGGTCTGATCGACTGCCAGATGCGTACCGAGCATCTGGCCTGGATGGGCGCCCGAGACATCGCCCGAGGCGACTTCATCGACTATCTTGACAGGTATGCACAGCAGAGCACCCGGCTCTTTGGCCAGGCGCCGGCTAGTGCCCACAACGACCGCCCAGGCGATATACACGCCACCATCCAAGGAGACGGCAACAGTGAGCAGTAGAGCTCCGCAACAGCCAGTGCGGGATCTGCGGTTCTTCCTGACGGTTCCCCATGCCTGCAGCTACCTGGAAGGTCGTGAGGCCACCACGCTGTTTCTCGACCCGCAAGAGTCTCCCGGCCAGGGCGTCTACGACGCCTTGTCGCTGCTCGGCTTTCGCCGCAGCGGCCGACACCTGTACCGTCCACATTGTGAGGGCTGCAATGCCTGCATCTCGGTACGGATCCCGGTCGCCGACTTTCAGCCCAGCCGCAGCCAACGGCGGTTGCTGAGGCGCAATGCCGACCTGACGGTACATGAACGCCCGGCGAGTTTCTTCGTCGAGCATTACGAACTCTACGCACGCTATATACGCACGCGACATGCCGACGGCGACATGTTTCCCCCCAGCCATGAGCAGTATCGAACCTTTCTGACTCTCGACCACCCCTACGCCCGCCTGCTCGAGCTCCGCCTCGAAGGCCAGTTACTGGCTGTGGCCGCCTTCGACCTGCTGGGTCACGGCCTGTCGGCGATCTATACCTTCTTCGACCCTGCTCCTTACTACAACCGACGCTCACTGGGCACCTATGCGGTACTCAAGCTGGTGTCGCAGGCCTATGAGCGGGGCCTGCCCCACGTCTATCTCGGCTACTGGATCCGAGAGTGCCGCAAAATGAACTACAAACGCGACTTCCAGCCATTGGAATATCTCGATGGCCGTCATTGGCGTCGACTGGTTCCACTTTGAACCGAGGTTTTTTGCCTTGACGGCCGGCATGCGGCACAATATCGCGCTATCTTGATTGACGTCTTTTTCGACGCGACGGATCGCAAGACACTAGCGCCGCAAATCGCAAACCACTATTTTAGCAAGTCACCATCGAGTAACGAGGAATCGCCTATATGGCACGTGAAGACCATATCGAAATGGAAGGCGTCGTCGTCGACACCCTTCCCAACACCATGTTCCGCGTCGAGCTGGAAAACGGCCATGTGGTCACAGCCCATATCTCGGGCAAGATGCGCAAGAACTACATCCGTATCCTCACCGGCGACAAGGTCAAGGTCGAGCTGACTCCCTACGACCTCTCCAAAGGCCGCATCGTCTATCGCTCTCGCTAGGAGCCTGCCCGACTCGACACTGAGACTGCGGAAGATTTCCCACTCTTCCGAGGCTCCTAGGCTTCCCGCAATCACCGCTTCGTCGCCTCGCCCCTTCATCCGGGCGATGTCGTATCCAGGGCGACACTACAACCGCAGGGCCAGATACCACGACGCCCCGTCATCTGACAGGGCGCCATGGATTGGCTTTCACGAGCGAGGAAAGCCTCAGGCCACTTCGGCCTCGGTTGCCAAGTGCAGCTCGTCGCCTTCCAGGGTGACATGCACCACACCACCGTGCTCGGCCAGTTCGCCGAACAGGATAAGCTCGGCCAGCGGCTTCTTGAGCTTTTCCTGAATCAGACGAGCCATGGGACGCGCGCCCATCTCCGGGTCGTAGCCTTTCTCGGCCAGCCAGGCGCGAGCCTCATCGTCGACATCGAGCTGGACGCGTTTCTCATCGAGCTGTGCCTGCAGCTCGACCAGGAACTTGTCGACCACGTTGCGCACCACCGCAGGCGCCAGCCCATGGAACTGGATGATCCCATCCAGGCGGTTGCGGAACTCCGGCGTGAAGGTCCGGCGGATCACCTCCATGCCATCGGTGGAGTGGTCCTGAGGCTGGAAGCCGATGGAGCGCCGCGCGATCTGCTCGGCCCCGGCATTGGACGTCATGATCAGGATCACGTGACGGAAATCCGCCTCGCGGCCGTTGTTGTCGGTCAGGCGACCGTGGTCCATCACCTGCAGCAGCAGGTTGAAGACTTCCGGATGCGCCTTCTCGATCTCATCGAGCAGCAGCACGCAGTGCGGTTGCTTGGTGATCGCCTCGGTGAGCAGGCCACCCTGGTCATAGCCGACATAGCCCGGAGGCGCGCCGATCAGCCGCGACACGGTGTGACGCTCCATGTACTCGGACATGTCGAAACGCACCAGTTCGATACCCATCAGTGCCGCCAACTGACGGGCCACCTCGGTCTTGCCGACCCCGGTCGGGCCGGAGAACAGGAAACTGCCTACCGGCTTGTCCGGTGACTTGAGGCCGGCGCGCGACAGCTTGATCGCAGCCGCCAGGCTGGTAATCGCCTCGTCCTGACCGAATACCAGCATCTTCAGATCGCGCTCCAGGTTGGACAGCAGCTTGCGATCGGAGCTGGAGACGCTCTTCGGCGGAATTCGGGCGATCGACGCCACCACGGCCTCGACCTGCTCGACATCGATGCTGTCCACGCGCACTTCCGGTGGCAGCAACCGCTGGTGAGCACCGGCCTCATCGATGACATCGATGGCCTTGTCCGGCAAGTGACGATCGTTGATATAGCGATCGGCCAGGCGCACCGCGCTCTCCAGGGCTCCATCGGTGTACTTCAGGCGGTGATGCTCCTCGAAACGGCCACGCAACCCCTTGAGAATACGGATGGTATCCTCCACCGAAGGCGCCATGACATCGACCTTCTGGAAGCGCCGCGCCAGCGCCCGGTCCTTCTCGAAGATGCCGCGAAACTCATGGAAGGTGGTCGAGCCAATGCAACGCAGCTCACCGGAAGACAGCATCGGCTTGAGCAGGTTGGAAGCGTCCATCACGCCACCGGAAGCCGCACCGGCACCGATCACCGTATGGATCTCGTCGATGAACAGGATGGCATTGGGCTGTTTCTTGAGCTCGGCCAGCAGGCTCTTCAAGCGTTTCTCGAAGTCACCGCGGTATTTCGTGCCGGCGAGCAGGGCCCCCATGTCCAGCGAGTAGACCACGGCATCACTGATGACCTCGGGCACGTCTTCCTCGACGATGCGCTTGGCCAACCCCTCGGCGATGGCAGTCTTGCCGACGCCGGCCTCTCCCACCAGCAACGGGTTGTTCTTGCGCCGCCGGGCGAGGATCTGCACCACCCGCTCGAGTTCATGATCGCGACCGATCAGGGGGTCGATCTTGCCCAGCCGGGCCTGCTCGTTGAGGTTGGTGGCATAGCCGGTCAGCGGATGGGCACTGCTTTCGCCGACACCATCCTCGGCATCCTCGGCATCCGGGGAGGGTGACGACGGATTCTGCCCGTGTCCCGACACCTTGGAGATGCCGTGGGCGATATAGTTGACGGCATCCACACGCGCCACGTTCTGCTGCTTGAGGAAATAGACCGCCTGGCTTTCCTGCTCGGAAAAGATCGCCACCAGCACATTGGCACCGGTCACTTCGCTCTTGCCGGAAGACTGGACATGAAAGACCGCACGCTGCAACACACGCTGGAACCCCAGGGTCGGCTGGGTCTCACGGTCACTCTGGTCCTCGGGGATCAGCGGCGTGGTGGAGTTGATGAAATCCTGCAGATCCGTACGCAGCTTATCGAGGTTGGCCCCACAGGCACGCAATACATCCGCCGCAGAGGCATTGTCCAGCAGAGCCAACAGCAAATGCTCCACGGTCATGAACTCATGTCGCTTGGAACGCGCCACCGTGAAGGCCGTGTTCAGGGTCAGTTCAAGTTCTTTGCTCAGCATGGCAGTCCCCTTCTAGCCGCCTAGGGCATCGGTCGGCACTTTCAAAAACCGGCATTCTCACCATCGGGCACAATCGCGGGTTTCGCAAGCTCGTCTTCCAACAACCGGGTGTGCCGCTCTAGCTTCGGCCACCTATCCTGACATTCACCATGCCAGGCCTCAGTCGGCCTTGTCGATATCGCACAGCAGTGGATGCTGACACTCCCTAGCATATTGATTGACTTGATGGCTTTTGGTTTCCGCAATGTCGCGGGTAAATATTCCACAGGTCGCCTTGCCTTGGGTGTGCACCGCCAGCATTACCTGTACGGCCTTCTCACTATCCATCTGGAAGAAGGTCTGCAACACTTCGACCACGAACTCCATGGGCGTGAAATCATCGTTGTGCAGCACTACCTTATATAGCGGTGGCTCAGCCAGTTCCGGATCGGCAGGGTCCACCGCCAACTGGCCATCATCCTCCTCCTGTGGCTCGTGGGGACGCGTCATTCCTGCCGCCACCCATGGCATGTCAGGCTCATCTATCTTGAACATAAGAGGCACTATCCATCTTCACAAGTCGGTCTGCGGCCGGAGCGTCAACCCTACTTCGACGCCTGCCGTCTTCCGAGGTTCATAGATAAAGATGCGTCCACCATCGCATCTCTGCAAGCCCCCGGAACGCAAAAGACCCCCGTCCATCGAACGGACGAGGGTCTCGTGATCCGTCACTTGCCGATTACATGTTGTCGGCGACGGCCTGGCCAAACTCGGAGCACTTCAGCAGCACGGCCTTTTCCATCACGCGATGGAAGTCATAGGTGACCTCGCCCTTGGCGATCGCCTTTTCCATGCCTTTGAGCACCAGGTCGGCGGCTTCCACCCACCCCATGTGGCGCAGCATCATCTCGGCGGAGAGGATCAGCGAGCCCGGGTTGACCTTGTCCTGGCCGGCATACTTGGGTGCGGTGCCGTGGGTGGCCTCGAACATGGCCACGGCATCGGAGAGGTTGGCCCCCGGAGCGATGCCGATACCACCGACTTCCGCCGCCAGGGCGTCGGACAGGTAGTCACCGTTGAGGTTGAGGGTGGCGATCACATCGTACTCGGCCGGACGCAGCAGGATCTGCTGCAGCATGGCGTCGGCGATGACGTCCTTGACCACGATGTTCTTGCCGGTATTGGGATTCTTGAATTGCATCCAGGGGCCGCCGTCGAGCGGCTCGGCGCCGAACTCGTCACGCGCCACCTCGTAGCCCCAATCCTTGAAGGCACCTTCGGTGAACTTCATGATATTGCCCTTGTGCACCAGGGTCAGCGACTCGCGATCGTTGTCCACGGTGTACTGCAGGGCCTGGCGCACCAGCCGCTTGGTGCCTGCCTCGGAGACTGGCTTGACACCGATACCGCACATCTCGGGGAAACGGATGTTGGTGACCCCCATTTCCTCGCGCAGGAACTTGATCACCTTCTCGGCTTCGGCAGAGCCAGCCTTCCACTCGATCCCCGCGTAGATGTCTTCGGAGTTCTCGCGGAAGATGACCATATCCACATCGCTCGGTCCCTTGACCGGGCTGGGCACGCCTTCGAACCAGCGTACCGGACGCTGACAGACATAGAGGTCGAGCTTCTGGCGCAGGGCCACGTTCAAGGAGCGAATGCCACCCCCTACCGGGGTGGTCAGCGGGCCCTTGATGGACACCACGTAATCCTTGACGACTTCCAGGGTCTCTTCGGGCAGCCAAGTGTCGGCGTCATAGACCTGGGTGGCCTTCTCGCCGGCATAGACTTCCATCCAATGGATCTTGCGCTCGCCATTGTAGGCCTTGGCCACGGCGGCATCGATGGCAATCTTCATGGCCGGGGTGACGTCGACCCCGATGCCATCACCCTCGATGAACGGGATGATCGGCTCATTCGGCACGTTCAGGGTGTTATCGGCATTGACGGTAATCTTTTCGCCGCCTTGCGGGACGACAATTTTCTGGAACCCCATTGAGAACTCCCCTGTGGTGTGTTCAGTGGAGCGCGGAGTATAGCATTCACCCTACCGATCAGAGTAGGCTTGACCTCATATTTGTCGACAATCCATGGTAGCAAGACCTTGGTCCAATGAGTGCCCTCTATCTATTTCACAAGCCGTTCCAGGTGCTTTCGCAGTTCACCGACCGCGAGAGGCGCGCGACGCTGGCGGACTATATAAAGGTGCCGGGCATCTATCCCGCCGGACGCCTCGACTATGATTCCGAGGGCCTGCTGCTGCTCAGCGACGACGGCGAACTGATCCACCGTATCGCCCATCCGCGCCACAAGCAGCCCAAGACCTACTGGGTCCAGGTGGAGGGCGAGCCCGACGACCGAGCGCTCGACGCCCTGCGTCAGGGAGTAACCCTGGGCGATGGCCCGACCCGCCCGTCCAGGGTACGCCGCCTCGCCTCGCCGCAGGTGGCCGATCGCCAACCGCCGGTGCGACACCGGGAGCGGCTCCCGACTGCCTGGCTGGAGCTGACCGTCAGCGAGGGTCGCAATCGCCAGGTACGGCGCATGACCGCCCATGTCGGCCACCCGACCTTGCGTCTGGTTCGTGTCGCCATCGGCCCCTGGCGCCTGGATGGCCTCGCACCGGGGCAGTGGCGCCGCGAGACGCTGCACGCCCCAGCCACCACCGGCACTCCCCATAGCCGCCATTCATCCCCTACAGGCCGGAGACGCCGATGAAACGTTGGACCCCAAGAGTCACCGTGGCCACTGTGGTCGAACGCGCCGGCCGCTATCTACTGGTCGAGGAAGACCGCGGCGGCCCCTTCACCCTGTTCAACCAGCCGGCCGGCCACCTGGAGCCGAACGAGACGCTTCTGGAGGCCGCCGAACGCGAGGTGCGCGAGGAAAGCGCCTGGCGCGTCGGCATCACCGACTATCTGGGACTATACGTTCATCGGGCCGCGGACGGCCTGACCTTTCACAGTCACTCCTTCGTCGGCATGGCCCTGGCGCACCTCGGCAACGCCCTGGACCCGAACATTCGCGCCATTCATTGGCTGACCTTCGACGAGATCGAAGACCTGGATCACGCCGGGCGCCTGCGCAGCCCGCTGGTGTTGCGACGCGTCCGCGACGCCCGGCTGGGGCGAGTGTTCCCGATGGACGTGATTCACGAACGCTGACCAACGCGCTGCGCGCGGAGCCGTAAGCCGTAAGCCGTAAGCCGTAAGCCGTAAGCCGTAAGCCGGCATTATTGCTCAGGCAAGCGAGATAAGATCAGAACACGGGTTTACTTACAGCTTAAAGCTTATGGCTGACAGCTGGTTTCGGCTCGAAGCTCGAAGCCAAGATAAGGTATAATCACGCCCCATTTGACACCACCCCACTCCGAGAATGCGTATGTCATCCACGGGCAAGGTCATCGTCGGCATGTCCGGCGGTGTCGATTCCTCTGTCTCCGCCCTGCTGCTGCTCGAGCAGGGCTATCAGGTCGAAGGCCTGTTCATGAAGAACTGGGACGAGGACGACGGCACCGAATACTGCACCGCCAAGGACGACCTGGCCGATGCCCAGGCCGTATGCGAGCGCCTGGGCATCAAGCTGCATACCGCCAACTTTGCTGCTGAATACTGGGACAACGTCTTCGAGCACTTCCTGGCCGAGTACCGGGCGGGGCGCACGCCGAATCCGGACATCCTGTGCAACCGCGAGATCAAGTTCAGGGTGTTCCTGGAATATGCCGAGATGCTCGGCGCCGGGAAGATCGCCACCGGCCACTACGTGCGCCGCGGTGAACGCGACGGTCATGCCTGCCTGCTCAAGGGGCTGGATGCCAACAAGGACCAGAGTTACTTTCTGCACGCCGTACCGGAGACCGCCATCGCCCGCACCCTGTTCCCGGTAGGCGAGCTGGAGAAGACCGAGGTGCGCGCCCTTGCCGAGCGCCACGGCCTGGCCACCGCACGCAAGAAAGACTCGACCGGTATCTGCTTCATCGGCGAGCGGCGCTTCCGCGACTTTCTGCAGCAGTACCTGCCGGCCCAACCGGGAGTCATCGAGACCCCCGAGGGCGAGGTGATCGGCGAGCACATGGGACTGATGTACTACACCCTGGGGCAACGCCAGGGACTAGGGATCGGCGGCCTCGCCGATTATCCCGAAGAGCCCTGGTACGTGGCGACCAAGGACCTCGAGCGCAATGTGCTGGTTGCCGTACAGGGCAAGCATCATCCGCTGCTCTACAGCGATGCCTTGGCTACCGAGCCGGTGGACTGGATAGCTGGCGAAGCACCGCACGGCGAGGCGCGCCTGAGTGCCAAGACCCGCTACCGCCAGGCCGATGTTCCCTGCCACATGCGCACCACCGCGGATGGCGGCGTGGAAGTCGTTTTCGACGTCCCCCAGCGCGCGGTGACCCCTGGCCAGTCGTTGGTCCTCTACGCTGGCGAGGTCTGCCTTGGCGGCGGCGTGATTCGCGCCACCTGGAAACGTTCGGAGCCCACTGCATGACCACCACCCCGATCCATCGTGCCCCGGACGACCCGGTGACACGCCAGGCCCTGGCCCTGGCCGGCGTCTTCCAGGCTGCCAGCGTGGTCGACGACCTCGCGCGCCACGGCCAGGTCGACGAACGCGCCTGGACGACGCTGATTCGCGCTACCGTCGACACCAACCCGGAGAGCTTCGAGGCCATCTACGGCGGACACCCCAACTATCTGCGCCAAGGGCTCGATCTGCTCGAAGCGGTGGTCGGGCGCAAGCAAGCCAACCCGGCGGTATTGCGTTACGGCTTTTCGTTGCTGATGCTGATGCAAAAGCTGCGCAAGAGCGACGACATGATGGCCACGCTCGGCTCACGCTTGACCCATGTCCAGGGGCAAGCCGAGCATTTCGGCGATACGCACGAGAATGTGGTGGCAAGCCTCGGCCAGCTCTATCAGGACACTCTTTCAACCTTCAAGTACCGCATCGTGGTACAGGGCGAGCCCTCGCTGCTGCAACAACGCATGATGCCCGAACGAGTGCGCGCCGCGCTGCTCGCCGGCGTGCGTTTCGCCCTGTTGTGGCACCAGCAGGGGGGACGACGCTGGAAGCTGGTCTTCCAGCGCGGCGCTCTCAAGAAGGCGATCGAGCGACTCAACCAAGGCTGACCACCCCTTCGCTCCTCCTATTCGATCATTCACGGAAACCTCGACCATGCAGCTCTCCTCTCTGACCGCCCTGTCCCCCGTCGATGGCCGCTATGGCGCCAAGGCCAGTGCGCTTCGCGAGCACTTCAGCGAATTCGGCCTGATCCGGGCCCGCGTCACCGTCGAGGTGCGCTGGCTCGAAGCCATGGCCGCCCACCCGCAGATTACCGAAGTGCCGCCCCTTTCCGCCGAGGCGACCGCCTTTCTGGACTCCCTCGTGCGCGACTTCGCGGAGGCCGATGCCGCGCGCATCAAGGATATCGAGCGCACCACCAACCATGACGTCAAGGCGGTCGAATACTTCCTCAAGGAAAAGATCGCCGCGCAACCCGAGCTGCAC
Source organism: Litchfieldella rifensis (assembly GCF_042646605.1). NCBI lineage: Bacteria > Pseudomonadati > Pseudomonadota > Gammaproteobacteria > Oceanospirillales > Halomonadaceae > Litchfieldella > Litchfieldella rifensis. The sequence goes on along the minus strand of NZ_JBHRUG010000002.1, from coordinate 381,130 downwards.
GCCATCAGCGAATTCGTGCATTTCGCCTGCACCAGCGAGGACATCAACAACCTGTCCCATGGCCTGATGCTCAAGGGCGGGCTCGAGGTACTGCTGCCCGTGATGCGCGAGTTGACCGAGGCGGTGGAGACACTCGCCCACGAACATGCTGCCCAGCCGATGCTGTCGCGCACCCATGGCCAGACCGCCAGCCCCACCACCCTGGGCAAGGAAATGGCCAACGTCGCCTATCGGCTGCGCCGTCAGCTGAAACAGATCGAGTCGGTGGAACTGCTGGGCAAGATCAATGGTGCGGTGGGCAACTACAACGCCCATATCGCCACCTACCCCGAAATCGACTGGGCGGCCAACGCGCGCGCCTTCGTCGAGCGGCTGGGGCTGACCTTCAATCCCTATACCACCCAGATCGAGCCCCACGACTACATCGCCGAACTGTTCGACGCGGTGTGTCGCTTCCATACCATCCTGATCGACTTCGACCGCGATGTGTGGGGCTACATCTCGCTGGGCTACTTCAAGCAGAGGACCGTCGAGGGCGAGATCGGCTCCTCGACCATGCCGCACAAGGTCAACCCCATCGACTTCGAGAACTCCGAAGGCAACCTGGGCCTGGCCAATGCGCTGCTCGGCCACCTGGCCCAGAAGCTGCCCATCTCGCGCTGGCAGCGCGACCTCACCGACTCCACGGTGCTGCGCAACCTGGGTGTCGGCCTGGCCTATGGACTGATCGCCTACCAGGCCACGCTCAAGGGCATCTCCAAGCTGGAAGCCAACCCCGAGCGCCTGGCGGCCGACCTCGACGCCAGTTGGGAAGTGTTGGCCGAACCGATCCAGACGGTGATGCGCCGCTACGGTATCGAGCAGCCCTACGAGAAGCTCAAGGAACTGACCCGCGGCAAGCGCATCGACCAGGCCGGCTTCGCCGCCTTCATCGAGACGCTCGAACTGCCGGAAGAAGTCAAGGTCGAACTCAAGGCGCTGACCCCGGCAACCTATATCGGCAATGCCGAGGAGCAGGCCAAAAAGCTTTAAGCCGTAAGCTGTAAGAAACCCCACCGACCGGAAGTTCAGGTGGGGTTTCTGGCTATACAGCCTGAAGCATGGGAGATTTTGTTTTTTTCTTACGGCTTCAGGCTTACAGCTTATCGCTCTAGCCTATTTCTCACTCTGCTTGCATCCCCTGTGGAGAACATCATGCTTTCCCATACCCCGCTGCAACTGCTTGGCGGTCTGAGCGCTACCGAATTCCTGCGCGATTACTGGCAGCAGAAGCCGCTATTGATTCGTGGCGCTTTTTCGGACTTCGAAAGCCCACTCGATCCGGATGAACTGGCGGGGTTGGCCTGTGAGGACGGCATCGAGGCGCGCCTGGTGGAAGAGCATGGCGAGGAGGGTCCCTGGCAGGTCAGTCACGGCCCCTTCGACGACGCCACCTTCGTGCGTCTGCCCGAGCGTGATTGGACGCTGCTGGTACAGGCGGTGGACCACTATGTGCCCGACGTCGCCGCGCTGCTCGAGCACTTCGTCTTCCTGCCGCGCTGGCGACTCGACGACATCATGATCAGCTATGCGCCCCCCGGTGGCAGCGTCGGTCCGCATGTCGACCACTACGATGTGTTCCTGCTGCAGAGCAGCGGCCGACGTCGCTGGCAACTGGGCGGACCGGTCGCCGACGACGCCCCTATCGTGACCGGCCTCGACCTGCGCATTCTGCAGCACTTCGAGGTCGAGGCTGGCCAGGATTGGATACTCGAGCCCGGCGACATGCTCTACCTGCCGCCCGGCTACGCGCACCACGGCGTCAGCCAGACCGACGACTGCATGACGGTATCGGTAGGCTTCCGCGCCCCCTCCGCCGACGAGGCCATCACCTCATTCGCCGACTATATCGGCGAGACGTTGCCCGCCTCGCGGCGCTACGCGGACGCTGGCATGGCGGTGCCCGACGATCCCGGCGAACTCGACGATGCGGCACTGGCTCGCATGCGCGCCTTGATCCTCGATAGCCTCGACGATCCGACTCAGCTCGCCCAGTGGTTCGGTCGTGTGATGACCCAACCCAAGTACGTCGACCAACTCGTGCCCAACGAGACCCCGACCGAAGTCGATGAACTTGTCGCCGAGCTACACGCCGGTGGCCAGCTCGAGCGCACCCTCGGCTCGCGCTTCGCCTATCGTCGGCAGGACGACGCACGAGCGACCCTTTTCGTCGATGGCGACGGCCTCGACTGCGTGCTGCCATTGGCTCGCCTGCTGGCCTCCGACGAGCCGCTCGACCGAGGCGCCCTGGCCCACCCCGGCGGCGCTGCCCTGCTGGCCGACCTACTCGACCGCGGCAGCCTGTCGTGGCCGTTGCCGGATGACGAGGAGGAACAGGAAGCATGAACGACACCGCCATCATCATCGAGTCGGGCGACTGGCAGCGGTTGGGCGAGGCCGCCGGTGAGATACGACGTATCGTCTTCATCGATGAGCAGGCCGTGCCCCTGGAAGAAGAGTGGGACGGGCGCGACGACGACTGCCTGCATTTCCTGGCCCGGCAGGATGGCTGTGCCATCGGCACGGCACGGCTGTTGCCCGATGGCCATATCGGCCGCGTCGCCGTACTCGCCGAGGCGCGCGGCCAAGGTGTCGGCGTCGCCTTGATGCGCGCTGCCATCCAGGCGGCTCGCGAGCGTGGCCACCCCCATGTCGAACTTGCTGCCCAGACGCATGCCCTGGCGTTCTATGAACGCCTGGGCTTCGAAGCGTTTGGTGATGAATTTCTCGATGCCGGCATACCGCACTGCAATATGCGACTCTCGCTAGGTGATTGATTCACTGGCATCTTCCCCTTCCCAGCGAAAATTGACTACAGACAGAGTGCCGAAACCAGCCCGTTTGTAGTCAAGCTACAACCCTCTCTTCCCCAAAGTAATAATTGTTGACTGCCCTCGTTGTGGGCGATAGTGCTTAACAAGACAAGATTAAAACACTTGTTTTACATGCCTTCTGAAGCGGTAATCGAGCATCCAGTAATTTTGTCTCCGTTCGACCAAGGCAGTACTCGTTCCCCCAATGTAAGGATGGCCCTATGTCAGCTTACCAAGACGATCTCAACGCGATGGCCCAGTTACGCAAGGCCCAGGGTGGCAAGTGGGATAACATCAGCCCGGAATACGTTGCGCGCATGAAGGCCCAGAACCGCTTCAAGACAGGGCTGGATATCGCCAGGTACACCGCTGGCATCATGCGTCGAGACATGGCCGAGTACGATGCCGATGCGTCCCAGTACACTCAGTCGCTAGGCTGCTGGCACGGCTTCATCGGCCAGCAGAAGATGCTGGCGGTCAAGCGTCATCATGGCAGCACCAAGAAGCGCTACCTGTACCTGTCCGGCTGGATGGTAGCGGCACTGCGCAGCGAATTCGGCCCGTTGCCCGATCAGTCCATGCACGAGAAGACCTCGGTGCCGGCACTGATCGAAGAGCTGTACACCTTCCTGCGCCAGGCCGATGCCCGGGAACTGGGCCACCTGTTCCATGAGTTGGACGACGCCCGCGCCAAGGGCGACGAGATCGCCGTCAGGACCGTTCAAGCCAGGATCGACAATTTCGAGACCCATGTGGTACCGATCATCGCCGATATCGACGCCGGCTTCGGTAACGAGGAAGCGACCTACCTGCTGGCCAAGAAGATGATCGAAGCCGGGGCCTGCTGTATCCAGATCGAGAATCAGGTATCCGATGCCAAGCAGTGCGGCCACCAGGCCGGCAAGGTCACCATTCCGCACGAAGACTTCCTGGCCAAGCTCAATGCCGTGCGTTACGCCTTCCTCGAGCTAGGGGTGGACGATGGCGTGATCGTCGCGCGTACCGACTCCCTGGGTGCCGGCCTGACCCAGAAGGTACCGGTGTCCAAGGAGCCGGGCGACCTGGCCTATCAGTACAACTCCTTCCTCGAAACCACGCCGGTCGCATCGGCCACGGACGTTCAGGAAGGCGATATGGTGATCAAGCTGGACGGCGAGCTGAGAAAGCCCGTTCGCCTGCCCAACGGCCTGTACAAGTTCAAGGCCAATACCGGTGTCGACCGCGTGGTACTGGACTGCGTGACCAGCCTGAAAAACGGTGCCGACCTGCTGTGGATCGAAACCGAAAAGCCACACGTGGGGCAGATCGCCGAGATGGTCGATGCCATTCGCCAGCAGGTACCGGACGCCAAGCTGGTTTATAACAACAGCCCGTCGTTCAACTGGACCCTGAATTTCCGTCAGCAGGTCTTCGATGCCTGGGAGCAGGAAGGCAAGGACGTCTCTGCCTACGACCGCGCCAAGCTGATGAGCGCCGAGTACGACGATACCGAACTGGCCGCTGTCGCCGACGAATGGACCCGCAACTTCCAGCGCGATGCCTCCCGCGACGCGGGCATCTTCCACCACCTGATCACGCTGCCTACTTACCATACCGCGGCCCTGTCCACCGACGACCTGGCCAAGGGCTACTTCGGCGAAGAAGGCATGCTGGCCTATGTGGCCGGCGTCCAGCGCCAGGAAATCCGCAAGGGCCTGGCCTGCGTCAAGCATCAGGACATGGCCGGGTCCAACATCGGCGACGATCACAAGGAGTACTTCTCCGGCGAAGGCGCGCTGAAGGCCGGCGGCAAGGACAACACCATGAACCAGTTCGGTTAAGGGGACATGAGCACCCGACGACAGGGTAGTTGACAGGACCCTCGGGGAGGCCTCTCAGGCCTCCCCGTTGCGTTTTACCCTTTCCTTATTGTTTGCGATTTCCTCGCGCTACACTGGGGCCTGCCACTAGTCCAAGTGACCAAGAACCGTTAAACTGTTATAAAACACCGTTCTCTAACACCAGCATTGCTTGGCAGCGCGCCAAGTCGCAGGAGGTTTCCATGAAGCGTCTTCTTCCTATCCTGGCCATCGGCCTGCTGACCTTGGCGGGCTGTGCCAACACCAGCACCTATTCTGGCGATGTCTACCGCGGCAGCCAGGCCCAGACCGGCCAGACCGTCACCTACGGCACCATCACCGCCCTGCGCCAGGTGCAGATCCAGGCCGACAGCCCGCAGGGCAACGTGGTCGGCGGTCTGGGCGGTGCGGTGATAGGCGGCCTGCTGGGCAACCAGATCGGTGGCGGCTCGGGTCGCAGACTAGCCACTGCCGCCGGGGCCATCGGCGGCACCGTGGCTGGCAGCAAGATCGAGGATGCCGCCAACCGGACGACCGCCTGGGAAATGGAAATTCGCCGCGACAGTGGCGACAGCGTGATCGTGGTCCAAAAGGCCGATCGCAACTTCCAGGTCGGACAACGGGTACGCTTGATCGGCAGTGGCGCCAGCATGAGCGTTGCCCCCTACTGATCCCGAGGGCGACAGCCCTTTCAATGACAAGGCCCGCGAGGAAACTCGCGGGCCTTGTCGTAGCTCGTAGCTCGTAGCTCAGTGCATCTTGACTTTTTTCATGACCCAGCCGATCAGCTTGACGCACAGCCAGATCAACAGCGCCAGTACCAGCAGGGTCAACAGCATGTCGACCGGACGCACGATAAAGGTCGCGCCAACCACCGCGATGGCCGGGCACCACACCCAACGGTCGTCGCCGGTACTCCTCAGCAGCGCCGGCATCTTGCGATCGAAGAAGGTGCCCAACGGTCCGTCCCATCCCTTGTAGGTGAGAGTCAGGATCACGGCGAAGGCGATCAGCCAGATTAGGGTCACGGTCATGGGCTTACTCCGAAAGATAGGGAAATCGCTACAGGCAACGAACGCCTGGCACGGTGATCTTTGCGTTAGGGTATCCCCGCCCCGAGAGCCACGCAACCGCCCCACGACGCTTGAATCAACATCATGATTGGCAGGGCAAAGTTGAAAAATTGCTTGATGCCCCTGACAGTCCCCGGGACGGCGCGTTACCATAGTGATGACATGCACTCACCGAAAGGTTCATCAATGCAAATTGCGCAGAACTCCGTTGTCGCGTTCCACTATACCCTGACCAACAATGCAGGTGAGGTGCTGGACAGCTCGGAAGGTCGCGAACCGCTAACTTACCTCCATGGTGCCGGCAACATCATCCCGGGCCTGGAGAAGGAACTGGAAGGCCGTGAAAGCGGCGACAAACTGCAAGTCACCGTGGCACCCGCCGAAGGCTATGGCGAGACTCAGCCGTCGTTGGTCCAGGAAGTTCCCCGCGATGCCTTCCAGGGCGTCGAGGAAGTCCAGCCGGGCATGCAGTTCCAGGCGCAGACTCAAGGCGGCCCGCTGATGGTCACCGTGACCAAGGTCGAAGGCGACACCGTGACCGTGGATGGCAACCATCCGCTGGCCGGTCAGACCCTGAACTTCGATGTCGAGATCGCCAACGTGCGTGAAGCCAGCCAGGAAGAGCTGGAACACGGTCACGTGCACGGCGAAGGTGGCGTCGAACACTGAAGGAAACCCTGCTTCGCCGGGTCACCCCGCTCAGGGCAGCGCTGGCTGCCCTGTGTTGCTATTGGTGTTCGCTTCCCGCCCGCGATGGCAATCTCACGCTCCATGCTGGATCGCCGACGTCATGATGCGGCGTGGCGATACGCTCACGACGACTGCCTCCTCTCACCCAACGCCAGGGCTGCACCGCCAGGCAGCAATCACGCCTTGTCATCTCGCTCGCGCAAGCTATGGCGCAACTCGTCGATGGGCCCGCCACGGCGCCGCCAGGTGAAATAGCGCTCGAGCCAGCCCAGCAATCGCTCGGGCTTGTGGGCGTTCTTCCACACACCGGCACTCGCCTTGGCTGCCTCGGAGAAGGTCGGATAGGAATGAATGGTGCCCAGCAGCTTGTTCAGGCCGAGACCATGGGTCATGGCCAAGGTGAACTCGCCGAGCAACTCTCCGGCACCGTGGCCGACGATGCTGACCCCGAGAATACGATCCTTGCCAGGCACCGTGAGTACCTTGATGAAGCCCTGGATCCGGCCATCGGCGATGGCGCGATCGAGTTCACTCAAATCGTAGCGCGTCAGCTCGTATTCCACCCCCTGTTGCCTGGCCTCGCGTTCGTTGAGGCCGACTCGCGCGACTTCGGGATCGGTAAAGGTCACCGCCGGCAAGTTGCGATAATTGACGGCGAAGCGCTTGACCTCGCCGAACAGGGCATTGACCGTGGCATGCCAGGCCTGATGGGCACTGGCATGGGTCAACTGGAAGGGACCGGCGACATCGCCACAGGCCCAGATATTGGGGTGCAGGCTGCGCAGTGTCTCGTCGACCTCCAGCGTCCCGTCATCGCGCGGCAATACCCCCAACGCCTCGAGGCCGAAACCACCAACGTTGGCCTCGCGGCCGACAGCGACCAGCAACCGATCGAAGACCAGCCGTTCGGTGTCCACACCCTGCTCACCGGCGCGCTCGATTACCAGCACCTTGCCGCGGTCGCCATGGCTCGGACCCGGTTCGATGCGTAGCGCCTGGGTGCCCAGCCGCAGTTGCACGCCTTCGTTCTCCAATCGCAGGGCAAGCTGTGCCGCGATATCGTGATCCTCCCGCGGCAGCAATTGCGGGGCCATTTCCACCACTGTCACGCGGCTGCCCAGCCTGGCAAAGCTCTGTCCCAATTCACAGCCGATGGGACCGCCGCCCAGCACCACCAGGCGCTCGGGCAGTGACTCGAGCTGCCACAGGTTGTCCGAGGTCAGTACCTCGCTGTCGTCGAGTCCCGGCAACGCGGGGATCCGGGGGCGCGCCCCGGTCGCGATGATCACATGCCGGGTGGTCAGCACCCGTTCGCCGACTCGCACTTCCCAAGGGGTCAGGAGCCGGGCCTCGCCATGCACCACTTCCACACCCAGCCCACGGTAACGCTCGGGACTGTCATGCGGCTCGACATCGCGCACCGCCTGGTGCACATGGGCCATCACGCCAGCGAAATCGATGCGCGGCTTGCCGACCTCGATGCCGAAACGCCCGGCATCGCGAACTTCCTGGGCGACCCGCGACGCGCGAATCAATGCCTTGGACGGTACACAGCCGGTATTCAGGCAATCACCGCCCATCCTGTCGCGTTCGACCAGCGCCACCCTGGCCTTGACCGCTGCCCCGATATAACTCGCCACCAGCCCCGCCGAACCGCCACCGATCACCACGATGTCATAATCGAAACCGCCCGGTTTGCCATATTCCCGGGCCAGGCGCCGCCGTTTGGCGAACTCCACCAGGCGCCGGGCCAGCAGCGGAAAGATGCCGATCAACGTGAAGGAGACGATCAGCCCCGGCGACAGGATACCGCCCAGCGACTCGAGCTGACCCAGCTCGCGGCCGGCATTCACGTACACCGCCGTCCCCGGCAGCATGCCCACCTGGCTGACCCAGTAGAAGGTCCAGGTACGCATGCGGGTCAGCCCCAACACCAGGTTGATGACGAAAAATGGAAACAGCGGAATCAGGCGCAGCGTGAACAGATAAAAGGCGCCCTCCCGGGCGATGCCACGGTTGACGCTCTCGAGCTGTCGAGCGAAGCGCCGCTCGACGGGACCTCGCGCCAGGGTCCGGGCAATGAGAAAGGCCAGGGTGGCGCCCAGGGTACTGGCGAAGGAAATGATCAAAAGCCCCCAGCCGAGTCCGAACAATGCGCCGCCCAGCACCGTCAACAGCGTCGCCCCCGGTAGCGACAGGGCCGCCATCACCACATAGATCACGAAGAACCCACCGCCCACGGTGAGCGGATCCTCGGCGAGCCAGGCCTGGAAGCGTGTCTGCTCGGCCTTGAGATTGTCCAGCGTCAGGGCCTCGTTGGCTCCGCTGGCGAAGAATACCGCGACCACCACGGCGATGATGGCAATGATGACGAGACGTTGGCGTTTCAACACAGATACTCCCTTGACCGGCATGAATCCGTTCCTTGAGTCACATCGCGACGGCGATCCTTACACGGCATTGGCCGTGGAACCTATGCCCCGTGCTATCATCCAAACATTACAATGTTTCATGTTTTCACGACATTCCCCTACAAAGCGAACAAGGTAATCGACATGTCCCAGTCCGGCTCACGATTCGCCCGGCTGATGCCGCTGTGCATCGCGTTGCTGCTCACCGCCGCGGTGAGTCATGCTGCGGACCCGACGAGTGACACAGAGACGCAGGAAGCGTACTTCGCCGGTGGTTGTTTCTGGTGCATGGAAGAGGCTTTCGACCCGGTGGAAGGCGTGATCTCCACCACCTCGGGCTACACCGGTGGCGACGTCGACAACCCCACCTATGATCAGGTCAGTGCGGGTGGTACCGGCCATGCCGAAGTGGTGAAAATCGAATACGACCCGAAGCAGGTCGACTACACCGAACTGCTGTATGTCTTCTGGCGCAATATCGACCCCTTCGCCGAAGATCGTCAGTTCTGCGACGCGGGTGAATCCTATCGCAGTGCCATCTTCTATCGCAACGAGGAAGAGCGTGCCCAGGCCAAAGCCACCCGCGATGAGCTTGCCGAGCGTTTCGAGCGCGACATTGCCACCCAGATCGAGGCCTTCGACGCCTTCTACCCCGCCGAGGACTATCACCAGAACTACTACCAGGAGAACCCGTTGCGCTACCGCTTCTACAAGTCGGCCTGCGGTCGCAAGGAGCGCCTTGAGGAGGTGTGGGGCGACGAAGCCGGTGGCCTGAAGAAAAGCGGATAACAGCTTGCCTGGATAGCGCCTAACCTAAGAAGTGACGTTGTGAGCGGTCAGGACCTGTTCGTGCTGGCGCATCGTGAAACGCTATAGCGGGGCGCTTCAGCTTCCCGACAGCCAGGCGACCCGCTGTGCCAGTTGGGTCTGATCCATGGGACGGCGCGCCTGCCAGTAGTAGCGCTGCCAATAGACGTTATCCAGCTCGGAGAGAATCACGCCCTGTGAGGTGGAGGCGTGCAGGAAATAGCCATTGCCGACATAGACGCCGACATGCCGGTAGGGTCCCGGCGGACGAAAGAACACCAGGTCGCCGGCCTTCAGCTCGCTACGGTCGATGCGACTGCCCTGCAACACCTGTCCTTCGGTGGAACGCGGCAGGTCGATGCGAAAGCGTTCATTGAAGATATTCTGTACCAGTGCGGAACAATCGATGCCCGAGGCGCCCTCGCCTCCCAGGCGATACGGGGTGCCGACCCAACGCTCGTGCTCGGCCAGTAGCGCCTGACGAACCAGCGTCGATGACGGGCGCTGGAAGCTGCTCATCTCGTGTAGGGGATTATCCACCGGCGACATCGACAACTGGCCATCGAGACCAGGCATAGCCCTACTGAAGTATTCGGCGGAGTCTTGATCGTCGTTCCGAGAGGGGCCAGCACAGCCGGCGACAACAGCCAGTACCACGCACACTCCTGCAACACGCAGTCCGCTGGCTACCAGTGTCATGGCGACCATCTTCATGGCGACCTCGTTCGCAATCCTTGAACCGCCCCCATTCCGCGCAGCCAGCCGAACTCGCTGCGGATAAAGGGGTTGTCGCTGTGGCAGTGATGCGTGAAGGCATGGGCGACCCACGTCTTGCCTTCCCCGTACCACTGCCATAACGGCCTGTCGACGATTCATCATCGGCTCTCGACAGGCAGAGCCTTGTCATTCCGGCGTAGAATATAATCCATCTTGATCGTGTTTGGCGAGATCTGGCGATCACTAATGAAGCGTTCGGGCATCGCCGGGCAAGGTATCGATATGCAACGGTGCCCAGTGCCGCGGTCGAGCGCCGGGAAAGTCGAGGCTCGCCCAGGCCCCGGCCAGGGGTGGCGCGCCGGTGATCCAGGCCACCAGCGCCTCACGAAAACTCCTCAGATAGGACTCGCGCTCCTCGGTTTCTCCCATGAAGAAGGCAAAACCGGCATACAGGCCCCGGGCATACTCCTGCCAACCCGAATAATGCGCTTCGGCCAATGCCAGGGCCTCATCCAGAATGGCCGCGAACCGCGCCTCGTTCAGCCACCCCAACTGACGACCGGCGATCGCCAGGTCGACGGTCTGGGCCACATCCCAGGCGGTCATGTCGACCTCGTTGCAGCCGGCGTCATTATCGCGGACTCGCTCGAGGCGCAGCAGGTGATTGCGCTCTTCCTCGTCACACTCGCCGGATTCGAGGATGGCGATCTCCGCCTCCAGACGCGCCGTGTTGAGGGTATAGGGGGCATAGTTGATCTGGTATTCCTGACGATCGCCAGCCTCGAGCAGAAACGTCAGGAATTCACGTAGTTCTTCCGCGCGGTGCAGACCGTAGTGTCCATCGATCCATTCAAGGATCGCGTCGCCCTCACGCTCACTTTCGCGCAGCGGTTCGCTCCAGGCACCGGCATTCAAGGGCCCGACCAGCGATAACGCCGTAAAACGCGTCAGCGTCAAGCGTGGCCCTGGCTCCTGCCAGGCGCCGGGACGCCAATCCAACCAGTGGAAGGGGCTACCGGGATCGTCGCGATGCCAGCGGATCTCATATATCAGCGGCGTTTGTCCGTCCTCCGGCAGGGCCTGTTCCCAGCTCGCCCAGGCATCGAGCAGCCGGCGCGGACCGGAATAGAAGCGACACAGCACGCCGCGCAGCGATTCGGCCAGGCGCGTCAAACCCTCGGCATCGAAGTCGCCACTGTCCATGGCCATCTGCAGATAGAAGGCATACTTCTCGGCCATGTGGATGGTCGCCGCATGGCGGCTACAGCGCTTGAGGTTATCCCGCTGTGCCACCGCCTCGTCGGCGGGCTGTCCGAAGGGCGTGGTAAGCGACGGCAATGCCTCGTGACTGGCATCCGCCGCGAGTTGATTAAGGTGATGTGCCTGGGCGGGTAACCAGTATCGTGACAGCCCGGCAATCCCGTCGTCGGGGTACAGGCCCAAGGTTTCGCGCAGGTAACGTTGGGCATCCTCGCGCCGCGTCGCAGCGATGGCGGAGGGGGGGCCCTGACGATAGAGCAGATCCGGTTCACGTATCGCGGCCAACGACAACAGCCACTGACGCGCATCACCACGCCAGGCACGGATGGCGCTCTGAGCGGCCAGCCGATCGCCCTCGTGGATCACCGCCGGCAAGGGCTTGTGCCACGGGCTGGCCGGCGAGTGCAGCAATAGCGCCCAGTCGCGGCTGACACGGGCCATGCCATCGCGGCCTTCGAACAGGCTGCGCCCACGCTGGTAGGCATGCACCAGCGCTACCCAGTCGCTGTAACGGCGTGCGATCAGGTCCGCGGCATGAGCGGCGAAGGCCACCGCTTCGTCGTCGGACAGCCAATCCCGGCAACGGCCGGCATAGGCCAGGTCGATCAGTCGCAGCCAGTCCCAGCCCCCCCATTCCAGCGGTTCGCCCCGGTTCAGAAAGGCCAGCATTACGCGGCCATAGGGCTCAGCGCTGCCCAGCGAGGCCAGCCACTCCTGACGTGCCTCACCGTCCTGGTCGAGCAGGCGTGCAGCATCCAGGTCCCAGCCATAGCGATCACCTTGTCCGGCCAACCACAGCATCACACGGATCAACTCCTCGCGATCGTGCACCTGCCAGACCTCTTCCAGCCAATCATCCACCCCCGGCCAGTCCCGAGATTCGTCCATGGACGCTGTCAGTACCGGCGCGAAGGCCGCTCTCAGGCGCCACAAATCGCGCCCTTCGCCTTCGGGCCATAACGTCGCGGGCTCGCGCCGCTGGGTCAAGTGATCGGTCAGTACCTCCCAGGTAATTCCCTCGCCATCGTGTTCCAGCACGGCCAAGGCCTCGCAGGCCTCGTAGAAACCATCGTCGCCACGCACCCAGCCTTCCTGGCCACGCGCCTGCAACAGCGCCTTCAGCCAATCATCGAGCTGGCCGTAGTGCGCCGTGATGTCCATGGCCAAACGCCGCACCCAGGCCTGCGCCTGCGCCAGTGGCATCCAACCGGCTGCCGCGGCAAGGGCCAGGAACTCCAGCGCCGACAGTTGACGCAGCGGCTCGCCCGGCCCCGACGGCAAGGCTTCCACCAGCCGCCAGCCCAACTCACCCCGGTCGATAACACCCAGCTCGAGCAGGCGCGCAGCCGCCAGCTCTGCTTCTACGGCAGTCGGATCAGGCTCGAAGGCCCAATCGCACAAGACCAGTTGCTGGGCCCACCAGGCATTCAGGGGATCGACCAAAGCTCACCTCGTGACTCTAGAATCGGCGCCTTAGTGTAGCGGAAACCAACGGCCACGCCGATGCTCTGTGCGTCATCACGACCAGCATCGTTGTCTTACTCCGGCATGACAAGCGAGCTGACAAAGGGCTTGGCGAAGCGTTTTAAATATTGCACACTGCGTTAAACATGATAGCCACGAGCCTATGTTGCTTGCACCTTGATATCAGGAGAGCGCCATGTCGACACTTCCCGACCTGTTGATTCCCAAAGCCTATATCGACGGCCAATGGCGCTCTGGCGCCCGGCAATTCGCCGTTACCAATCCTGCCAGCGGCGAGGTGCTCGCCGAAGTACCCGACCTGGGAGCCGACGACGCCCGCGAGGCCATCGCCGCCGCCGAGGCCGCCTGGCCGGCCTGGCGCAAGCGTCCGGTCAAGGAGCGTTCGCGTCTGCTGCGCGCCTGGTTCGACGCCATCATGGCTCATCAGGAAGAGCTGGCCCACCTGATGACCCTGGAGCAGGGCAAGCCGCTCGCCGAGTCGCGTGGCGAGGTCGCCTATGGGGCGGCCTTCGTGGAATTCTATGCCGAACAGGCCAAGTGCATGGCCGGCGAGACCCTGCCCAGCCATGGGGTGGACAAGCGTATCCTGGTGTTTCGCGAACCGATCGGCGTGGTCGCCGCCATCACCCCCTGGAACTTCCCGCTGGCCATGATCACTCGCAAGTGCGCCCCGGCGCTGGCGGCCGGCTGCCCGGTGGTGATCAAGCCCGCCGAAGCCACGCCGCTCACCGCCCTGGCACTGGCCAAGCTGGCCGACGACGTTGGCCTGCCGGCCGGTGTGTTGAATGTCGTCACAGCCGCCCAGCCCGCCGCGATCGGTGAGGTACTGACCACCGACCCCCGCGTGCGCAAGGTGTCCTTCACCGGTTCTACCCCGGTGGGCAAGAAGCTGCTCGCCCAGTGTGCCGGCACCGTCAAGAAGGCCGCCATGGAACTGGGGGGCAATGCGCCCTTCATCGTCTTCGATGATGCCGACCTCGACGCTGCCGTGGAAGGCGCCATCGCTTCCAAGTTCCGCAACTCCGGCCAGACCTGCGTGTGCACCAACCGCTTTCTGGTCCAGGCCAGTGTCTACGACGCTTTCGTGGAGAAATTGGCCGCCCGCGTCGTCGAACTCAAGGTCGGCAACGGCCTGGAAAATGACGTGGTCCAAGGGCCACTGATCAATGCGGCCGCGGTGGACAAGGTGCAAGCACACATCCACGATGCCCTGGGCAAGGGCGCGCGACTGGTATGCGGTGGTGAACCCCACGCCCTGGGCGGCACCTTCTTCCAACCCACGGTGCTCGCCGATGTCACACCCGACATGCGCGTGGCCACGGACGAGACCTTCGGCCCGCTGGCGCCGGTGTTCCGGTTCGATACCGACGCGGAGGCCATCGCCATGGCCAACGCCACCGAATTCGGGCTGGCGGCCTACTTCTATGCCCGTGACTACCGGCGCATCTGGCATGTCATGGAGGGGCTGGAATATGGCATGGTGGCCGTCAACGAGGGGATCCTGTCCACCGAACTGGCGCCCTTCGGTGGCGTCAAGGAGTCCGGCCTGGGACGCGAGGGGTCGCATCACGGACTGGACGATTTCACTGAACTAAAATACGTGTGTGTCGGTGGCCTCTGAGTGCCAATCGCCTATTCGACAGGAGCAACGTCATGACTAATGCTGAACTCAACGAACTCAAGCAGCGCTATGTGGCCAGCGGTGCGGCAAGCCCCGCCACCCACTTTGCCGCGCGTGCCAAGAACGCCGAGATCTGGGATGCCGACGGCAAGCGCTTCATCGACTTCGCCGGCGGTATCGGCGTGCTCAATATCGGGCATTGCCATCCCAAGGTGGTCGACGCGGTCAAGGCTCAGCTCGACAAGGTGATGCACACCTGTCAGACGGTGATGCCCTACGAGGGCTACGTGAAAGTAGCTGAAAAGCTTAGCCAGATCGTCCCGGTGCGTGGCCATGCCAAGGTCATGCTGGCCAACTCCGGTGCCGAAGCCCTGGAAAATGCGGTCAAGGTTGCGCGGGCCGCGACCGGCAAGACCAACGTGATCTGTTTCGATGGCGGCTACCACGGCCGCACCTTCATGACCATGGCGATGAACGGCAAGGTCAGTCCCTACCAGACCGATTTTGGCCCCATGCCGGGCACGGTGTTCCGCGCGCCCTATCCGGTGCCGTATCACGGCGTCAGCGAGGACGAAGCCCTGCGCGGCCTGAAGATGGCCTTGAAAACCGATGCCAATCCCAAGGATACCGCCGCGATCGTTCTCGAGCCGGTACTCGGTGAGGGCGGCTTCTATCCCGCGCCGGCGAGCTTCCTGAAAGCGATTCGCGAGATCTGCGATGAGCACGGCATGCTGATGATCGTGGATGAAGTACAGAGCGGCTTCGGCCGCACCGGCAAGATGTTCGCGATCGAGCATAGCGGCGTGGAGCCGGATATCATGACCATGGCCAAGAGCATGGCGGACGGCATGCCGATCTCGGCTGTCGTGGGTACCGACAAGCACATGGACGCCTCCGGCGGCAACTCGCTGGGTGGCACCTACACCGGTAGCCCGGTCTCCTGTGCCGCTGCGCTGGCGGTACTCGAGGTCTTCGAGGAGGAAGGCATCCTCGAGAAAAGCCAGACGCTGGGCGACAAGCTGGCCAAGCGCTTCGCCACCTGGCAGCAGCAGTTCGACTGCGTCGACAACGCCCGCAATATGGGTGCCATGGCCGCCTTCGATCTGGTCTCCGACAAGGCCAACCACACCCCGGACGCCGATCTGACCGCAGCACTGTGCAAGAAGGCCCGCGAGAAGGGCCTGGTCCTGCTCTCCTGCGGTATGTACGGCAACTCCATCCGCTTCCTGATGCCAGTCACCATAGAGGACGAGATACTCGAAGAGGGCCTTGCCATCATCGAAGACTCCCTCAAGGAACTGGTCGGCAACAAGGCCTCTGCCACGGCCTGATAGCGCTCCCGCGCCCCGGACCGGAAAGCGCCCCGCTGTCGTGATCGACAGCGGGGCGCCTTTCGTTTGCCGGTCCGGGCACTGTCAGGCCGGCATGGCACTGGCCTTCGCATCACGCGACCAGACACGGTGCTTGCCCAACGCCTCGCTGAACGACGTGAAGACATCGTCCACCGTGGCGCCGACGATGACACCCTCCTCCTGAGTCGGCACCTCGGCGGCGGACAGCACCTCCTGGCCCTTGTCGATCGCGGCGATCACCTTGAGGTGCTTGTAGGCCTCCTGCCACGTAATACCGGCCCATGCCGGACTGGGCGAGCTCCCTGGCGCTCTGTTCACCACCGGCGACGATCACCGCATCCAGGGTCACCGAAGGCTGGCCATTGAGCATCGCATCGGGGGCGAGGGACTGGCCGTTGGCTCCTTTCACCGACGCCATGCTCGGTGCGATGACCAATCCCTCGGCTCCCTCGGCCTCGAGCTTGTTCCTGGCGGCTTCGACAGCATCGATATCGACACCATCGGCCACCAGAATCGCCACCTTGCGACTCTTGATATTGCCCGGCAGACGCGCCATCAGGCTCAGGGCCGGGGATTCCTGCAGTGAACTCCTGCCCAGTTCGTCGGCCGACGCCGGCTTGCTGCTCGGCGCTTCGATGCCGTGGATCTCGCCGACCCGGCGCGCCAGCTCGAGATCGATATTGGGCAGGATTTCCTTGATCACCCGCTCGCGGATCCACGGCCGACCGACCTTGGACAGCTCGAAGGCGTAGGCCGCGATGATATGCTCCTTCTCCGCCTCGCTCTGGCTGTTCCAGAACAGTGTGGCCTGGGAATAGTGATCGCCGAACGATTCGCTGCGCGCGCGAATCTTGTTGGCCTCGATGCGCTCGTAATGGGACTCGAAGCCACCGTCTTCCGGCGCCGGCGGCGTCTCGCTCGGCCAACCGCCGTCGATCGAATTGGGCTCGTAGGAGGCCTGGCCCTTGTTGATCGTCTGGCGATGCATGGAGTCGCGCTGGTTGTTGTGGAACGGGCATACCGGCTGGTTGATGGGGATCTCGTGGAAGTTCGGCCCGCCCAGGCGCAGCATCTGGGTATCGAGATACGAGAACAACCGCCCCTGCAGCAACGGGTCATTGCTGAAATCGATCCCCGGCACGACATTCGCCGGATTGAAGGCTACCTGCTCGGTCTCGGCGAAGAAGTTGTCCGGGTTGCGATCGAGCACCATCTTGCCGATCAGCGTGACCGGCACCTGCTCCTCGGGAATGATCTTGGTCGGATCGAGAATGTCGAAGTCGAACTTGTGCTCGTCCTCCTCCTCGACCACCTGGATGCCCAACTCGTACTCGAGAAAGTCGCCCTTCTCGATGTCGTCCCACATCGCCCGGCGGTTGAAGTCAGGGTCACGCCCCCACAGCTTCTGGGCCTCGTCCCACACCAGCGAGCAGGTGCCCGCCACCGGCTTCCAGTGGAACTTGGCGAAGCGCGCCTTGCCCTGCTTGTCGATCAGCCGGAAGCTATGCACACCGAAACCTTCCATATTGCGGAAATGGCGCGGGAAGGCGCGATCGGACATCGTCCACAGCACCATGTGCGTGGACTCCGGCATCAGCGACACGAAATCCCAGAAGGTGTCGTGGGCGGATTGCCCCTGGGGAATCTCATTGTGCGGCTCGGGCTTCACCGAATGCACGAAATCGGGGAACTTGATCGCATCCTGGATGAAGAACACCGGCAGGTTGTTGCCGACCAGGTCCCAGTTGCCCTCGTCGGTATAGAACTTGGTCGCGAAACCGCGCACATCGCGCACGGTGTCGTTCGAACCACGTGCCCCCTGCACGGTGGAGAAGCGCACGAACACGGGGGTCTTCTTGCCCGGGTCCTGGAACAGCCCCGCCTTGGAGTACTGGGCAGCGTTGTCGTAAGGCTGGAAGTAACCGTGCGCCGCCGCGCCACGCGCATGCACGATGCGCTCGGGGATACGCTCGTTATCGAAATGGTTGAGCTTCTCGCGGAAGATGAAGTCTTCCATCAGCGTCGGGCCACGCTCGCCGGATTTCAGCGAGTTGTGGTTGTCGGAAATTCGCGTGCCCTGGTTGGTCCGCAGGTCATGCCCCTCGGCATCGCTGCGGTACACGTTCAGGCTTTCCGACTTGCTGTGCTCGGTGGTCTTGAAGTCCTTGTCATTCGGACCACCGCTGTTCGGCTTCGTATGAGGGTTGTTTGCCATGGTCAACACCTCGTTGGCTGATGTGTCGTCCAAACCCAACTCGCACGAGCCCGCAAGCCGACACTGCTTCCGGCTCCCTGACGTTCAGGAACGTCCCAGGCCGTGCGAACCGTCGATCTTGCATCCTGCAACGTAGACCTATCGAAACCGGGGGGCACAAATTGAAACTGCATATGTGTGAAAGAGAAATTCACAATAGCCGCATCACAACCTTAACGACCATAAAAAACCGCCCAGCCACTTGGCTGGACGGTGTTGTCCTACCTACTGACAAGGCTAAGTCACATTCAACCGCTTCTGATCTTGGCGATTACCCATAGCAGGACCACGGCACCCACCGTCGCGGTCACCAACGAGCCGATGAAGCCGCCCGACTGCAGCCCGAGCAGGCTGAACAGAAAGCCGCCGACCACCGCGCCGACGATACCGACCCCGATGTTGCCGAGGATGCCGAAGCCGCCGCCGCGCATGATGTTGCCGGCGATCCAGCCCGCCAGACCACCAATGATCAACCACAGAATCAAGCCCATCTCTGCCTCTCCTTTTGCCGGTGAAAGACTCTTTTTCCCTCATTGTCGGGTCATTCAGAACGATGACCCGGGATCCTGCAAGAATGTCATCTCCTCGGGGGTCGATTCACGCCCGAGGATGGCATTGCGATGGGGATAACGCCCGAAACGGGCAATGATGTCGCGATGCCGCTGCTCGAAGCGCAGGTTCTCCTCGAGCCCCGGCTGGTCGAACAATCGCAGCGCCTCGTCGTGAATCGCCAGCGACTCGCTGTGCATGTAGGGCATGTACAGGAATGGCTTGTGCGTGACATCGAGGTGTCGATCGACGCGGTGCGCCACCGCTTCCTGAGCCAACGCCAGGGCCTGGGGATCCTGGGCGAAGGCCGCGGGCGTGTCGCGATGGATATTGCGCGAGAACTGATCGAGCACCAGGATCTCGGCCAGCCGCCCCATGGCGGAAAGGCGCCATTGCCAGAGTTCGCCATGCCGGGCCGCGTCGAGCAACGACGAGAAACGTGTCGCGATCTCGCGGTCCAGGGTTTCGTCCTTGGCAAACCATTGCCGCGGCGTCAGTTCGTCGAACCAGAATGCCAACACGTCTTGTACGGATACCTTGCTCAATTTGCCAGCTCCCTGGTGAACGCTTCCGATGGTGACAATGAGACAATCGCCACTCTTGATACCCTAGAGTAGTCGATGACGATGTCGACCCCAATCGCCACCCGGCGTTTCAAGGAGCCTGCATGAGTATCTACGAAGTGCTGGAAATGGCCAGATACCTTTTCAACCTCCTGGGCCTGGTGATCTGCCTCATCGGCCTGACCCTGGCCAAGCACTCCCGGAGGAAGGTGCTAGGCTACGGTATTGCTGTGCTGGGGTTCTTGATTGCGGTCAGCCCTATGCTGGTGCAGCTCTTCGGGCTGGTATCACCACCGCCTCCTCACACCATGCCTCAGTAATATTTCGCACTCATGGACAAGAAATTACGACTAAAGGCGTATGGAGGAAGCGAAATATCGCAATAGACTCCCAGCATCTAAAGTAATTTTACGGATAACTCCGGCCCGCTGACTGGCCGAAACCCATCCTCACCCTTGAAAGGACTCTCACCATGCATGCCCTGACCCTGGCATCGTTCCTGTTCTTTACCGGGCTGGTGGCACTGATCACCTGGCGCATGACCCGGCGCGACGACCACAGCAGTAGCCGTGGCTACTTCCTGGCCGGCCGCGCGCTGACCTTCCCGGTGATCGCCGGCTCGCTGTTGATGACCAACTTGTCCACCGAGCAGATGGTGGGCCTCAATGGCGCTGCCTTCAGCGACGGCCTGAGTGTGATGGCCTGGGAGGTAGTCGCGGTACTCGCACTCGTGGCACTGGGGTTGTTCTTCCTGCCACGCTTTCTGAGAAGCGGCATCACCACCGTGCCGCAGATGCTGCTGATTCGCTTCGACGGCGGGACACAGCTGATCTGTAACATCATCTTCCTGATCGCCTATGCGGTGATCCTGCTGCCGATCATTCTCTATTCCGGTGCCATAGGGCTGCAGGGCATGCTCGACCTGCCGGGACTCACCGGCATCCAATCCAGCACCCTCCTGCTATGGCTGACGGTGTGGGTCGTCGGCATCATCGGCTCGATCTACGCCCTGTTCGGCGGCCTGCGCACCGTCGCCGTATCCGACACCTTGAACGGCGTGGGCCTGTTGATCGGCGGCTTCGTGATCGTCTACTTCGGCCTGCAGGCAGTCAGCGACAATGGTGGCGTGCTGGCCGGCTGGGAGATCCTCAAGCAGAGCGACCCGGACAAGCTCAACTCCATCGGCGGCGCCAATCAGCAGGTGCCTTTCTCTACCCTGTTCACCGGCGTGTTCCTGATCAACCTCTTCTACTGGACCACCAACCAGCAGATCATTCAGCGCACCTTCGCCGCCAAGAACCTCGCCGAAGGCCAGAAGGGCGTGCTGCTGACCGGTCTTCTCAAACTGCTGGGGCCGCTGTACCTGGTGCTGCCGGGCATCATCGCCTACCACCTGTATGCCGATCAGGGCGTGCGCGCCGACGCGGCTTACGGCCATCTGGTGTTCAACGTGTTGCCCCCTTACCTGACGGGGTTCTTCGCCGCGGTGATGGTCGGCGCCATCCTGTCCTCGTTCAACTCCGCGCTCAACAGTACCACCACCATCTTCAGCCTGGGGTTGTACAAGGGAGTGCTGAACAAGAACGCCACCGACGAGCAGGTGGTCAAGTCGGGCAAGGTGTTCGGCTGGATCATGGCGGTGGTGACCATGACCATCGCCCCGCTGTTGGCCGGCCAGGAAAGCCTGTTCGGCTATCTGCAGAAGATGAACGCCATCTACTTTATTCCCATCCTGGCCGTGGTGCTGGTGGGCTTGTTGACCAAACGCGTGCCCGCCATGGCGGCCAAGATCGCGCTGGTCGGCGGCTGCCTGCTGATCGCCGCCGGCTACTTCGTTCCCCCGTTCAACAAGCTGCCGACGATCATGAACGAGTTCCACTTCGTGGCCAGCGTCTTCGTGCTGCTGGTCGCGATCATGCTGATCATGGGCAAGCTGCGCCCGCGGGAGACCGCGTGGATCCACGAGGACAGCGGAGCCGTCGACCTGACGCCATGGAAGGGGGCCATCCCCGCCGGTATCGTGCTGGTGGTTCTGGTCATCGCCATCTACGTGGCCTTCGCCGGCTGACGTACGAACGCCCCCATGCGACGCCCTGCCCGCCGGCAGGGCGTTTTTTCGCGCAATGTCCTGATCGGTGGGATACCGGTCGTTGCGGACACGCCCTCCACAGTCGACACTCGAGTGATCGTCACAGGAGAGTGTCATGCCCCGCACCATTGCCTTGCTGATCTATCCCGACTGCCAGTTGCTGGATGTCAGCGGCCCGTGGCAGGTCTTCGCCACCGCCAACCAACTGAGCGAGCGCCGGCTCTATCGGCTACATCTGGTGGCCGAGCGACCGGGCCCCGTGACCACCAACGGCGGCCTGATCCTGCAAGCCGAGCATGCCTGGCGAGAGCTCGATACTCTCGCTCCCCTCGATACGCTGCTGCTCTCCGGGGGTAGCGGAGTGAGGGCGCAATACCAGGATCCGGCCCTGTTGGAGACACTGCGTCACCAGGCCGCGCGCGTCCGGCGCCTGGGCTCCATCTGTACCGGTGCCTTCCTGCTCGCCGCCGCCGGGCTGCTGGACGGACGCCAAGCGACCACCCATTGGCGCCACTGCAAGCAGCTCGCCAACGATTACCCGCGAATCGAGGTACTCGCCGATGCCCTCTACCTGGAATCCGGTGGCCTGTATACCAGCGCCGGCGTGACCGCGGGCATCGATCTCGCGCTGTCGCTGCTCGAGGCCGACCAGGGCAGCGAGCTTGCCGGCCGGGTGGCCCGCGAACTGGTGATGTTCCTGCACCGGCCCGGTGGCCAGTCGCAGTTCAGCGAAGTCCTGGCCCAGCAGCACAAGGCCAGCGGTCCGTTGCGACGGCTGCTGGACCGTCTGCATGCCGATCCCGGCAAGGCATACCGCCTGGAGGACATGGCCGACTACATCGCCGTCTCGCCACGCCACCTGTCGCGCCTGTTCCGCCACCAGCTGGGGACCACTCCCGGCAGCTACCTGACCCGCCTGCGCCTGGAGCAGGCCCGGCTGGCACTGATCGAGAGTCCCCAGCCACTCCCCCTGGAACGCCTGGCCCGACGCTGGCAACTGGGGGGCGCCGAACAGTTGCGTCGCCTTTTCCAGCGCCACTACGGCGTCTCGCCTACGCTATATCGTCAACGCTTCGGCCGCCGCCTTCCGGACCACATTCCCCCCTCACTCGCCAAGGATGCCTAGGAGACCCCCCGCATGCCGCTTACCGTCACCCTACTGTCGCTCTGCCAGGCCCTGCTGGTCAGCGGCAACATTCTGCTGATCGCCGTTTCGCCATTGATCGGCTCGAACCTCGCCCCCAGCGCGACCTGGTCCACCGCCCCGGTGGCGACCCAGTGGCTGGGGCTGATGTGCGCGACCATCCCGGCCTCGTTGATCATGGCACGGCTGGGACGCAAGCGTGGCTTCCTGCTCGGCAACCTGCTGGGACTGGTCGGCGTCGGTACCGCCATGCAGGCGCTGATCGGCGAGAACTTCTTCCTCTTCATGCTCGGCACCTGGCTGATCGGCATCGGCATCGGCTTCGGCCAGCTCTACCGCTTCGCCGCCGTGGAAGCCGCGCCCCTGGCGCTGCGCGATCGCGCCATCGGCCTGGTGATGGGCGGCGGGGTGTTGGCGGCGTTCTTCGGCCCGTGGCTGGCACGGGTCAGCCGCGAACTGGCGGAGACGCCCTTCCTCGGCAGCTTTCTGGGTCTCGGCGCCCTCTACCTGGTCGCCCTGGTGATCCTCGCCCTGACGCGTCTGCCACCGGCCGAGATCACCCATGGCGACGATACGCCACGCCCGCTGGGCGAGATCCTGCGCCAACCGGTATTCATCGCCGCCGTGACGGCGGCCCTGGTCGGCTATGGCGTGATGAACCTGGCGATGACGTCGACGCCCCTGGCCATGGCCAGCGCCGGCTTTCACTTCGACCTCGTGGCAACCACCATCCAGTGGCATGTGCTGGCGATGTTCCTGCCTTCCTTCGTCACCGGCCACCTGACCGCCCGCTTCGGCCCCAGTCGCATGATCACCCTCGGTTGCCTGCTGCTGGTGGCCAGCGGCATGGTGGCCCAGGTCGACGCCGGCGTGCATGGCTTCCATACGGCGCTGATCCTGCTGGGGCTGGGCTGGAATTTCACTTTCCTGCCCGCCACCGGCCTGCTCACCGAGACCTATCGTCCGGCCGAGAAGGCTCGCACCCAGGCCGCCAACGAGTTCCTGGTGTTCTCCACCGTGGCCCTGACCGCCCTGTTGGCCGGCCCCCTGGTCAGCGGACTCGGCTGGGCCATGCTCAACGCCCTGTTGATTCCGCTGTCGCTGCTCCCGCTGCTGGCTCTCACCTGGCAGCGACTTGCCAGACGCCGGCAACGCCCGCACATTAGTGGCTGATCGTATTGCGAAGGGAATCGTCAGCCATGCGCCAGTCTCTGGCCCGCGAACTCAACGACCTGCTCGAACGTGGTCGCGACCGCCAGTTGCGCCTGGCGGTCACCGGCCTGTCGAATTCCGGCAAGACCGCCTTTCTGACCTCGCTGGTCTACCAACTCCGCCACGTCGGCCTGGAAGCCCGCCTCGATCTGCTGCCCGCCGCGCGCGAGGGACGCTTGCTGGGGGCCAAGCGCATGGCGCAGCAGGATCTCGGCGTGCCGCGCTTCCCTTATGACCAGGCCATGGAGGCGCTCGACGCGACCCCGCCACGCTGGCCCGAACCGACCCGCGGCATCAGTGAACTGCGGTTGACGCTGCGCTACCGGCCGGCCCGCTCCGGGCTGTTCCAGCGTGATACCGCGACCCTCACCCTGGACCTGTTCGATTATCCCGGCGAATGGCTGCTCGACCTGCCGCTGCTGGGCCACGACTATCTGAGCTGGAGCGAGAGCCAGCCGTTCGACCCCGATGCTCGACGCCAAGGCGAGCGCCACGCGCTGTTCGCCGACTGGCTCGATGCCGTGTCGACTCTCGACCCCGCCGCCAGTGCCGACGAAGCGCAGCTCGCCGCCATCGCCGAACGCTATGCCCAAGGGCTGCGTGCCGCCCGTGCCGCCGGCTTTTCCGACCTGCAACCGGGGCGTTTCCTGCTGCCCGGCGATCTCGAAGGCGCCCCGGTACTGCAGTTCTTTCCGCTGCCGGGGCTTGGCGACCGCGATCGCGCCACGCTCGCCAAGCTGCCCGAGGATAGCGTCTACCAGACCCTGGTCAGGCGCTTTGCCCACTACCAGCAGCATATCGTCAAACCCTTCTATCGCGACCATTTCCGGCGCTTCGATCGCCAGATCGTGCTGGTCGACGTGCTGGGGGCCCTGAATGCCGGTCCCGAGCGCTTCGAGGATCTGTCCCGGGCGCTCGGCACCCTGATGAAGAGCTTCGACTATGGCAAGCGCAGCCTGCTGTCCCGGCTGTTCTCGCCGCGCATCGATCGCCTGGCCATTGCCGCCACCAAGGCCGATCATGTGACGCCCGAGCAGCACGCCAACCTGGTCGCCCTGCTCGAAGCCCTGTTGGCCGAGCCGCTTCGGGACCTGCGCTTCGCCGCTGTCCCGGTGCGCGCGATGTCACTGGCTTCGATACGCGCCACCCAGGCCCGCGAGGTCGAACATCAGGGCAAGCGCACCGCGGCGCTGCGCGGCACTACCCTCGATGGCGAAGAGGTACTGGTGTTTCCCGGCGAAGTGCCGGCACGACTGCCCGATGCGACATTCTGGTCACGCCAGGGTTTCGACTTTCGTGCCTTCCGCCCGGCACCGCGCGAGAATGGTACCCTGGCCCATATCCGCTTGGATGTGGCCCTGGAGTGGCTGCTCGGAGACAAGTTGCAATGAGTGAAGCACGACAGCACGACCCGCGCCCCGGCCAGCGGTTTCGCCTCGACGACCGGGACGAGCCTGGCCCCCCGCTCCGCGACCCGCGCCCCACCGAGACCTTCGACCCGGAGCATGCTTCCCGCCCGCTGCCCGTCAGCGACACTGTCGAGCGGACCGAGGCCGTGGTCAGCAACAGCCTGGCGCGTCCACGCAAGCGCCGCTGGGGGCTGCTGACGCTGCTCGGCGGCGGCCTGGCGCTGGGCAGCGTGGAAGTCGGCCAGACACTATATGCCGCCTCGCTGGGCAACGACTGGCTGAACGGTGCCTGGAGCCTGCTCGGCCTGCTGGCGCTTGGCCTGGGGGGCTCGGCCCTGTTGCGCGAATTGTGGCGACTCAGGCGCCTGCGTCGTCACGTGACGCTGCGCGAGCGCCTCGAACGGCTCGATGTCGAGTCCCCACAAGCGGCTCGCCGGCTCGCCGAACAGCTCCGCGAACAACTCGACCTGGATGACGACCACCCTCACTGGCAGGGGTTCCTCAAGGCCTGGGAATCCCATCATGGCGGCGCCGAGACACGGGTATTGCTTGCCCACCACCTGTTGGCCCCGCGCGACCGCGAGGCCCGCCGCCTGATTTCGCGGATGTCCGGCGATACCGCCATCATGGTCGCGGTGAGCCCTCTGACCCTGGTCGACATGGCGTTGGTGGCGTGGCGCAACCTGGCGCTGGTCGACCGCCTGGCACGGCTCTATGGCCTCGAACTGGGCTACGCCAGCCGCTTGCGACTGTTTCGCGCCGTGCTCTACAACATGGCCTTTGCCGGCGCCAGCGAAATGGCCAGTGAGGCCAGCATGGAACTGCTGTCGATGAACCTGGCCGGCAAGCTATCGACGCGTGCCGGTCAAGGACTCGGCGTGGGGCTGCTGAGCGCGCGCCTGGGCCTGCGCACGCTGCGCCTGACCCGGCCGCTGCCCTTCGACGACGGCGAAGCCCCACGCATCGGCGACCTGCGTCGCGAACTCTGGCAGCAGTTGCGACGCCTGGACCAGGGCGAGAACGGTCGTCAGTAACGCCGGGCTTGACCTTGATCAAGTCAAGCCGGCAATGATCGTCTAGGCTGGGGAGTGATAGCCAAGCAGCCATCAGCTCACCGCACGGGAGATCGCGCCATGTTCAATTCGCTATTGATAGCCGTCGACGGTTCGGAAAATGCCAGGAAGGCACTGCACGTGGCCTGCGAACTGGCCAAGAATGGCGATACCAAGCTGCACATCCTGCATATTCCCGAGTCCCTGGCCCACGAAACCACGCTGGTCTGGGGCATCGGCGCCATTCCCCTCGAGGCCAACGAGGAAGATATCCAGAAAGCCGGCAGGCAGGTCATCGACAAGGCCAGGGCCAACGCCCAGGAGTTGGGCGTCAGCCAGGTCGAGACCCACCTCGACCAGGGCGAGCCGGCACGCACGATCCTGAGTCAAGCCGAACAGCTCGGCGTCGACGCCATCGTACTCGGCAGCCGTGGCCTCGGCGACCTCGCCGGGTTGGTGGTAGGCAGCGTCTCGCACAAGGTCACGCACAGTGCCAAGTGCACGGTGATCACGGTGCGTTGAGCCCGGGCGGAACGCCGGCCGGCAGTGGAGCCAGCCCCTGGCTCATGCCAGGCGCTGTTCGCTGTGCGGATCGAACAGCACCGCCCGCCCCATGTCGATGCGCAGCGCCAGGTGCTCGCCCGCCCCCACCCGGCACTTGGGACCGACCCGAGCCGTCACCTCTTGCTCACCCAGCGGCAAGCGCAGCAGGATATCGGCCCCGGTGGGCTCGACGACCGTGACCGGCGCCGAGAACAGGGTGCCTTCGGCCTGCTCGCCGAGGCGCTCGTCCTCTTCGCTGAAATGCTCGGGCCGCAGGCCCAGCACCACCGGCTGCCCCGCCCACTCGGCCAGTTCCGGCTGCTCACGGGATGCCGGCCAGGGCAGGGTCAGGTCCTCCGCCCCGGGAGTCGCGATACGTAGCCGATAATCGCCGGCCATGCCCTCGAGCGTCGCGGCGATAAAGTTCATCGACGGCGAGCCCATGAAGCCGGCCACGAAGATGTCTACCGGATCGTTGTAGACCTCATCGGGGGTACCGAGCTGGAGAATCCGGCCATCGCGCATTACCGCGATGCTGTCGGCGAGCGTCATGGCCTCGATCTGGTCGTGGGTGACATAGACGATGGTGGTGCCCAGGCGCTGATGCAGCTTCTTGATCTCGGTGCGCATCTCCACGCGTAGCTTGGCGTCGAGGTTGGAGAGTGGCTCGTCGAACAGGTAGATCTTGGGCTCGCGGGCCAGCGCACGACCCATGGCCACTCGCTGGCGCTGCCCACCGGAGAGCTGGGCCGGCTTGCGCTCCAGTAGATGCGAGATCTGCAGCAGATCGGCAACGCGCTCCACCGCCGCCTCGCGTTCGGCCTTGGGCACCTTGCGCATCTCCAGACCGAAGGCGATGTTCTGGCGTACTGTCATGCTCGGGTAGAGCGCATAGGACTGGAAGACCATGGCGATATCGCGTTCTGCCGGCGTGCGCCAGGTGACGTCCTCGCCGGCGATCAGGATCTCCCCACCGGTGACCGGTTCGAGGCCGGCGATGGCGTTCATCAGGGTCGATTTGCCGCACCCCGAGGGACCCACCAGGATCAGGAACTCGCCGGAATCGATGGCCAGGCTGACGTCCTTGAGCACCCGGGTGCTGCCGAAGTCCTTGCGGACCTCACGAATTTCCAATGCTGACATGTCAGATACCTCTTTCTTGTTATCCCTTGACCGAGCCGGCGGTGAGCCCTCGGACAAAATATTTTCCCGCCAGCACGTAGACCACCAGGGTAGGCAGCGCCGCGATCATGGCCGCGGCCATGTCGACGTTGTACTCCTTGACCCCGGTGGAGGTGTTGACCAGGTTGTTGAGCGCCACCGTCACCGGCTGGGTGTCGTGGGCCGAGAACGCCACCCCGAACAGGAAGTCGTTCCAGATCTGGGTGAACTGCCAGATCACCGAGACCACGATGATCGGCGCCGATACCGGCAGCAGGATGCGCCAGAAGATGCGAAAGAAACCGGCTCCGTCGAGCTTGGCCGCCGATACCAGCTCGCTGGGCACCGCCACATAGAAGTTGCGGAAGAACAGCGTGGTGAAGGCGATTCCGAATACCACGTGCACCAGGATCAATCCCGCCCGCGAACTCGACAGCCCCAACCAGCCCAGGGTCTGGGCCATGGGCAGCAGGATCACCTGAAAGGGAATGAAACAGCCGAACAGCATCAGCGCGAAGAGCAGCTCCGAGCCCTTGAAGCACCATTTGGTCAGCGCATAGCCGTTTAGCGCCCCGATGGTGGTGGAGATCAGTACCGCAGGAATGACGATGGCGAAGGAGTTCCAGAAATAGCCACTCACGCCTTCGCAGCGCATGCCGGTACAGGCCTCGCCCCAGGCCTTGACCCAAGGCGCGAAGGTGGGCTCGAGCGGTAGCGCCAGCAGGGTCCCGGCACGAATCTCCTCCAGCGGCTTGACCGAGGTGAGCAGCATGACCGCCAACGGCAACAGGTAGAGAAGTGCCATGACCAGCAGCGCGGCATAGAGGGTGGCGCGCGCCAGACGCGCTCCCGGGGTGCGACGGCGAATCACGTTATCCATGCTTGCGGCTCCGCAATTCCGAATACAGGTAGGGGATCAGGATCGCCAGCACACCACCCAGCATCAGCATGGCGCTGGCCGAACCCAACCCGATCTGGGCACGGGTGAAGGCATGGGCATACATGAAGGTGGCCGGCAGGTCCGAGGAGTAGCCGGGCCCGCCGCCGGTCAGCGCCACCACCAGGTCGAAGCTCTTGATGGCGATATGCGAAAGGATCATCACGGCACTGAACACCACCGGGCGCAGGCAGGGGATCACCACTCGCCAGTAGATGCGCGGCAGGCTGGCCCCATCGAGCTGGGCGGCCTTGATGATGCTGTCGTCGATCCCACGCAAGCCGGCCAGGAACAGTGCCATGACGAAGCCCGAGGCTTGCCACACGGCGGCGATCACCAGGGTATAGACCGCCATGTCAGGGTCCACCAGCCAGTCGAAGGTGAAATTCTCGAAACCCCAGCCGCGCACCATGGCCTGGATGCCCAAGCCAGGGTTGAGCAGCCATTTCCACACCACCCCGGTGACGATGAACGACAGGGCCATGGGGTACAGGTAGATGGTGCGCAACGCGCCTTCCTGACGGATGCGCTGGTCGAGGAGGATGGCAATCCAGGCCCCCAGCACCAGGCAGATACCGACGAACAGGCCGCCGAAGATCACCAGGTTGGTGGCGGCGACCCACCAGCGTTCGTTGCCCATCAGATGCGCATATTGCGCAAAGCCGACGAAGTCGTAGCTCGGCAGCATGCGCGAACCGGTCAGTGACAGCACGAAGGTCCACAGCATGAAGCCGTAAACGAAGAACAGCGAGATGGCGGCGGAGGGTGCCAGCACCAGGCGCGGCAACCATTCCTGCAGCCGCGCCGCCGACGTGCGGTGCCCGGTCCGCGACGCGGCGACAGCGGACGCCGCCGCGGAAGTCGATACAGGTTTCATCGGGGGATACCTCAACAACGAGGATGGATCGGGGAAGCCCGCCCCGGGACGGGCTTCACGCATGCAGTCGATCCGGGCCGTCAGCCGGCCACGCTTGCCGCCCGTACCAGGCGTTCGGCGGCCTGCTCGGCGGTCATGTCCGCGGAGTTGAAGTAGTTGGTGATGATATCGAAGAAGGCCCCCTGGACATCGCTGCGCATGGCCATGCGGTGGGCCATGCTCGGCACCAGGGTGTTGCCCTCGCTGGCGCCCTGGAAGTCCGCCAGCGACTGTTGGGCACAGCTATCGAACTCGCTCATGTCGAGGTCGGGACGCGCCGGGATCGACCCCTTGACCTGGTTGAAAGCACTCTGGAACTCGGGCTCGAGCACCAGTCTGGCCAGGGTCTGCTGGGCCTCGCGGGCGGCGTCATCGGTGACCCGGAACATGGCGAAGCTGTCGATATTGAAGATGAAGTCCGACGCAGTGCCGGGCACCGGCGCGCACACATAGTCCTCGCCGGCCTCGAGCCCCGCGGCGATGAACTCGCCCTTGGCCCAGTCGCCCATGATCTGCATCGCGGCATGCCCCCCGATGACCATGGAGGTCGACAGATTCCAGTCGCGGCCCGGCATACCGTCATCCATCAGTTCGCGCAGACGCTTGAAGGTGGTGAGCGCCTCGATCATGGTGTCGCTTTCGAGCGCTTCGGCGTCCAGTTCGACGAAGGCCTGACGATAGAGGTCGCTGCCGCCTAGGCTGAGCACCACGCTCTCGAAAACGGTGGCATCCTGCCAGGGCTGACCGCCATGCGCGAGGGGCACATAACCGGCCGCGCGCAGTTGCTCGCCGACCACGAACATTTCGTCCCAACTGGTTGGGACCTCGACGCCGGCATCGGCGAACACTTCGGGATTGGCCCACAGCCAGTTGACTCGGTGCACGTTCACCGGCACGGCGACGTACTGACCGTCATGGCGCATCATGTCGGCGACCACCTCGGGCAACAGCGCATCCCAGTCGCCCTGTTCGGCGACGTCATCGAGGTTGCCGAGCAGCCCCAGCTCACCCCACTCCTGGATTTCGGGACCGTTGATCTGCGCCGCCGAGGGCGGGTTGCCGGACATGGCGCGGGACTTGAGCACCGTCATGGCGCTGTCACCGGCACCGCCGGCCACGGCGAAGTCCTTCCAGCTATGGCCTTCCGCCTCGACCAGTTCCTTGAGCACCCCGACGGCCTGGGCCTCGCCGCCCGAGGTCCACCAGTGCAGTACCTCCACCTCACCGGCCTGGACCTGGGTTGCGCCCAGGGTACCGGCGACGGCCAGGCCGAGCAGCGTCTTCCCGAGGATCGGGGGTTGCTTGAATGCGCGCATGGGACGTGTCTCCACTTATTGTTGGTTGTCATGAGCCGTCATCCACAACGGCTCATGACACGCTAGCGCATTCAAGGCCTGGAGAGGGGTTACCTAGTGCTGGATAGTGTTGCGGCTTTATTACGAGACTGAAATATTTCCCCGGCGCAAGGTGTCGATGACGTCGTAGCACGCGCCCATGGTGTGGTAATCGACCTTGCCGGCCGGACTCTTCTCGTCGGAGTAACGTCGGTTATCGGGGCTCAGGATTCGGTACCAGGCACCGTGCTGATGATCGATCATGTGCCGCCAGCTGAAGTCCCACAGCCGCTCGTACCAGCGCCAGAAGCGTCGCTCGCCGGTACGGCTGCCGAGCATCGCCGCGGCCGCCAGACTCTCGGCCTGCACCCAGAAGTACTTGTCGCCGTCGCAGATGTCGCCCTTGAGATCGAGCCCATAGACCAGGCCGCCGTGTTCGGGATGCCAGCCGGCCTCGACGCTGGTCAGGAACAGGCGACGAGCGGTGGGCAGCAGCCACGCCTCGGCGCGGTGACGCTCCAGCATCAGCAGCAGCTTGGCCCACTCGGTCTGGTGGCCGACCTGGTAACCCCAGGGACGAAACAGATGGCGCGGGTCGTCGCGATGGTAGTCCAGGTCCAGGCGCCACTGGCGATCGTAGTGCTCCCAGATCCAGCCCTTGCCCCGCTCTGAGGCGCTCTGCCCCGCCTGACGCAGGCAGATGGCCCGGGCGACCAGCAGGGCGCGCTCCAGAAACTGCTCGTCCCCGGTGGCGTCGAAGGCCGCGATCAATGCCTCGCAACTGTGCATGTTGGCGTTCTGGCCACGATAGTCGGCGACCCGCCAGTGACGATCCGCCTCGTCGGCATAGAGCTGCCATTGCGGCTCCCAGAAGCGTCGCGTCTGGAGTGCGTGCACACGGTAAAGCCCTTCGCG
Source organism: Litchfieldella rifensis (assembly GCF_042646605.1). Classification (NCBI taxonomy): domain Bacteria; kingdom Pseudomonadati; phylum Pseudomonadota; class Gammaproteobacteria; order Oceanospirillales; family Halomonadaceae; genus Litchfieldella; species Litchfieldella rifensis. Next base: position 348,946 of record NZ_JBHRUG010000002.1, on the reverse strand, counting down.
AGCCTCTTCGATACCGGCCTTGAGCGCCGTGGCATAGGCCAGCAGCACGAAGGCCAGGCCATAGCAGTGATTGGTGTCGTCCTCGACCCGGCCATCGCGCAGCGTCCAGGCATAGCCCTGATAGTCGTCCTGAAAATGCGCCTGCTCGAGGTATCTCAGGCCGTGGCGCGCCCAGTGCAGGTATTCCGGATGCTGGAAATGGTCGCCGTAGCGGGCATAGGTAAAAACGTAGCGGGCGCTGGAGACCAGATGGCGGTGATGGCGGTCATAGATCTCGCCGTCGTCGCGCAGGTAATGGAAGAATCCGCCATGGGGATCGATGGCGCACGGGTGGTAAAAGGCCATGGTCTTGCGGATATGGGCTTCGAGAAAGGCGGTGTCGTAGACGTTCATGGGTCGCCTCCTGGTGGCGCGGGCAAAGGGATATCGTCAGCCTACCCGATCGCCAGTGGTCCCCCGTGTTTCCTAATGCTGCAAAGTGTTGCAAGGTTCTCACTGACGAGGAAATTCGAGCGTCACCACCAGGCCGCCATCGGGATGATTGGCGAGCCCGAGCTCGCCGCCATGGGCACGCACGATATGACGCGCGATGCCCAGTCCCAGGCCGCTGCCGCCGGTATGACGGCTGCGCGACGGCTCCAGCCGCACGAACGGTTCGAAGACCCGTTGACGTTGCGCTTCGGGAATTCCCGGGCCCCGATCGCGAATCGTGATGGTCAACTTCCGCGCCTCGTCGCTGAGGATCACCTCGGCGCGGCGGCCATAGAAGACGGCATTCTCCAACAGGTTGCCCAGGCAACGCTTGAAGGCCAGCGGCTTGACCGCCAACGGTGCCACCCGCCCTTCGATACTCACCTCCGCGTCCTGGAGGCGCAATTCCTCGGCCAGGTCGTCCAGCATCCGGCGCGGGTCGATGCGCTCGATATTCTCATGCAGGTCCAGCCCCTTGACCGACGCCAGGGCGCCCTTGACCAGCAGATCCAGTTCATCCAGCGCCGCGCAGAAGCGCTCACGCTGTCCCTCGTCATCGAGCATTTCGGCGCGCAGACGCATGCGGGTGATGGGCGTCTTCAGGTCGTGGGAGATCGCCGAGAACAGCCGCTCGCGTTCCTCCACCTGTTGCCGGATGCGCTGTTGCATGCGGTTGAAGGCCTGGGTGGTATCCAGGGTCTCGCGGGGGCCCCGCTCCGGCAGCGGCGGCGTATCGAGGTCATCGCCGAGTTGTCGCGCCGCCCGCGCCAGCCGGGCCAGCGGACGGGTGACACTGCGAATGCCCAGCAGCGACAGGCCGATCACCGTCAACAGCACGATCAAGGCGGCGAACAGACGCTCCTCGGATAGCCACCCGTCGTCGTTGAACAGGTCCGGGACCGGCAGCAGGGTCGCGACGTACAGCCAGGCATTCGACTCGAGCTTCAGTTGCACCACCAGGATCGGCGGCTCCAGCGGATCCAGCAACAGGCTATAGTGCCCCCAGCGCGGTGGCAGGTCCCTGAGCAGCACCTCGTTGTTGAGCAGGCGCAGGTCTTCGGGGCGCGAGAATTCCACCAGCGCATCGCGGATGCCGAGCTCCGAGGCCAGTACCCGCTGGAAGTTGTCCACCACCAGCGCCTTGGCGGGACCATCGCCGATATCGAGAACGGGAATGCGGTGGTCGTTGATGCTGACGAAGAAACGCGTACCGCCCATGTTGCGCAACTGATCCAGGACGATATGCCGGTATTCGTACGGCAACGAACGGAAGAAGCGCACCGTGGAGGCAACGCTGAAGGCCACGTTGTTCGACAGCTCGTCGATCTGCTCCAACTGGCTGGTGCGTGTCTGGGCGGTCCAGATGGCATAGCTGGAGAGCTGGGCGCCAAGCACGCCGACGATCATGATCAGCACGAAGCGGCCGCGCAGGGTACGTGGCAGATAACGCGCGAGACGCCGCCGCAGGCGGCGCCATGGCGACACCTGCGTCACTGCAGGACGTCCACCTGGGTGGCCAGCACATAGCCCGCCCCGCGTACGGTGCGAATCAGCTGCGAATGCTGGGCGTCCTCACCGAGGCGTTGGCGCAGGCGGCACACATGCACGTCGATGGAGCGATCGAGCGGCGGCGCCGGGCGGCCGCGGCTCAAGTCGTACAGGGCCTCGCGCGACAGCACCTGCTCCGGATGCTCGAGGAACACCTGCAGCAACTGGAAGTCGGCCCCCGACAGCGGGCTGCGTTCGCCCTGGCGATCGATCAGTTCGCGGGTCACCCGGTCCAGCCGCCAGCCGCCGAAGGCCACCAGGCGCGCATGCTCCGGTGGCTCGCTGATGGCGCAGCGGGTCCGCCGCAACACGGCCTTGATCCGCGCCAGCAGCTCACGGGGATTGAAGGGTTTGCCCAGGTAGTCGTCGGCGCCCAGCTCCAGGCCGAGAATGCGATCGGTCTCGTCGGCGCTGGCGGTCAGCATGATGATCGGCACCTCGCTGGTGCGGCGTACCTCGCGGCAGATGGTGAAACCGTCATCGCCGGGCAGCATGATGTCCACGATCAGCAGATCCGGGATCTCGCGGGCCAGTAGCCGCTTGAGCGCTTCGGCGTCTTCGGCCACCAGTGCGCGGTAGCCGTGGCGGCCGAGGTAATCGGCCAGCAGCTCACGAATCTCGGGGTCGTCGTCGACCACGATCAGGGTGGCGGGAGTCGTCGTCATCGCAGGAATGGGCCAGCAGCGGGCGGCGTGTCAGCAGCGCCCCTTTGTTGTCGTTGCGTAGCTATCGTTGGGTTGCCGCCCCTAGATCATGGGTGATGGCCGATGGCCTCGACAAGACGCTTACGACCAAGGTGGTAGCCTTTGTCCCAAGACGGCCTGCGCTCGACCATGCGGCGTGAACACGCAACGCGTGCGTGAGTCCGACCACAGTGCTCATTGGCATCCCGCTCGCAACGCTCGTTCTGGCCGACATTCAGGTGCCAGTCCTTGCCGTGGCATCGACACGCACCTGGACGTAGGAACCCGGCGCATCCTCGATGGGTGGGAAGCGCTCACCGCCGGGCTCGCGGGCCGCCACCTGGCCGCCGCTGTGGCGCTTGAGCCAGTTGCGCCATTCCGGCCACCAGGAGCCCGGGTGATGGGTGGCCGAGGCCAGCCAGCGCTCGGGATCGCGAGGCAGGCGGCCATAAGACCAGTAGCCGTACTTCGGGGAACCGGCCGGATTGATGACCCCCGCGATATGGCCGGACCCACCCAGCAGGAACCGCGGGCGCCTGCCCAGCAGGTGCGCGCCGCGGTAACAGGACTGCCAGGGCGCGATGTGATCCTTCTCGGTCGCCACGAAGAACGCCGGGATGCGCACCTTGCCTAGATCGATGGCCTCCCCCGCCAGGGAGATCGCCCCCGGTTCGGCGAGGCGGTTTTCCAGGTACATGTTGCGCAGGTAGAAGCTCTGCATGCGCCGCGGCATGCGGGTGGAGTCGGAATTCCAGTAGAGCAGGTCGAAGGCCTGGGGAGCGCGGCCGAGCAGGTAGTTGTTGATCACGAAGCCCCAGATCAGATCGGCGGACTGCAGCAGGTTGAAGGCGTTGGCCAGGTGCGTGCCCTCCAGGTAGCCGCGCCGCGCCATGTGTTGCTCCATGTAGCGGATCTGCTCCTCGTCGATGAACACCTCCAGCGGCCCCACCTCGCTGAAGTCGAGTAGGGAAGTGAAGAAGGTGGCACTGCGCACCCGCTCATCGCCCCGGGCGGCCTGATGCGCCAGGGTGCAGGCCAGCAGGGTACCGCCGATGCAGTAGCCGATGGTGTTGAGCGTCTCCTCGCCGGTGACCTCCGCTACCACGTCCATGGCCTTGAGGGTGCCCTGGATGAGGTAGTCGTCGAAGGCCACCTCGGCATAGCGTTCGTCCGGATTGACCCAGGAGATGACGAAGACGGTCATTCCCTGTTCGACGGCCCAGCGGATGAAGGAGCGCTGCGGGGTCAGGTCGAGGATGTAGAACTTGTTGATCCAGGGCGGGACGATCAGCAGCGGTCGCCGGTCGACCGCCTCGGTGGCCGGCGCGTACTGGATGAGCTGCATCAGTTCGTTCTGGTAGACGACCTTGCCCGGGGTCACCGCTATGTTCTTGCCCAGCTCCAGCCCGGCCGAATCGCTCTGCTTGATGCGCAGCAACCCCTCCCCCCGCGCCAGGTCCTCCATCAGGTTGGCCAGGCCCTGCAGCAGGTTGGCACCGCCGGTGTGCACCGTGGCCTCGATCACCTCCGGATTGCTGGTGGCGAAGTTGCTGGGGGCGAGGGCGTCCATCAGTTGGCGGGCGTAGAACTCGACCTTCACCCGCTCGTCGTGGTCCAGTTCCTCGGTGACCTCATGCACCCCCTTCAACCACTGCTCGGCAGTCAGCTGGTAGGCTTGGCGCAGCGCATCGAAGAAAAGGTTCTCCTCCCAGCCTTTCCCCTTGAAGCGCCGGTCCTTCGGGTCGGGCTGGGCCACCGGTGATGGCGCCTCGCCAGACAGGCGCCGCGCGGTGTTCTGCCACAGTGACGTATAGCCCTGCCACAGCTGCTGCTGGACCTCCAGGGCGCGTTGGGGATGCAGCAGGAACTGCTGGCCCAGGCTGGTGAGCGCCTTGGCCGCGACCGCCGGGTCGGGCAGGGTGAAGAAATCCCCGCGCGCCTGCCGCTCGAGCCAGCCCTGCCAGGCCCGGGACGACCCGGCCGACAATCGCTCGAGGGCCTCGGCATAGCGCCGTGCCAGCTCGTCGGGTTGATCGCCTGGCTTCGGTGACGAAGGTTTCGGGTCATTCATGGCTCACCCCTTTTCAGGCCCTCCAGCCAATAGCATCGTATGGCCAGCGCTCACATATCAAGATCGAAGTGCCGGCACAACATCCTCGCCACCGCCAACTCGTCATGGCGACCGATACGCAGCGCCCGGGGTACCTGGCCCGGCAGGTCGGGATGGGCGTTGGCCATCACGAAGGCATGCCCGGCGAGATTCAGCATTTCGGTATCGTTGAGGTTGTCGCCAAACGCCAGGCACTCTCGCGGCGTCAGCCCCAGGACATCGAGCAGACGCTGCAGTGCGGTGCCCTTGTTGACGCCTTCGGCCATGACCTCCAGGGAATCGACCATCGAGTAGGTGACGTGCAGCCGTTCGCCGTGGCGCAAGCGCACCTCGGCCTCGAGCTTCGAGAGCTGTTCGGGCTCGCCGATATACAGCACCTTGCCGATACCCTCGCCGTCCAGGGCATCGAGATCCGTGACCCGGTAGCCGAAACCGGTATGCGCATGCAGTGCGAGCAGTTCCGGCATGGGCGCGTCGATCAGCCAGTCGTCGTCGCTATACAGATTCAGGCGTATCCCGTGTGGGCGCTCGAGGCCGATCAGTTCGCGCACCAGGATCTCGTCGAGGTACCTGGCCGAGAGCAGGGTGTCGTCGGGGCCGTGCAGATAGGCGCCGTTGGTACTGATGATGTGGGCCGCCACCCCCAGCTTGTCGCGAATGGCCAGGATATCCCGGTAGTGGCGACCGGAAGCGATGGCCAGATGGTGCCCTTGCGCCTCGAGGGCACGGAAAGTGTCGACGCTCAGCGGATCCAGGTCATGGTCGGCATTGAGCAGGGTGCGGTCGAGGTCGGTAACGATCAAGCGGGGCGTCATGCACGGTCCCTGTGGGTAGTCACTCAAGCTCTCAGCCTACCGCATCTCGGGGGGTCGAGACAGGGGGCGTCGGGGACGCCCCCTGTCCTGTCACTCGCCTCGCAGCCCTTGGGCCACTGCGGCGGCACGTTCGCCGAGCAGCACATGAACCACGCCGCCCTCGAGCCATTGCACCCCGCGGGCGCCGAGTCGCTGCAGGGCCGGCTCATCCACAACGGTGGGATCCGCCAGTCGCAGCCGCAAGCGGGTCAATGCCACCACCGCCGCCTCGTGAACATTGGGTTCGCCCCCCAGTGCGCGATGCCAGTCGCCACTCGCTTCGGCGTCGATCGCGTCGACGTCGCCGGCGCCACGATCGGCCGTCGCTCCGGTCACGGCCACCTCCGCGCCCTGTGCCTCCAGGGCGGCACGGATCTCATCGGCGACGCTATCGGCGATGGGGCCGAGGATGACCTGCACCCCACCGCCACGCAGCCGCAGGACACCGCGCGCGCCAAGGTGCTTGAGCGCGGCTTCATCAATGGCCGAGACATCCTCGAGCACCAGGCGCAAGCGGGTGGTACAAGCCCCGACGCTAGCCAGGTTAGCGGCACCACCAAGCGCGCTGACGAAGGCCGGCCCCCGCTCGCCGGCCGGCTGCTGGCCGCTGGGCGCCGCGACCTCGGGTTCGCGCCCCGGCGTCGGCAGGTCGAAGCGCACGATCGCCCAGCGAAACACGCCGTAATAGAGGGCGAAGTAGACCAGGCCCAAGGGGATCATCAGCCAGCCATTGGTCGACAGGCCATAGGAGAGCGCATAGTCGAAGGCCCCGGCGGAGAAGGTGAACCCCAGCTTGACGTCGAACAGGTGCATCACCGCCATGGAGAGGCCGGTCAACGCCGCATGCATGACGTACAGCAGCGGAGCCAGGAACATGAAGGTGAACTCGATGGGCTCGGTCACCCCGGTGAGGAAGGCGGTCAGCGCCAGCGACAGCAGCAGGCCACCGACCTGCGCCCGACGCCCCTTGGGCGCGGCGTGATACATGGCCAGTGCCGCGGCCGGCAGGCCGAACATCATCACCGGGAAGAAACCGGCCATGAAGCTGCCCGCGGTGGGATCACCGGCGAAGAAGCGGTTCAAGTCGCCGTTGGCCACGGCCCCCGAGGCGGCCTCGTAACTGCCGAAGACGAACCACACCAGGCTATTGAGCACATGATGCAGCCCGGTGACGATCAACAGGCGATTGAGCACCCCGTAGACGAACAGCCCCAGCTCGCCGGCATCGATCAACCACTGCCCCAGGGCGTCGATACCGTGCTGGACGGAGGGCCAGATCACGCCAAACGCCATGCCCAGCAACACCGCCGCGAGCCCGGTGGCAATGGGTACGAAGCGCCGTCCGCCGAAGAACGCCAGGTATTCGGGCAACTGGATGGCCTTGTAGCGGTTGTAGAGCAGCCCCGCCACGCTGCCGATGATGATCCCCGCCAGCACCCCCATGTCGATGTCGGGGTTCAGGGACATGAGAACGGCGTCCAATACCAGATAGCCGATCACCCCGGCAAGCCCGGCGGCACCGTTGTTGTCGTCGGCGAAGCCCACTGCCAGACCGATGGCGAAGATCAGCCCCAGGTTGGCGAAGATGGCATCGCCGGCACTGGCGATGAAGGCGATGTCCAGCAGGTCCGGCTGCCCCAGGCGCAGCAGCAGGCCGGCCACCGGCAACACGGCGATGGGCAGCATCAGGGAGCGGCCGAGCTTCTGCAGCCCGGCCATGGTCCGGGAACCGATGTCGGTCATCATGACGGCATCCTCTCGAGATTCGTTGTTGTCGTGTCCTGCGAGGCCTGTTGCCAGGCGGCAAGGTGTTCGCGCACGGCCATGGCATCCGCCAGGCGCAGCAATGCGGGCAGCTCATCCGCCAGCGTCCGGGCATCGAGGCGACGGATCGCGGCCTTGATCGCCGGTATCCGGGCCGGCTCCACGGACAGTTCGTCGACCCCCAGCGCCACCAGTACCAGTGCCGCCAGGGGGTCTCCGGCCGCGGCGCCGCAGACCCCCACCGGACACTTGCCGGCGGCCCCGGTCACCGTGGCCTGGATCAGATGCAGGACGCCGGGATGCAGCACATCGGCCCGGGCGGCCAAGTGAGGATCCTCGCGGTCCATCGCCAGCACGTACTGGGTCAGGTCGTTGGTGCCGATGGACAGGAAATCGGCTTCCTCGGCGAGGCTGGCGGCACACAGCGCCGCGCTCGGCACCTCGATCATGGCGCCCAGTCGGGGCAGGATCGTGAGCCCCTGCTCCTTGGCCAGGGACTGCATCCGACCACGCACCCAGTGCAGCTCGCTGGCGTCGCTGACCATCGGCACCATGATCCGCAGGGTCTCCAGTGGCTCGACACGGAGCAGGGCTCGCAGTTGGCTATCCAATAAGTCGGGATGGCGCTGCCATAGGCGCACCCCGCGCACCCCCAAGGCTGGGTTGGGCACCTGGGGCAGCATCAGGTAAGGCAACTGCTTGTCGGCACCGATATCCAGGGTGCGGATGATCACCGGCTTGCCACCCAAGGCTTCGACCGCCGCCTGGTATTCACACCGCTGATCCTCTTCGTCGGGGGCGCTGCGGCGCTCGAGAAACAGGAACTCGCTACGCATCAGACCGATGCCATCGGCGCCCTGCTCGGCTGCCAGGCGGGCCTCGGCAGCCGAGCCGACATTGGCCCCGACCTCGACGTCACGGCCATCCACAGTCGTCGCCGGAGCCTGGGCCGCCTCACGTTCTTCAGCGGCACGCCTGGCGTTGTCGCGGATGTTGGCCTCGACCGCGGCCAGGCGCTCGGCATCCGGCGTCGGCTCCAGGAGCCCCTGCTCGGCGTCGAGCACGGCGCGGTCGCTGCTCGCCATGCGCAGCACTCTCTCTCCCATCGCCACCAGGCAGGGAATGCCGCGAGCTCGCGCCAGGATCGCCACATGCGAGGTAGTACCACCGGCAGCCAGGCACAACCCGGCGGGTTGCCGGGAGGCGATCGTCACCAACTCCGAGGGGGTCAGGTCCTCGGCAATCACGATGGCGCCAGCGGGCAGATCGAGACCGGGCTTGCCCTGCGGATCGGCAAGCTCGGCCATCACCCGGCACTGCAGGTCGCGCAGGTCGGCGACCCGCCCCATCAGCAGTGCGTTGCCAGTGGCGAGCAAGCGATCGGCCTCGGCATCCAGCGCCTCACGCCAGGCGTGGCCGGCACTGCGGCCCGCCGCTAGGCGCACGCCGGCGGCGGCCTGCAGGTCGGGATCCTCGAGCCAGGCCTGGTGGGCGGCGAAGATTTCCGCCTCGGCCGCTTGGCCATCGCGCTCGGCGCGGTGCATCGAGGCCTGCAGGGACTCACCGACTCGCACCAGCGCTTGCCGCAGGCGCAAGCGCTCGACGGCGTCGCCCTCGCCGTCGACGGGCACCTCGGGAAGTGCCGCGCGATAAGGCACCAGCGGCCCCAGCGCCAGCCCGGGGCTGGCCACCAGGCCGGGAAGCTGCCCCTCGCCGGCCGTGGGCAAGGACTCGCTGGGCGCTTCCTGACCATGCTCCTCCGCTTCCGGCGTGGTCAGCAGCGCCTCGGCCTCGTCCAGCGCCAGCTCGGCATGCGCCCCACGGGCCATCAAGGTCAGGCTGCTGCCGTGGGCGAGCCCCAGGTTCATCAGTGCACTCAGACTCGCGCTATCGGCCTCGTTCTCCTCGGCGACGACCGTCAGCGTCACCTCATGGCGTTGCGCGATGGCGCGCAGGCGGGCCGCCGGGCGGGCATGCAAACCACCGCCCAGGGCCAGCGTCAGGGCACGCTCCTGGGCCGACCCCGTGGCATCGGTGGTCGCGGATGGCGCCGCCTCGGCGGCCTCCAGTCGCAACAGCGGCTCGCCACACCGCACTCGGCTGCCGCTGGCGAGCGCGGTGAGCGGCCGGACCTGCCAGCCGGCCCCATCGGTGACGATCAGCGGTGTGATCAGGGCGGTTGCGCCTCGCGCCAGGCGGTCGGCATCGAAGCGGCACAGCGGGGCGCCTGATTCGACGCGGCTGCCGACCTCCACCAGGAGTTCGATGCCCTGGCCGTCCAGGTTGACGGTATCCAGTCCCAGGTGCAGCAAGACTTCGATACCCATGTCGGTGCGCAGCGTCACGGCATGCTTGGCCCGCGCACACTGCACCACTTCACCGTCGCAGGGCGCATGCAGGGTATCGCCGAGGGGATCCAGGGCGATGCCCTCGCCCAGGATGCCCTCGGCAAAGGCCGGGTCGGGCACGTCGGCGAGGAGAACGACGATGCCGTCGAACGGCGCCTTCAGCATCAAGGATGGGGATGACATGATTGACTCCAGGGATTGTTGTTGTGGCCACGAATTGACGTGGGGTTCAGAGGGTACGGGTGACCTTGCGCAGGTGTCTGGGCCGATCGGGATCGCTGCCTCGCGCCTCGGCCAGGCCGGCGACCATGACATAGAAACTCTGGATCACCGACAGCGGCTGCAGGGCCTCATGAGCGGCGTCGGTCATCGTCAGTTGCCGCTGGGGCACGGCCTCGTCGGCAGCCAGCAGGACCCGGGCGCCGATGCCTTCCAGCCACTCGGCGAGCTCCAGCAATCCGGCCTGTTCGGGCCCCGGCGGCGCGAATACCAGCACGGGGTAGCCCGGCTCGACCAGCGCCATGGGACCATGACGCACCTCGGCGCCGCTGAACGGCTCGGCCTGGATGGCACAGGTCTCCTTGAACTTGAGCGCGGCCTCCTGGGCCACTGCTAGACCGGCGCCGCGGCCGATCACCATCAGCCGATCGGCACCGGCCAGGGCCTCGATGGCCGATGTCCAGTCCTGCTCAACCGCTTCGGCGAGGCACTCGGGGAGTTGCTCGAGGGCCGTCTGCAGTCGCCGGTCCTGGTTCCAGTGCGCCAGCAACTGGGCACCGGCGGACAGAGTGGCCAGGTAGCTCTTGGTCGCCGCCACGCTCCGCTCCTCACCGGCGAACAGCGGCACCTCGATATCGCTGGCCGCGCCCAACGGCGACTGGGGCGTGTTGACCAGCGCCAGCGTGCGTGCACCGCCGGCGCCCAGCGCCTGCTGGGTGGTGACCAGATCGGGGCTCTGGCCGGATTGGGAAATCGCCACCGCCAGTTGGCCCTGCAACTGCCACGGCGCCCTGGCCAGGGTGGTCAGCGACGGCGGCAGCGACGCCACCGGGATGCCGCGGCTTTTCATGCACAGGTAGGCGAAATAGCTGGCGGCATGATCCGAACTGCCACGCGCCACCGTCACCGCGGCGCGCGGTTCGGCCAGCCGCAATCGCTCACCGACCTCGGTGAGCATGGACCGGTTGCGCTCCAGCTGGCCGCGGATGCGTTCCGGGGCGTTGCGCGCTTCATCGAGCATCAGTGACATCGGTTTCTCCTTCGATGAGCTGGCCCGCCACATAGACGGCCTGCAGGTTCAGTTCGGTATCCATCACCACCAGGTCGGCGAGGCACTCGGTGGCCAGGCGGCCTTGCTCGTTCAGTCCCAGGAAATCGGCGGGATAGCGCGACAGCCGTCGCGAGGCCTCCTCGAGAGGCAAGCCGATGCTGACCAGGTTGCGCAGCGCCTGGTCCATGGTCAGGGTGCTGCCGGCAAGGGTGCCGTCGGCCAGGCGGACGCCGCCCAGGCACTTGGTCACCGTCTGTTCGCCGAGACGGTAATCGCCTTCGGGCATGCCCGCCGCCGCAGTGGAATCGGTGACCGCATAGAGGCGGGGAATGCAGCGCAAGGCAGCGCGAATCGCCCCGGGATGCACATGCAGCAGATCGGGAATCAGTTCGGCGTAGTCGGCATGGGCCAGCGCCGCGCCGACCATGCCCGGCTTGCGGTGGTGCAGCCCGGTCATGGCGTTGAACAGGTGGGTGAAGCCGCAGGCGCCATGCTCCAGCGCCGCCACCCCTTCCTCGTAGCTGCCCAGGGTATGGCCCAGTTGCACACGCACACCGCGCTCGGTGAGGTGGCGAATCAGCTCGCCATGCCCAGCCAACTCAGGCGCCAACGTCAGCAGGCGAATGGGCGCCAGCGCCAGCAGCGCCTCGACCTCTTCGATCCGCCCCGGACGTGCGTGAGCGGGCTGGGCACCGAGCTTGCCGGGGTTGATGTAGGGGCCTTCCAGGTGCACGCCCAGCACTCGGGCGCCGCCGGCGGGCGGCGCCTGCATGTAGGCATCGATCTCGCCCAGCACGCGACGAATCTCGTCGTCCGGCGCGGTCATGGTCGTCGCCAGCAGGCTGGTGGTGCCGAAGCGAGCGTGGGTGCGCGCCACGGTGGCCAGGGCGTGGCCGCCTTCCATGGCATCGGCACCGCCACCGCCGTGCACATGCAGGTCGATGAACCCCGGCAGGATGCGCGGATGTTCGTTGGCCCCGGGGTCGGCAGGCTCGCCGGCGATGCGCGTGATGCGCCCCGCCTGCCAATGCAGCTCTCCAAGCCGCCAGCCGTCGGGGGTGAGGATATTGCCGTAGATCATTGCGTGGGCTCCCGAGCTAGCGCGTCAGTTCGACCATGAAGTCGTAGTAGTCGGTGCGACAGTAGGTGACGGTGAGCTCGGCGGGCTTGCCGTCAGCCAGATACCCCAGGCGGGTGACCTTGAGCAGTGCCTGGCCCTCCGGCACTTCGGCCAGCCGTGCCAGCTCGGGATCGGCGTTGACCGCGGTGACATGCTGCAAGGCTCTGGCGATCGGGCGGCCGACCGCTGCCAGCGTGGCGTATAGCGATGAGGTCACCGCTTCGGGATCCTCGAGTACCGCCTGCGGCAGGCAGCTCTCCTCCACGGCCATGACCACCTCGTCGGCCAGGCGCAGACGCTTGAGCCGCGCCACGCGGGTATCGGCGGCCAAACCCAGGCGCATGCTCTCTTCCACCGAGGGCGTCCCGAGGGTCCGCGACAGCCACTGAGAGCGTGGTGTGAAGCCGCGCTGGGTCAGCATTTCGGTAAAGCTCACCAGCCGCGTCAGGGACTGGTTGAGCCGCGGCGCGATGAAAGTACCGGAACCCCGAGTACGCCGGATCAGGCCCATCTCGGCCAGCCGATCGAGCGCCTTGCGCGCGGTGATGCGTGACACTTCCAGGGATTCGGCCAGGGTGCGCTCGGAGGGCAGCGCCTCGCCGGGGCTCCAGACGCCGGCCTCGATGGCCTGTTCCAGTCGCCGTGCGAGTTGGTGATACAGCGGCGAGGACTGTGCGGGGTCGAGGCGTAGTTGTTGAAAGCGAGGATCCATGAGCGAGTCCTATCTTGGCATCGGAATAGTACCAATATAGACCCTAAACATAACCAATCAAATACCAATAGAGGTAAACCTTGGTCGAACCTCGCCGATTACCTGCCCAACTCCCTGCCAAACTGGCAGCATGTGTAGCGACCCCCGTATCGCGGTGAGGAGACTTGACGATGAAGACTCTGGTGATCGGCGCCAATGGCAAGATCGGCCGCCAGCTCTGCGAACTCGCCGCTCGCGGCGGCATACCACTGCGCGCCATGATTCGCGATTCCGATCAGCAACCCTGGTTTCATGAGCACGGCATCGAGACGGTGATCGCCGACCTCGAGGGCGACATGCGCCAGGCGTTCTACGCTTGCGATCAGGTCATCTTCACCGCCGGCTCGGGGCCGCATACCGGCGCCGACAAGACCCTGTTGATCGACCTCTACGGCGCCATTCGTGCGGTCGATCGTGCGGTGGAGGTGGGGCTGGAGCGTTTCATCATGGTCAGCGCCCTGCGTGCCAGCGACCCACTCGCGGCCCCGGAGAAGCTGCGCCCTTACCTGGCCGCCAAGTTCGCCGCCGATGCTTATCTGCGTTGTGCCAGGATTCCGCATGTGATCCTCAAGCCTGGACGCCTGACCGACGAACCGGCTACCCGGCAGGTCGCCACGTCGTTGAGCCATGCCGAAACCAACGAGGTCTCACGAGGCAACGTCGCTCATGCCCTGCTCTATCTGGCCCAGGCCAGAATGCTCAAGAATCGCGAGTTCGATCTGCTCGACGGCCAGTCGAGCATTGCCATGGCACTGCTGTAGCCGGCAGGTGGGAAATCGGCCGCGTCACGATTGGCGCGGCCGGCCTGAATCCGTATAGTGACCCTCTGTCCCCCCGCCAAGCAAAAGTGTCCGATGCTGCAGAACAACTCGCTGCTTGCTCAGCTCAAGCAACAGATCCGCGACAACACGCCCCGCGTCCAGGGAGTGATCAAGGCCACCGACAAGGGCTTCGGTTTCCTCGAAACCGACAACGGCGAGTCCTACTTCGTGCCGCCTCCCGCCATGAAGCAGGTGCTGCATGGCGACCGCGTCGAGGCTGTCCTCAAGGAGGAAGGCGACAAGACCTCGGTCGAGCCTGACACCCTGCTGGAAATGGGTCTCCAGCGTTTCATTGCCCGCGTGCAGAAGCGTGACGGCCGCCTGGCCGTGGTGCCCGATCATCCGTCGATCAAGAACGCGCTCAAGGCGCGCATCAAGCGCAGCCTCGACGAGGACAGCATCGGCGACGGCGACTGGGTCGTGGCGCGTATGGTGCGCCACCCCCTCAAGCCCGACGACCGCGCCTTCTTCACCCAGATCGACGAGCTGGTGGCCAAGAGCGCCGACCCGGCCGTGCCGTGGCGTGTGACCCTGGCCCGTCACGCGCTGGAGCAGGCCTCGCCCGAAGCCGGCAACGACTGGCCGCTGCGCGACGAAGGCCTCCCGCGTGAAGACCTCACGGCCGAGCCCTTCTTCACCATCGATGGCGAGAAGACCCGCGACATGGACGACGCCCTGCGCGTCGAGGCGCGCCCCGAAGGCGGTTGGCGCCTGACGGTGGCCATCGCCGACCCCACCGCCTACGTCGAAGAGAACCATGCCGCCGACCTGGAGGCCCGCACCCGCGCCTTCACCGTCTACCTGCCCGGCCAGAACGTCACCATGCTGCCGGAGATCCTCGCCGATGATCTGTGCTCGCTGCGGGAGGGCCAGGAGCGCCCCGTCCTGGCCTGCAGCCTCGAGGTCGGCACCGACGGCAGCCTCGGTGACTATCGCTTCTTCGCCGCCACCATGAGCTCCAAGGCGCGACTGATCTACGACCAGGTCTCCGACTGGCTGGAAGACCGGGGCGACTGGGTCCCCAGCGACGAAATCGGTACCCAGCTCCAGGCGCTGCAGGCGCTCACCGAAGCGCGTAGCGCCTGGCGCGCCGAACATGCGCTGGTGTTCAAGGACCGGCCGGACTACGTCTTCGACCTCGACGATGCCGGCAACGTGCTGGATATCCGCACCGAGGAGCGGCGCATCGCCAATCGCATGATCGAGGAGTCGATGATCGCCGCCAACGCCTGCTGCGCCGATCTGCTCGCCAACAAGGTCGGGCATGGCATCTTCAACGTGCACCGCGCCTTCGAGCCGGAAAAGGCCGAGGCCGCCCACGAATTCCTGACCGCCCAGGAGATCGAGGTCGAGCGCGAGGCCCTGCTCGAGTTGTCACACTACCGTGAACTCAAGCGGGCGCTGGAAAGCCGCGATGACGCCTGGCTCGATGCACGCCTGCGCCGCTTCCAGGGCTTCACCAGCATGTCCGCCCTGCCCGGCCCGCACTTCGGCCTGGGGCTGGCCGCCTATGCCACCTGGACTTCGCCGATCCGCAAGTATGGCGACATGGTCAACCACCGCCTGATCAAGCGCGTCCTGAAAGGCGAAGGCGCTCCGGCCGAAGCCAGCCAGGCGCTGACCGAGCAGCTCACCGAGCGCCGCCGGCTCAACCGCATGGCTGAGCGCGACGTCAAGGACTGGCTGTATGTGCGCTACCTGACTTCAGCCGCCAGGGAACAGCAGGAGTTCGATGCCGAGATCATCGATATCCGCCGCGGCGGCATGCGCGTACGCCTGACCGCCAATGGTGCTACCGCCTTCATCCCGGCCCCGCTGATTCACAGCGATCGCGACAAGGTGGCCATCGACGACAAGGAAGGCCGCGTGCAGGTCGAGGGCGAGGAACGCTTCAAGCTCGGCGATGCCATTCGCGTGGTCCTCACCGAGGCCCGCGAGGAGACCCGTTCGCTGGTGGCCCGCCCCTCGGCCTGATAGCCACCACCCCCTCCGGGAGTTTCGACGGCGGCCTGCGGGCCGCCGTTTTGTTGCCTTGTCGCCGAACTGTCGTATTGCGCCGCTAGGCTGATGCCGGGTACCGATTCTCGCCTGGGAGACAGCCTTGCATATCGCAGATATCACGATGTTTCATGCCCCCAGCAGTGGCGGCGTCAGAACCTACCTGCAAGCCAAGCACCGGCACTTTGCCCAGTCGAGGGATATCGACGCCAGCCTGCTGATTCCCGGCAGCGAACATTTGCGCCTGGGCGTTCTGCAGACCCTGCCGGCACTGCGTCTGCCGCTGGGACAAGAGTATCGATTTCCCTTACGCCGACGCCCCTGGCGCGATGCCCTGATCGAGCTTCGCCCCGACGCGATCGAGGCCGGTGATCCCTATGTCACCGCCTGGGCGGCGCTGGAAGCCGGCCAGATGCTGGGCGTGCCGGTGGTCGGCTTCTACCATTCCGATCTGCCGCGGTTGATGGGGGATCGCTTCGGGCAGCTCGTTTCACGGCGACTGCAACGCTATGTCGCCGACCTCTACCAACGTTTCGACAGTGTTCTGGCCCCCTGCCGTTCGATGGCCGACCGGCTTCAGGAATGGGGGGTGGATGGCGTACGTGTCCAGCCCCTGGGTGTCGACGTGGATACGTTCCACCCCCGGCGTCGCAGTCCCGAACTCCGGGTCTGGCTGGACATGCAAGACTCGCAACGCCTACTGGTCTTCGCTGGGCGCAACTCTCGGGAAAAGAACATCGATGTCCTTTTCACAACGGCGCATTTGCTTGGTCCACGTTATCACTTGTTGGTGATGGGGCCGGGCATGCCAACCCGAACGCCCGACAACGTGACCGTCGTCAATCGCTGCTGCAACCCCAATGAAGTGGCCCGGGCCTTGGCCAGCGCCGACGCCATGATCCATGCGGGAACCCGCGAGACATTCGGGCTGGTCGCCCTCGAGGCCATGGCCAGCGGTCTGCCGGTGGTCGCCGCACGTGCCGGCGCGCTGGCGGAGAATGTTCCTCTCGGCTGCGGCATCCTCTGTGAACCCCACTCCCCCGAGGCCATGGCGCGAGCAGTGAAAGAGCTGTTCCTCAACGATGCCGCCGCCATGGGACGACATGCTCGCCGGCATGTCGAACGCCACTTCAGTTGGCCGCGGGTCATCGAGCACCTGCTGCATCACTATCGCGACTTGACCGGTCGCACGTCTGCACACGAGCGCCGCCCACCCCCTTTTCCACCTCGCCATGACGATTTCTTTGTGGCATCTTAGTATGAGAAGAACTAGTCAATGAATGACTAACGGCATACGACACAAGTCCGTTTGTCATAGCGTAGCGGGGACCTTTCATCATGGCTGCACGCTGGGGGCTGCGAGGCAAGTCGGTCGCGACCTTGCTGCTGGCCTGTATTCTGTCCTTGATACCCGCCGCCATTATCGGCTGGCAGGCGATCGACGACATTCGACGGCATTTCGCCAACGCCTACGCCGAGAACTATACCCTGCTGCACATGCAGAAGATCCTGGCTCCGGTGTCGCGGGAACTGGCCCTGTCGCGGCGCTTCGCCGAGTCCGTCGTGACGCGCCAGTGGCTCGAGGACGAAGCGGATCCCGCCAAGAGGGCGCGCTTCTTCGAAGAGGCCGAGGGCTATCGTCACGATTTCGCCGACCGCTCCTATTTCGTCATCGACCATGACAGTGGCGATTACTATTTCATCGATGACGAGCGGCCCAATCCAGAAGCGCCCAGCTATCGGCTCAATGCCAATGACCCGGAAGACGCCTGGTACTTCCAGACGATTCGCAGCGGCGAGCCCTACAATCTCAATGTCAATATCGATCGCAAGCTTGGCGTGACCAAGGTGTGGTTCAATGTCGTGGTCCAGGGCGAGCAAGGCCCAGTGGGGCTCGCCGGTACGGGTCTCGACCTCAGCGACTTCCTCGATGAGTTCATCCGTGACGAAGCTCCCGGGCTGACGCCGATGATCGTCGATCGCCAAGGGGCCCTGCAGGCCCATCCCTCTCAGGAGCGCATCGCCTTCAGTTCCGGTGCGAGCGCCAGCGATATCGACGAGCGGCAGACCATTCAGTCCCTGTTGAACGATCCCGAACAGCAGCAACGCCTGAGCGACGCCATGCAAGCCTCCCGCGAGTCGCCCGACCAGATCCAGACACTGTGGGTGACCTTCGACCAGCGTGAACGCCTGCTCTCGGTCGGCTACATCCCCGAACTCGACTGGCATCTGATCACGGCCCTCGACCTCAACGTTGCCCCGATCCTCGAACGTCGCTGGCTATGGCCACTGCTTATCGCCCTGACCCTGATCCTGGGTATCCTCCTGGCTGCCTTCGCCTACGCCACCGACAGGTTGATCCTCGCCCCGCTGAACCGCCTGAAACTCTCGGCTCAGGCGATCGCTGCCGGCGACTACGGCTCACGACTTCCGACATCCCGCAACGACGAGATCGGCGCATTGTCCCAAGCCTTTTCCCACATGGCGGATCAGGTCGAACGTCATACCCAGGAACTGGAAGGCAAGGTGCGCGAACGCACCCGGGCCCTGGAGCAGGCGAATGCCGAGATGGCGGCGGCGCACCAGCAGATCGACGACTCCCTGCAGTACGCCAGCATTATCCAGCGCGCCATCCTGCCCGACCGACAACTCGCGCTCCATCTCGAACACCTCTACGGCGTGCTGTGGAAGCCTCGCGATACGGTGGGCGGCGACTTCTACGTCTTTCGGGCCACCGAGCGCGGTTATCTGCTGGGCGTCGTCGACTGTGCCGGCCACGGCGTACCGGGCTCGCTGATGACCATGCTGGCCCGCGCGATCATCGACCACGCCATCCTGCAGGTCGGCGCCGAGGATCCTGCCGCCATTCTCAACGAAACCGACCGCCAGAGTCGCGAAACGCTGCGTCCCGACCAGTTGCCCTCATCGATCGCCACCAACATGGATATCGGCCTGGTGTGGGTGGACCTCGAAGCACGCCAGTTGACCTTCGCCGGGGCCAAGATCGGCCTCTATGCCACGGACGGAGTCTCCCTGGAGAGGCTGCAAGGACACAAACGCGCCCTCGGACACAAGCGTCAGGCCACCTACCACAACCAGACCGCGCCGCTACACTTGGGATGGAGCTACTCCCTGTGTACCGACGGGTTCCTCGACCAGGCGGGCGGCGCGAACGGCTTCGGGTTCGGCAAGGGCCGCTTCGAAGCGATCCTGAAGTCCCATGCCCACCGCCCCCTGGATGAACAGATGGCGGCCTTCGAGGCCGAACTGCTCACCTACCAGGGCAGCCTGCCGCAACGCGACGACATCACCGTTCTCGGCTTCCGCTTTACTCAGGACGATGGCTGCCCGCGACGGATCCGGGAGCACGAAGCACGCACGGAGCCAGCAACCGATTCCCCTGTCCCAACGGCCCCTACCGGGGTGGGAAAACCGCAATAGGAGGTGTCATGGACCTGTTAGGCATGCGTGAAAGCTATCTGCAACAACGTATCATGCTGTGCTTCAATGGCCCCATATCGCGCAGCCTGATCGAGGAGATCGGCAACGCCCTGCGCAATTACCTGAACTCCCAGCAGACGACGCCATCCGCCGCGATGGACGTCTTCGCCGCCTATATCGAAATGACACAAAACATCCGTCACTATGCGCGTCTTCAAGGCTACGATGAGGAGAGCGCTTCCGCCACCGTTGCCGTCGCCAAGAACGAGCAGGGGCATTACCTGGTGTCGGCCGGCAACCTCGTCGAGCGCGAGGATGGCGAAAGGCTGGTCGCAACCATCGACGCCCTGGCTCGTCTCGACAAGCAGGAACTGAAGAAAGCCTACAAGCAACAGCTTCGCCAGCCGCGCGAGGCGGCGTCCTGCTCCGGTGCGGGCCTGGGACTGCTCGATATCGCACGCAAGTCGAGCGAACCGATGCAGGCGTCCCTCACGGCGTTGCCCGACGGCCGTGGATTCTTTAGCCTGACAGCCATTATCTGACCCTGCCGAGTAAGCTTATGACCACCGACTTGAACATCCCCGGCAGCCAAGCCACGCCGGCCATACAAAGCGATTGGCAGGCCGGCCGTCTCGCCATGCAGGGAGATTCCTATCCCGAGAACTCCTATGAACTCTTCGACCAGGTCATCGGCTGGGTCGAGCACTTTCTCGACCAGGAGTCGCGACCACTCGCCCTGGAACTGGAACTGGTCTATCTCAACACCAGCTCGGTCAAGGCCATGATGGACATCTTCGATCTTCTCGAGGAAGCGCATCTCGGCGGCCGCGAGATCGGCGTGACCTGGCGCTATGATGCCCGCAACGAGCGCATCGCCGAGTTGGCCGAGGAGTTTCGCGAAGACTGCAGCTTTCCCTTCGCGATCACACCGGCACGGGTCGGGGCATGACACGCGACGAGACGTCCCTGCTGGCCCGGGTCGAGGCGCTGCTCGCCGATCCCGCCCACGCCCGGCACCCGCTGCACGAGGCACTGGAGGACCTCTATCGGCACCACCTCGAGGAGAAGGAACGTCTCGAGCGCCTGATCAGCATCTCCGACACCTACCAACGCTATGCCCGGGAGGACGAACTGTCCGCCCGGCAACGCTACGACAAGGCCCTCAAGCGTCAGGCAAAACTGTCACGCATCTCGGATCGCTACCAGCAGCTCATGCGCGAGCACAATCTCGCCCTCAAGCAGGACTCGACCCACGACCCGCTGACCGGCCTGCCCAACCGGCGCCTGTTCGGTGAACGCCTCAAGCAGGAAGCGAAGTGTGCCAAGCGGCATCCCCAAAGCTATACCCTGGCGATGCTCGATATCGATCACTTCAAGCGAATCAACGACCGCCACGGCCATGATGTCGGCGACCAGGTCCTGGTGGCCATCGCGCACGTCATGCGGCAGGAACTGCGTGACTACGACCTTTGCGCCCGCTGGGGCGGCGAGGAATTCCTGCTGCTACTGGCCGACACCCAGCTCGAGGAAGCCCACGCTATCGTCGACCGCCTCCGCCAACGTCTGTCCGAGATCCCGATCACGGTGGGCGACATGACCCTGTCGATCACCGCCAGCGCGGGACTCAGCGAGCATCGCAACGGCGAGAACCCCCTCGAAGAGACGCTCCACCGGGCCGACCAGGCGCTGTTGCGGGCCAAGCGTAGCGGCCGCGACCGGAGTTGCGTCGACCTCGCCTGACCCGCGACGCTCCCGTCGCTACGATCCGAAGCGCCGAGCCTTCTCCACCGTCCAGTCGATAGCGGGACCGCGCATGCCGTGACCGCCCTGGTAGGGGGCGATCTCGGGCGGCCGCCACCCCTGCAGCAGGGCATCGTCCAGTGCGAAGACTTCGACACCGATCGGATGACAGGTAGCCAGAGGATCGCGTGCATTCGGCCCCCACAGATCCACCGACAGATCACCGCCCGGGCAACACGACAGTGCGCACAGCAGATCGATCTCGGCGAACAACTCGAGATAATCGCCCTCCTGCGCCGGACATGCCTTCATGAAGTACTGGTCGTCGTCGTTGAGTCCGGTGCACTGGAAGATGTTGAGCACATCGTGGACGTCGAATTCGGTCAAGCCGAAGGGCGCGACGGCACGCACCAGATTGGAGTGGCAATGATGGTCGAAGTCTTCGCCGGTGAGCAGCCGATTGACGTAGGGATCGCAGCGGGTACCCAGCAGGTCGTGCACTCGCCCCCCCTCGTGGTCCACTCCATAGTCGGCCAAGGTGTCGTCGATGAGGGTCGCCATCGGGCGCAGATAAGGCAGTGTCGACCACAGCCGATCGAAGGTCGAGACATGGGCACGCTGCAATTGGCGGGTGCGCGACGCCCAGAAGCGTTCGCGGGGGTTGTGCAGGTGCCATAGATTGAAGTCGCCGACCTGCGGTCCCTCCAGGGTGGACAGCCGCAGCACGTGGCCGGCCGGCACTCGCCAGGCACGGCCGTCGCGAATCGGCACGGTCAATTGCTCGATGCGGGTCCGGGCGGCAGGATCGGTCAGCCGGGAATAGAAGTCGCGATCGACATCCAGCACCGACCCCTGGGTCGCTTGATAGGCGGCAGGCACCTTGGCCATGCATGGTCTCCTGAGCGGTCGTTCAAGGGGAACTCACCTATCCTAGCCGATCACGGCATCCCTTGGCCGCCTTCCCGTCAACGCTTCTCGACGACTCATCCCGCGCGCATCGCTCGCGCCAGCATATCGGCGACAGGCTTGACGAGATAGCTGGCGAAGGTACGTTCCCCGGTGCGGATCATGACCTCGGCCGGCATTCCGGCGAGCAGTTGCCTATCCCGGGGCAGCGCCATCTGCTTCGCATCGACGACCTTGACACGTGCCTTGTAGTATCCCGCTCCGGTCGCTTCGTCCTCGAAGCTGTCGGCCGAGACATGGACCACCTCGCCTTCGATGACATCGGAGCGTTGCTGGTTGAAGGCACTGAAGCGAATCTCCGCCGACTGGCCCGGGTAGATGTTATCGATGTCCCGATCGGCGATGCGGGCCTCCACCACGAAGCCCTCACCGCTGGGGACGATGTCCATGATGGGGTCTCCCGACTCGATCACCGCGCCACGGGTATGCACCTGCAGCCCGACCACGGTTCCCGCGACCGGCGCCGTCACGGCAGTGCGACGCACCTCGTCGTTCAATGCCGTGATGCGCTCTTCGGCATCGGCGATCCGACCCTGCACCTGACGCAATTGCTCGCCGATGTCCTGCTGAAACTCCTGCACCCGCACCTGCTTGCGCAATTCGTTTTCACTGGCTTGCGACGCGAGTCGAGCAATCTCGGCCCGGTGCTGGGCGATCTCGCCACGGTATTGCAGGATTCGGCGTTCCAGCTCCCGCAGCCGCTGTTTATCGCCCATCCCCTTCTCGAACAGCGAGCGGTGATCCTCGGCTTCCTCGCGCAGCGACGCGACCCGTTGACGGGTGATCTCCACCAGTGCGGTAAGCCCCTCGCGTTGTTCGCGCAACTGTTGCGTCTGCTGGTCAAGAGCATCGAGCGCCCCCTGCAATGCCTGGCGCCGAGCAAAAAACAGACCTCGCTGAACGGCGAGGACATCGCCGACGCGTCGAGAGTCGCTGTCGAGCAACTCGTCGGGAAAGCGCAGCGTCTCCCGGCCGGACTGTTCGGCGATCAACCGGACTTCACTGGCCCGATTGATCAGATACCGCGAGCGGGCGATCCGCAGTTGAGAGAGCGCCCGGGTGTTGTCGAGTACCAGTAGGGTATCGCCGGCTTCGACTCGATCCCCATCGCCGACACGGATCTCGTTGACGATACCACCCTCGTAGTGCTGAACCGTCTTCTTGAAGGAGGCCACCGAGACCTTGCCGGGAGCGACGACCGCGATGGCCAGGTTGGCCGCCAGCGCCCAGCCACCGAAGCCACCGAGGCCGATCAGGAGGATAAGCAGCCCCAGACGCCGGTAGCCTCGCCCACTGACCGGCAGGACGTCACGGGAGCGACTGTCGGCATCGTGCATCGCGTTCACTCCCGTTGCCCCTCGGCCGGAGGCGTCCCACCGCGGCCCTGGGTGCCGACCGCCGCCATGCGCCCACCGCCGGAGCGCGTGGCCGCTTCCGAGCGCACGCGCTGCGGTTGGGTCAGTCTGGCAATCACCTGGTCACGCGGCCCAAACAGGCTGACCTGCCCATCGTTGAGCACCAGCAGCTTGTCGACATTCTTCAGCACATTGTGGCGATGACTGATCACGAACAGCGTGACTCCCTCGTTCTTCAAACATTGCATGGCCTGCGACAGGGCACGCTCACCGCCTTCATCGAGATTCGAGTTGGGCTCGTCGAGTACCACGACCACGGGGTTGCCGTACAGGGCACGAGCCAGGCCGACCCGCTGCCGCTGCCCGCCGGAAAGCACGCCGCTGGTGGCACCGATGACCGTGTCGTAACCATCGGGCAAGCGCAGGATCATGTCGTGGACACCGGCCTTGGTGGCCGCCGTCACGACCTGCTCGGCATCGACCTCGCCGAAGCGGGCGATGTTCTCGCTGATGGTACCGTCGAACAGCTCGATATCCTGGGGCAGGTAGCCCAGATGCGGCCCCAGTTCATCACGATTCCAATGGTCGATGTTCGCGCCATCGAGACGCACCGTGCCAGCCTGGCAAGGCCAGATGCCCAACAATGCCCGCGCCAACGTCGACTTGCCGGCGGCACTGGGCCCGACGATGCCAACGTGCTCCCCCCTCGCGACACGGATGTCGACCCCATCGATGGCCGCCTGGCGGGCACCCGGCGGTACCACGGTCACGTCCTCGATGGCCATGTCGCCGAGGGGCGCGGGTAACGACAGGTAGCGCCGTTCGTCAGGCACCTGTGCGAAAAGCGCATCGAGCCGCTGGTAGGCATCGCGCCAACCGAGGAATCCCTTCCAGCTACCAATCATCTGGTCGATGGGTGCCAGGGCTCGTCCCATGATGATGGAGCCGGCGATCATCATGCCCGGCGTGATGCTGCCATCCAGCACCAGCAGCGCCCCCACTCCGAGAATCATCGACTGGAACAGCATGCGCAGCACCCTGGACAAATTGGACAAGCCACCGGCGCGGTCACTCGCCCGGGACTGCTTGACCAGGGAAGCATGATGCTTCGTCGCCCAGCGCCTCATGATTCCCGGCAGCATCCCCATGGCATGCAGCACCTCGGCGTTGCGCAGATTGCCGTTGGCCAGGGCTTGCGCCTGAATGTGCTCATCGCTGGCTTCGGCCAGCAGCGTCCTGGTCACCTTCTCGTTGGCGAGCGCCAAAGCCAGCAGCACCGCCCCGGCGCAGGTGGCGAATACCCCGAACCAGACATTGAACAGAAACAGGAGCCCCAGATAGATCGGCACCCAGGGAGCATCGAAGAAGGCAAACAGTCCGTTGCCGGAGAGAAACTGGCGGACCGTTCTCAGATCATCCAGCGGCTGGGCGGTCTGGCGCCCACCGACATCGAGGCTATGGCGGCACATGGCACGGTAGAGGCGGGCGCTGACCAGGCTATCGAGGCGATTGCCGACCCTAACCAGGAGACGTGAACGCACCAGTTCCAGGCCACCCATGATCGTGAGCAACAAGATGACCACCAGGGTCAGCATGAGCAAGGTTTCCTCACTGCCCGTGGGGATGACCCGGTCATAGACCTGAAGCATGTAAAAGGCGGGCGTCAACATCAGCAAATTGATGAACAGACTGAACCCGGCTACCGAGAAAAAGGAATGCCGACATGCCTTCATCGCACGCTGCAATTCGGTGAGGTCGTTGTCGGACGTCATGGCACACAACCGAGTCATGGATGCGGATCAGCTCGAGCACGACAAGCATGTTCTCGCCATACTTGCCGTCTGGGGCGCCAGAGTACCAGACGAATTGCTAAGTTATGAGTACTTTAATCACACTTTTGTAACAGAAATGTTTGTCACTCATTAGGATGACACAAAGGCATCCCACCATTGCTCAATAGAAAAATCTTCCTTATCAAGGGAGTGCGCAAGAACAAAAGCGGACTCCTGGCAGAATCCCCGAGACACAGTCCTTGATGCCCGTCACGACCGGCCAGAACACTCTATTGTCTTCCTTGCCTCCTGGCCGTTAGCATCCCCTCTCACGCCCTGTCCATGACCGATAAACAGCAGCAGACCCGGAGAATAAAACCAAAATGGAACCGGTATTCCATGTAATAAGTACGCAGTGTCTCTACAGGAACTGCTCATATAAAGGCCATGGCATCGCTCTCAGTAACAACACTCTACTGTCGAGCATTATGGAATGATTGGAGACATTGCATGAGCAACCACAACGGCATTATCGACGTCAGCATCAGCACCACGGCCACAGAACTCGAGGAATTGATCGGCAGCGCTCCCCAAAACACCATCCTCAAGCTCGAGGCTGGACATTATGTTTTCGATGACGCCATCACCATTGCTCGTTCCGATATTTCGTTGGTCGGCGCCGGCTCCGGCCAGACCACCCTCACCTTCAGCAACGCGGCCCTCGATCGTAATGACGACTATGGCATTCGCGTGGATGGCAGCGAGAATGAAACCATCGGTTCGCTGCAGTCCGCGCTCGACGAGGGCGAACGCCTTCTCACGCTGGGCCAGGACCATGGCCTGAAGCCCGGAGATAGCGTGCGGCTCTGGCAGGACAACGACGACGCATTCTTCGAGGAGATCGGCGACACCTCCTGGCGCAAGCAGCAGTACGCCGAATTGCGCACCAGCATGGCCAAGGTCGCCGCCGTCGATGGGGGCACCGTCACCCTCGACCGCGGCGTGCATTTCGGTTTCGACGCCGGCAAGACACAGGTCGAACGCCTCGATACGGTCAACGGCGTCACCCTGGAAGGTTTCAGCATCGGCTTCGAGCTGGGCATCCCCGACAAGGCGACCTTCGAGAATACCCTGGACGAGTTGACGGGATATCAGGCCGTGTCTCTCGATGGCACGGTGGATAGTCGGCTGTCCGATATCCAGGTCGTCAATGGTCCTTCCAAGGCCTTCCACATCGCGAGGTCGCTCGACAGCGTGGTCGATGGCATCGAGGCCCATGGCGCCTTCAACAAGGGCAGTGGCGGCAACGGCTATGCCTACGAATTGCGGGAGAGCTACGACGGTACCTTCACGGGGCTGGAGGATACCGGCATGCGGCACGGCCTGCTGTTCGCCTCCTGGCGTTCTTCGGTGGGCAATGACATCGAAGTGGCCTCTACCGACCGCGATATCAACTTCCACGGTGGCCGGGATCATGGCAACAGCGTGCACGTCCTGGAGTCCATTCGCGATCCCGAGGCCGACGAGATGTCGACCACGTTGTGGGTCAACTCCGGTGGCGAAAGCTTCGGCGCCATCACCGACGCATCAGCCAATCAGGTCAGCTTCGACTATGTGATAGGCTCACGCCGCGACGATACCCTCCAGGGATCCGACGACGGGGTCTACCTGGACGGCGGCCTGGGCCATGATCACCTCACCGGCGGCGTCGGGGACGACATTCTGCAAGGAGGCCCGGGCAACCATGGCTATGACGGCGACGACGTGCTCGATGGCGGCGATGGCAACGATACGGCGCTCTACCTGCAGAGCTACGATGCCTTCGACATCGTGATCGCGGAAGACGGTGAGGTCACTATCCGGGGCGAAAGCGGTACCGACACCTTGGTCAACATGGAGCGCGCCGTTTTTGCCGACGGCACCCACCTCGACCTCGGCACCGGCGAAGTCACCAGCGGAGAGCCGATGAGCATTCCCACCCCCGCCGACATCCTCGGTGACTCAACCACGACAACCACTGAGGAATCGACCACGACCTCCGGGGACTCGACTACGACCACAGAGGATAGTACCCAGACCGAGGCGGAGGCCGATATCACCATCACCGGCAATGTCACCAGCGAATGGTCGAGTGGGTACGTGGCCGAGATCTTTGTCGAGAACACCTCGGAGAGCGATATCGTCGACCCCGTGGCCAGCTTCTCGCTGCCTGCCGATATCGACACGCTGTGGAACGGTGAACTCAGCGAGAGCGACGGTGGCTATCAGGTCAGCGATGACGAGAGCAATACCTTGACGCCCGGCGAGGTCTGGCGCTTTTCCTACAAGGCCTACGGCGAGGACCAGTCACTGCCCGAAACGGTCGCCGTGCGCGGTGCCGACGGCCAGGACCTGGAGGTCCAGTTGCTCGGCATGAACGGCACCCAGGTCGACGACGTGCCAGCATAGCGCCCTTCCAGACAGGAAAAAGGGCACCCGAAGGTGCCCTTTTTCGTGCGGGTCAGGAAGGCATGGCTTACCAGCCAGTGGCTTCCTTCAGTGCGTCGCCGATCTCGGCCAGGGAACGCACGGTCCGGACGCCCGCGGCTTCCAGGGCGGCGAACTTCTCGTCCGCGGTGCCCTTGCCACCGGCGATGATGGCGCCCGCATGGCCCATGCGCTTGCCGGGAGGGGCAGTGACACCGGCGATGTAGGAGACCACCGGCTTGGAGACGTGCTCCTTGATGTAGGCCGCGGCCTCTTCCTCGGCGGTACCGCCGATCTCGCCGATCATGACGATGGCTTCGGTCTGCGGGTCCTTCTCGAACAGCTCGAGGATGTCGATGAAGTTGGAACCCGGGATCGGGTCGCCGCCGATGCCCACGCAGGTGGACTGGCCGAAGCCGTGATCGGTGGTCTGCTTGACCGCTTCATAGGTCAGGGTGCCGGAACGCGACACGATACCGACCTTGCCGGGCTGGTGGATGTGGCCCGGCATGATGCCGATCTTGGTCTCGCCCGGCGTGATCACGCCCGGGCAGTTGGGACCGATCAGGCGCACGCCCAACTCGTCGCACTTCACCTTGACGTCGAGCATGTCCAGGGTCGGGATGCCTTCGGTGATGCACACGATCAGCTTGATGCCGGCATTGGCGGCTTCGAGGATCGAATCCTTGCAGAACGGGGCGGGCACGTAGATCACGCTGGCCTCGGCACCGGTCTTCTGCACGGCTTCCTTGACGGTGTTGAACACCGGCAGACCGAGGTGCTCCTGGCCGCCCTTGCCCGGGGTCACGCCCCCGACCATCCGGGTGCCGTAGGCGATCGCCTGTTCGGAATGGAAGGTCCCCTGGCCACCGGTGAAGCCCTGGCAGATGACCTTGGTGTTCTTGTCGATCAGGATGCTCATTACTTGCCCTCCGCCGCTTTGACGACCTGCTGTGCCGCGTCAGTCAGGCTGGTAGCAGCGATGATGTTCAGACCGCTGGAAGCCAGCTTCTCGGCACCCAGCTCGGCGTTGTTACCCTCGAGACGCACCACCACCGGCACGTTGACCCCGACCTGCTCGACGGCACCGATGATGCCCTCGGCGATCATGTCGCAACGCACGATGCCACCGAAGATGTTGACCAGCACGGCCTTCACCGAATCATCGGAGAGGATCAGCTTGAAGGCTTCCGCCACGCGTTCCTTGGTGGCACCACCGCCGACATCGAGGAAGTTCGCCGGCTGACCGCCATTGAGCTTGATGATGTCCATGGTGCCCATGGCCAGGCCGGCGCCGTTGACCATGCAGCCGATGTTGCCTTCCAGCGCCACGTAGTTGAGCTCCCACGCCGCGGCTTCGGCCTCGCGCTCGTCTTCCTGGGACGGATCACGCATCGCCTGCAGGTCCGGATGACGGTAGAGGGCGTTGCTGTCCAGGTTGATCTTGGCGTCGAGGCAGTGCAGGTTGCCTTCGTCGGTGATCACCAGCGGGTTGATCTCGAGCAGCGCCAGGTCCTTGTCGTGGAACAGTTTGGACAGCCCCAGGAAGATCTTGGTGAACTGCTTGACCTGATCACCGGAAAGGCCCAGCGCAAAGGCCAGCTCACGTGCCTGGTACGGCTGGGCACCGACCAGCGGATCGATCTCCGCCTTGAGGATCTTCTCGGGAGTTTCCTCGGCGACCTTCTCGATCTCCACGCCACCCTCGGTGGAGGCCATGAACACGACGCGACGCGTCTGGCGGTCGACGACAGCGCCCAGGTACAGCTCGCTGGCGATATCGGTGCAGTTCTCGACCAGGATCTTGGCGACCGGCTGACCGTTCTCGTCGGTCTGGTAGGTCACCAGGTTCTTGCCCAGCCACTGCTCGGCGAAGGCCTTGGCCTCCTCCGGACTCTTGATCAGCTTGACGCCACCGGCCTTGCCGCGGCCACCGGCGTGAACCTGGGCCTTGACGACCCACATCTCGCCACCGATCTTCTTGCAGGCCTCGGCGGCCTCTTCGGGAGTGTCCACGGCGAAACCCTTGGACACCGGCAGACCATAATCGGCAAACAGTTGCTTGCCCTGATACTCGTGAAGGTTCATCGATTCATGCCATTGGTTGCATGTGACTCGAACGATGACCGCGGCGGCGCTTCTGGCGCCGAACCCGGGTCACCCCCGTGCGTTCCCGATACGTCGCCGGAAACGACGCGCCACCCTCGGGTGGCGCTTGTTATTGCGTAATGCGAACTAGCGCTTCTTGCGGTTGGCCATATGGATGGCGTGGCCACCGACGGCCAGGGCCGCCTCATGCACGGCTTCCGAGGTGCTCGGGTGAGCGTAGCAGGTCAACGCCAGATCCTCGGCGCTGGAGCCGAACTCCATGGCGATCACACCCTGGGCGATCAGTTCGCCGGCGTGCTGGCTGACGATATGCACCCCCAGGATGCGGTCGGTCTCGGCATCGGCGATGACCTTCGCCATGCCATCCGGAGCATTGTTGGCAAGCGCGCGGCCGTTGGCGGAGAACGGGAAGGAGCCGGTCTTGACCTCGATGCCGGCAGCCTTGGCTTCCTGCTCGTTCATGCCTACCCACGCCACTTCCGGGGCAGTGTAGATGACGCAGGGAATGGCGTCATAGTTCATCTCGGCCTTGTGGCCGGCGATGATGTCGGCGACCATCACGCCCTCTTCCGAGGCCTTGTGAGCCAGCATCTGGCCACGCACGCAGTCGCCGATGGCATACACACCCGGCACGCTGGTACGGCACTGATCGTCGACGAAGATGAAACCGCGCTCGTCGAGCTTGACGCCGGCATCCTCACCCAGCACCCCCTGGGTGTAGGGACGGCGACCGACACACACGATCAGCTTGTCGAAGGTCTGCTCCTGCTCGCCCTTGGCATCGGTATACTTGACGACGACTTCCTTGCCCTTGACCTCGGAACCGGTGACACGAGCGCCCAACTTGATGTCCAGGCCCTGCTTCTTGAGCAGCTTCTGGGTTTCCTTGGCAATGGCGGTATCCACCGCCGGCAAGAAGGTGTCCATGGCCTCCAGCATGGTGACTTCGCTGCCCAGACGATTCCACACGCTGCCCAGCTCCAGGCCGATGACACCCGCGCCGATCACGCCCAGACGCTTGGGTGCTTCCGTGAATTCCAGGGCACCGCTAGAGTCGACGACCAAGTCGTCGGTCAGCGGCGTGGGCGGAATCTCCACCGGTACCGAGCCGGTGGCGATAACGATGTTGTCGGCTTCATAGACGGTCTTGTCACCGCCATTGTTGACTTCGACCTGCTTGCTGGACAGCACCTTGCCGGTACCATCGAGAGCGGTGACCCCATTGGCCTTGAACAAGGCGCTGATGCCACCGACGTTCTTGGCGATGACCTTTTCCTTGAACTCGAGCATCTTGGCGATATTCGGTGACAGATCGCCCACCTCGATGCCGATCTCGTCGTAATGGTCGCGCGCCTCGACGAATTTGTGCGAGGTCTCGAGCAACGCCTTGGACGGGATACAGCCCACGTTCAGGCAGGTGCCGCCGTGCACGACCTTGCCTTCCTTGTTGGTCCACTTTTCCACACAGGCCGTCTTCAGCCCGAGCTGTGCGGCACGAATGGCGGCAACATACCCGCCGGGACCAGCGCCAATGACGATCACATCGAATTTATCGGCCATGAAATCTTCCTGTTTAGTCGGATCGCTTGAGAGTTCGTTGCGTAACGACGCGCCTTAGATATCCAGCAGCAGGCGCGCTGGATCCTCCAGCAGCTCCTTGAGGGTGACCAGGAACTGCACCGCGTCCTTGCCATCGATCATGCGATGGTCGTATGACAGCGCGAGGTACATCATCGGCCGAATCTCGACCTTGCCGTTAACGGCCATGGGACGTTCCTGGATCTTGTGCATGCCCAGGATCGCGGTTTGCGGCGGATTGAGAATCGGCGTCGACATCAGCGAACCGAAGATGCCGCCGTTGGTGATGGTGAAGGTGCCCCCCTGCATCTCGTCGATGCCGAGCTTGCCGTCACGGGCGCGCTTGCCAAAGTCGACGATGGTCTTTTCGACATCGGCGATCTTCATGCTGTCGGTATCGCGCAGCACCGGCACCACCAGGCCGCGGTCGGTGGAGACGGCCACGCCGATATCCTGATAGCCGTGGTAGACGATATCGGTGCCGTCGATGGAAGCATTGACGTCCGGGAAGCGCTTGAGGGCTTCGGAAGCCGCCTTGACGAAGAACCCCATGAAGCCGAGCTTGATGTCATGGGCCTTGAGGAAGGTATCCTTGTACTGGGCACGCAGGTCCATCACCGCGCCCATGTCGACCTCGTTGTAGGTGGTCAGCATGGCAGCGGTCTGCTGGGCCTGGACCAGTCGCTTGGCGATGGTCTGGCGCAGACGGCTCATCGGCACACGTTTCTCGGGGCGCTCGCCTTCGAAGGCCGGTACAGCCGCCGCGGCACTCGCTTGGGGTGCAGCGGCAGGCTTGTTGGCGGCCTTCTTGGCATTGCCCGCCTGGACGGCACGTTGGACATCCTCCTTGAGGATGCGTCCTCCCTTGCCGGACCCCTCGATCTTGCTCACGTCGAGGTTGTGCTCGGCGACCAGCTTGCGCGCCGCCGGCGCCAGGATCTTGTCACCGAGTTTTTCATCGCCGCTTTCCTCGGCTCCCTTGGCCTCGGCACTCGGTTCGGCCTGGGTCTTGCCCTCCTCAACCTCGCCTCCGGCACCTTCAGCAAAAAGTGCCAGCACCGCCTCGGATTCCACCTGTGAACCTTCCTCGGCGTTGATTTTGCTCAGCGCGCCATCGGCGGGAGCCACGACTTCCAGCACCACCTTGTCGGTCTCGATATCGGCCAGCACCTCGTCACGCTTGACCGCCTCGCCGACCTGCTTGTGCCAGGTGGCCACGGTGCCTTCCTGGATCGATTCCGGGAAGCTCGGCGCCTTGACCTCATGGGTCTTGGCCGAAACAGCCGGCTTGTTGGCAGCGGCCGGCTTTTCGGCCTTGGCTTCGCTCTCGTTCACGGATTTCGCTTCTGCCTTGTCGTTCACCTTGGGCTCGGCTTTCTGACCCGCTGCCCCCAGCAGGCCCAGCACCTGTGCGGACTGGACGGTATCACCCTCTTGCGCCTTGATCTCGGACAGCGTGCCGGCTTCCGGCGCCACTACCTCGAGCACGACCTTGTCGGTCTCGATTTCGACGATCAGTTCGTCACGCTCAACGCTATCGCCCGGTTGCTTGTGCCAAGCAGCCACGCTGCCTTCGGCAACGGATTCCGGAAAGGTTGGCGCTTTGATCTCGGTAGCCATTTCGTTTCCCTTGTGTGTTCTCTCTCGTCCGATAGGACGCCTCAGGCATTGAAGGCGTCGTCCACCAGTTGGCGCTGCTGTTCGACATGAACGGACATGTAGCCCGACGCGGGGGCGGCGGAGGCCGGACGACCAGCGAACTTGAGCCCGCGGCCCAGGCCCTCGCCCAGCATGTCGGCGACCACACGCATATGGTGCTGGCTCTGGTACCAGGCTCCCTGGTTGAGCGGCTCCTCCTGGCACCACACCACCTGTTCCAGGTTGGCGTAAGCCTTGAGCGCCTCGTAGAGCTCCTCCTTGGGGAAGGGATAGAGCTGCTCGAGACGCAAGACGGCGGTGTCATCACGCTCGTGCTCACTGCGATAGCTGGCCAGGTCGTAGTAGACCTTGCCGGCGCATAGCACCACACGCCTGACCTTCTCCGCCTCGAGCTTGCCCTGGTCCGGCAGCACCATCTGGAACTTGCCGTGAGCCAGCTCTTCCAGGGTCGAGGTGGCTTCCTTGTGACGCAGCAGGCTCTTGGGCGACATCACCACCAAGGGCTTGCGCAGCGGGCGAATCACCTGGCGACGCAGCAGATGGAAGATCTGGGCCGGAGTGGTCGGCACGCAGACCTGCATGTTGTGCTCGGCACACAGCTGCAGGAAGCGTTCTAGGCGTGCGGAGGAGTGTTCCGGTCCCTGGCCTTCGTAGCCGTGCGGCAGCAGCATGGTCAGGCCACACAACCGCCCCCACTTGGTCTCGCCGGAGGAGATGAACTGGTCGACCACCACCTGGGCGCCATTGAAGAAGTCGCCGAACTGGGCTTCCCAGATGATCAAGGCATTGGGCATCGTGGTGGCATAGCCATATTCGAACGCCAGCACCGCCTCTTCCGACAGGAAGGAGTCATGGATGGTGAAGCGTGGCTGACCATCGGCGATATGTTCTAGCGGTACGTAGGTGCTGCCATCCTTCTGGTTGTGCACCACCGCATGGCGGTGGGAGAAGGTGCCGCGGCCGCTGTCCTGGCCGGTGAAGCGGATCGGGTGGTCCTGGTCGAGCAGCGTGGCATAGGCCAGCGTCTCGGCGAAGCCCCAGTTGATCGCCATGCCACCGGCCAGCATCTTGCGGCGGTCCTCGTAGATCTTGGCCACCTGGCGCTGCACCTGAACGCCGTCGGGGATCTCGCACATCCGGGCGGCGAGCTGCTGCATGCGCTTCATGTCGACGGTGGTATCGGCATCGCCGGTCCACTGATGGCCGAGGTAGGGCGCCCAGTCGACGAACAGCTCCTTGTTGGGCTCCTTGACCAGGGCATTGGCGACATGGTTGCCGGCCAGCAGATCATGGCGATAGGTCTCGATCAGTGCCTGGCCTTCTTCTTCCGGCACCACACCCTCCTCGGCCAGGCGCTGGGCGTACAGCGCGCGAGCCGACGGGTGATTCTTGATCTTCTGGTACATCATCGGCTGGGTGCCGGACGGCTCGTCGGCCTCGTTGTGACCGCGGCGGCGGTAACAGACCAGATCGATGACCACGTCGCGCTTGAACTGCTGGCGATAGTCGGTGGCCACCTGAGTGGCATGCAGCACGGCATCCGGATCGTCGCCGTTGACGTGGAAGATCGGCGCCTGAACCATCTTGGCAATGTCGGTGCAGTACTCCGTGGAGCGGGTGTCATCGGGGTGCGAGGTGGTGAAGCCCACCTGGTTGTTGATGACGATGTGCAGCGTGCCACCGGTCTTGTAGGCGCGGGTCTGGGACATCTGGAAGGTCTCCATGACCACGCCCTGGCCGGCAAAGGCAGCGTCGCCATGGACATTGATCGGCAGCACCTTGTCGCCTTCGCTGTCGTCGCGACGATCCTGACGAGCGCGCACCGACCCCTCCACCACCGGCGACACGATCTCCAGATGCGAGGGGTTGAAGGCCAGCGCCAGGTGCACTTCGCCGCCCGGGGTCATGACGTTGGAACTGAAGCCCTGGTGATACTTGACGTCACCCGAGCCCTGCTCGATCACCTTCTTGCCGTCGAACTCCTCGATCAGCTCGGAAGGGCTCTTGCCGAGGATATTGACCAGCAGGTTGAGACGGCCACGGTGGGCCATGCCGATGACCACTTCCTTGGTGCCATAGCCACCGGCACGTTGGATGATCTCGTCCATCATCGGGATGAAAACCTCGCCGCCCTCCAGGCCGAAGCGCTTGGTCCCCGGATACTTGGAGGCCAGATAGTTTTCCAGCCCTTCTGCCGCGGTCAGTCGCTCCAGTACATGCTTGCGCACCTCGGGGCTGAACTTCGGCTTCGAGCGCACCGACTCGAAACGCTGCTGCAGCCAGCGCTTCTCTTCGGTGTCGACGATATGCATGATCTCGCAGCCGATCGACCGGCAATAGGTCTGCTCCAGGGCATCGACGATCTCCTTGAGCGGCGCCTTGTCCTTGCCCAGGAAGAAGGAGCCGGTCTGGAACTCGGTGTCCAGGTCGGCGGACGATAGCTGATGGAAAGAAAGATCGAGATCGGGAACCGGTACCTGACTGCGCAGCTTGAGCGGATCGATATCGGCCTTCTGATGGCCACGGAAACGATAGGCGTTGATCAGCTGGAGAACCCTGACCTGCTTCTTGCTCTCGCCGCTGTCGATGGCCGTTGCGGCCTGGGTGGCGCGTCGGTTTTTGCCGAGCTGATAGAACTGGTCGCGAATCGGGCTTAGTGGAACATCGTGGGAGGAGCTGCCGTCTGGACGGGGCAATCGATCGAAATAGTTGCGCCATTCGTCTGGGACAGCATTTGGATCGACGAGGTATTGCTCATAGAGCGCTTCCACATAGTGGGCATTGCCACCACTCATGTGGGAGGTGCGCCACATCAACTCCATTATGCCTTCTTGCATCTCTCGGTCACCCTACACTGATGGGGTGTTGTCGGCGCCGGATACGGCATCGCCGCATCGGGCGTTTCTGGTGCCCTGCCGGAAGGGCGATCATGCTAACCGGCGAACTCCGGACCTGGCCGTGATCGATAGGGTCCGCGAGCCTTGCCATCCATCGTCGAGAGCCGGTGCACTAGGCACCGGCTCTCGACGACGCGGCCGGGCCCGACTGCGACACTTGGTCACAGCCGAAAACCGGCGCCCATGATAGCAAGCTAAGCGCCACGATTTAAGTGGCATTGGCCAACAGCATCTCGCGAATCTTGCCGATGGCGCGGGTCGGGTTGAGTCCCTTGGGACATACCGCCACACAATTCATGATGCCACGACAACGGAACACCGAGAACGGATCCTCGAGATCGGCCAGGCGTTCGCGGGTCGCGGTGTCGCGCGAGTCTGCCAGGAAGCGATAGGCCTGCAGCAGGCCAGCGGGACCGACGAACTTTTCCGGGTTCCACCAGAACGACGGACAGGCCGTCGAGCAACAGGCACACAGGATGCACTCGTAGAGGCCGTCGAGCTTGTCGCGATCTTCCGGCGACTGCAGCCGTTCGATGGCCGGCGCCGGCTCGTCGTTCTGCAGGTACGGCTGGATACGCTCGTACTGCTTGTAGAAGATCCCCATGTCGACCACCAGGTCGCGGATCACCGGCAGGCCGGGCAGCGGACGCAGTGCCAGCTTGTTGCTCTTGACCACCTCGGACAAGGCGGTGACACAGGCCAGACCGTTCTTGCCGTTCATGTTCATGCCGTCGGAGCCGCACACCCCTTCACGGCAACTGCGGCGGTAGGCCATGGAGCTGTCCTGCTCCTTGATCAGGCTCAGCACATCGAGCACCATCAGGTCGCGGCCCTTGGTGTCGACCTGGAACTCCTGCATGTAAGGTGCGGAATCGGTTTCCGGATTGTAGCGGTATACGGATACCTGAAGCGTGGACATCGTGACCCCCTTAGTAAGTGCGGACTTTCGGCTCGAAGGTATCGACAGTCTTCGGCGTGAAGTTGACGTCGCGCTTGCCGAGCTTCTTGTCAGCCGGGAAGTACAGCGAGTGCTTCAGCCAATTGACGTCGTCACGGTCCGGATAGTCATAGCGGGAATGCGCGCCGCGGCTCTCCTTGCGCTCCAGCGCCGAAATCGCAGTGGCCTCGGCCACTTCCATCAGGTTGTCGAGCTCCAGTGCCTCGACACGCGCGGTGTTGAAGGCGTTCGACTTGTCGCCCAGGTGAGCTTCGGCGATCCGGCCACGCAGTTCGGCAAGCTTCTTGACCCCTTTCTGCATGTTGTCTTCCTGGCGGAACACACCGAAGGCATTCTGCATGACGTCCTGCAGTTCAGCCTTGAGCGCGGGCACCGACTCGCCGCCCGCCGACTCGTTCCAACGGCTCATGCGCTTCATCGCCGCATCCACGTCCGACTCGGAGGCGTCGAGGTAATCGATGCCGTCGTTGAGCGCCCCTTCGATGAACATGCCGGCGGCGCGGCCGAACACCACCAGATCGAGCAGCGAGTTGCCGCCCAGGCGGTTGGCACCATGCACCGAGACACAGGCCGCTTCGCCGCAGGCGAACAGGCCGTTGACGACCTGGTCGTTACCATCGGCGTCCTGCATGATCGCCTGGCCATGCACATTGGTAGGAATGCCGCCCATCATGTAGTGGCAGGTCGGCACCACCGGGATCGGCTCCTGGGCCGGATCCACATGCGCAAAGGTCTTGGACAGCTCGACGATGCCCGGCAAGCGCTTGCCGAGAACTTCCTCACCCAGGTGGTCGAGCTTGAGGAAGACATGATCGCCCTTCTCGCCGCAGCCACGGCCTTCGAGGATCTCCATGACCATGGAGCGGGCGACCACGTCGCGGCCAGCCAGATCCTTGGCGTTGGGTGCGTAACGCTCCATGAAGCGCTCGCCGTCCTTGTTGATCAGGTAGCCCCCCTCGCCACGGCAACCCTCGGTCACCAGGGTGCCCGCGCCATAGATACCGGTGGGGTGGAACTGCCACATCTCCATGTCCTGCATCGGGAAGCCGGCGCGCAGCGCCATGCCGATACCGTCACCGGTGTTGATCAGGGCGTTGGTGGTGGAAGCGTAGATGCGACCGGCCCCGCCGGTGGCCAATACCGTGGCCTTGGACTTCACAAGCACCACTTCGCCGGTTTCGATGCAAAGCGCGATGCAGCCGACCACATCGCCATTGGCGTTCTTGACCAGGTCGACGGCATACCACTCGTTGAGGAAGGTGGTGTTGTTCTTCAGATTATTCTGATAAAGCGTGTGCAGCAGCGCATGCCCGGTACGGTCGGCGGCGGCGCAGGTACGTGCCGCCTGGCCCCCCTTGCCGAAGTCCTTGGACTGGCCGCCGAAGGGGCGCTGATAGATGCGGCCATTGTCGAAGCGCGAGAACGGCAGGCCCATGTGCTCGAGCTCGAAGACCGCCTTGGGCCCCTCGGAGCACATGTACTCGGCCGCGTCCTGGTCAGCGATATAGTCACCGCCCTTGACGGTATCGTACATGTGCCAGCGCCAGTCGTCGTTGGGGTCGGCGGAAGCGATGGCACAGGTGATGCCGCCTTGGGCGGAAACGGTGTGCGAGCGGGTCGGGAACACCTTGGACAGGACGGCCGTCTTCTTGCCGGATTTGGCAAGTTCCAGGGCGGTACGCAGGCCAGAGCCACCACCACCGATGATGATTGCGTCAAAGGTCAGGCTACGCATGTTAGACATGAATCAGGCTCCCCACAGGACTTGAACGCCCCACACCAGAAAGACGAAGATGGCCAGGATGATGATGGTCTGGACGGTGAGACGGACGCTGGTCGACCTGAGATAGTCGGTGACCACGGTCCACAGACCGATCCACGCATGCGCCGCTATCGAGACGAAAGCCAGCAGGGAGAAGATCCGCATCCACGTCTGTTCGAACAGACCGCTCCAGGCGGCATAATCCAGTCCCGGGTTGAGCAGCAGATAGCCGACGAGGAAGAGTGTATAGAGTGCGAGGATGATCGCCGAGACGCGCTGAATCAACCAGTCGGACAGGCCACTGCGGCCGAAGTTCGTGATGTTGGTTACCATACCCAGACTCCCGCCAGAATCACCAGGACCGCACTGACCACCACAGTGATCTGTGCCTTGCGCACACCGCTTTCCAGGGTCACGCCGATGTGGATATCCATCAGCAGGTGCTTGATGCCGGCCACGAAATGGAAGGCCAAGGCGGACAACAGACCCCAGGCAATCAGCTTGGCCAGGATATTGTGCTCCAGGGCATCACGCACCGCCGCGAACCCCTGAGCGGAGGAAAGCGATTTGTCGAGCGCCCAGAAGCCGAAGATCAGGCCGATGAACAGGACGACGCCAGTAATACGGTGGGCAATCGACGTCAGCGCCGGAAGCGGGAAGTGGATCGTGGAAAGATCGAGGTTTACAGGTCGTTTGCTATTCACGGCTCTTTACACACTCTCTTAGCCCGCTCTTCTGTGCATCGGACATGGGTCCGAGCGGGCGGTGATTTTGAGGAAGGGCTCGGCCGTCTGCCAAGTCGGCGCGACCTCTACTCCTGCCTGTCGCGCGGGGTGGATTATAGGGACTAGGGACAACCATGACAAATCGCAGAAGTCTAAGAACGACCATCGTGTTGCCTTGACCGACGCCAGGAAAGGGGGAAAATGGTGCAAAGCACCATCAGCTATACAAACCCTATAACAAGCCCTTCCCCTTGCACAAGGCAACTGCCCGATGGGCTAATTGACAATCCCCGGGACACTTCTATAGTGGGCAGACCTTTTTCGCCGACATGGCAAGCGAGACAACGACTTATCGCCTGACACCCAGATAAAATAGAGGAGGCCAGCATGGCTGACAGGAAAGCGCAGTTGACGATCGAAGGGCTAGACAAGGTAATCGAATTTCCTGTCTACTCCGGCACTGTCGGTCCTGACGTCATCGACGTCCGAGGCCTGACCGCTGAAGGTTTCTTCACCTACGACCCCGGCTTCATGGCCACCTCCTCCTGCCAATCCGCCATCACCTATATCGATGGAGGCAAGGGGGTACTGCTGCACCGCGGTTACCCGATCGACCAACTGGCCGACCACTCCAATTTCGTCGAACTGTCCTACTTGCTGCTGTTCGGCGACTTGCCGACCAACGAAGAATACGCCACCTTCGAAAGGACCATTCGTAACCACACCATGGTTCACGAGCAGTTGGCCAATTTCTACAAGGGGTTCCGTCGCGACGCCCACCCCATGTCGATCCTGTGTGGTGTGGTCGGCGGCTTAGCGGCCTTCTATCACGACCATATGGACATCACCCGTGAGGAAGATCGTTTCATCAGCGCCATCCGGCTGATCGCCAAGATGCCGACACTGGCGGCGATGAGCTACAAGTACAACATCGGCCAGCCGTTCAACTATCCGCGCAATGACCTGCAATACGCGGAAAACTTCCTGTACATGATGTTCAGCAACCCCTGTGAGGAGTACAAGATCAACCCGGTCTTCGCCAAGGCCATGGATCGCATCTTCATGCTCCACGCCGACCACGAGCAGAACGCCTCCACCTCGACGGTACGTCTGGCCGGCTCCACTGGCGCCAATCCGTTCGCCTGCATCAGCGCCGGCATTGCGGCCCTGTGGGGGCCGGCCCACGGCGGCGCCAACGAGGCGGTGCTGAACATGCTCGACGAGATCGGCGACGAGTCGGAGGAGAACATCCAGCGCTTCGTCGACCGGGCCAAGGACAAGGACGACCCTTTCCGCCTGATGGGCTTCGGCCACCGCGTGTATCGCAACTTCGACCCACGCGCCAAGGTCATGAAAGAGACCTGCGACGAGGTGTTGAGCGAACTGGGCATGGCCGATGACCCGCAGCTCAAGATCGCCAAGCGCCTGGAACAGATCGCTCTGGAAGACGATTACTTCATCGAGCGCAAGCTCTACCCCAACGTCGACTTCTATTCGGGCATCATTCTCAAGGCCATCGGCATTCCCACCAATATGTTCACGGTGGTCTTCGCCGTATCGCGCACCATCGGCTGGATCTCCCACTGGAACGAGATGATCAGCGGCGACTACAAGATCGGTCGCCCGCGTCAGCTCTATATCGGGCACGACAAGCGCGACTACCCGGCCAAGTGAGTGTTCCTGTCCTACGCTGAAGTATCGAGAAAGTCATCGGGGTCGCCTACGGGCGACCTCTTTCATTTCTCCACAGCCATTCGCATCGAGGAGCCAACCAATGCATAACGAGATCTCACGTGTCGCCTTCATCGGTCTTGGCGTGATGGGCTATCCCATGGCCGGCCACCTGGCCCATGCCGGTCTTGAAGTGCGCGTCTACAATCGCACGAGCGCCAGGGCCGAAGCCTGGTGTCAGGCATACACGGGCAGTCATCACCCCTCCCCTCGCGAAGCGGCCGAAGGAGCCGATCTGGTGCTGATGTGCGTAGGCAACGATGACGATGTTCGCCAGGTTACCTTCGGCGAACATGGCATCCTGGCCGGCATGAGCGCCGGCAGCGTGCTGGTCGATCACACGACGGCCTCGGCCACCCTCGCGTACGAACTCGATACTGCGTGCCGCGAACGAGACGTCGACTTCCTCGACGCCCCGGTGTCCGGTGGTCAGCAAGGTGCCGAGAACGGCGTCCTGACCATCATGTGCGGGGGCCAGCAGCCAGTCTTCGAACGGGTCCAGCCGGTGCTCGAACACTATGCCCGAGCGGTCAACCTGCTCGGCCTCGCCGGCAGCGGCCAGCTCACCAAGATGGTCAACCAGATCTGTGTCGCCGGGCTGGTCCAGGGGCTGGCCGAGGGATTGCATTTCGCGGAACAGGCCGGCCTCGACCCGACCCGGGTCATCGAGGTGATCTCCCAAGGGGCAGCCAATTCCTGGCAGATGGAGAACCGCCACCAGACGATGATCGCCGACCAGTACGACCATGGCTTCGCCGTGAACTGGATGCGCAAGGATCTGGCAATCTGCCTGGAACAAGCCCGCAAGGTGGAGGCACGCCTGCCGGTCACGGCCCTGGTCGACCAGTTCTATGGCGATATCCAGGCCATGGGCGGTGGCCGCTGGGACACCTCTTCGCTGCTCAGACGCCTGCGCCCGGCAGCCGCACGCAAAGACTGACTTTTCTCATTTTTTCATCCTAGCGCTCTTCATACCCTCGAATCGCAGGGCACCCCTTCTGCCCTGCGATTCCATGCTGCGCCACAGCGAACCCAGGTGCCGCCTGGCCCCCTGCCGAGGGGCGCTTCGTTTTCCACACTTTCTGTGGATAACCCTGTTCAAAACCTCGAGAAAAGTCGCATCAGTTACCATGACAGGCGGGTTACGCTTAGATTGATCACTTTTTGATCAAATATAAGCTATTGATTTCAAAGGGGATAAGGAGAAAGCCTCACAGTCGTACAACATCCGCCCGGCTTGTGCACAAGCCGGGCGTCTCAATGTCGGGAAGTGGACAACTTGAAGGCCATGTCAAGGGTGACAAGAGGAAAAATTTGCCTGCAGACCGCCTCTGAATAACCGAAATGGCCAACACACGAAGTATGAGAAAAGGTAATCCCAGCGACAAAAAAAGACGCCTTCGGCGCCTTGGAGAATGACCATCGACATCGGTCAGGAGAGGTGGCGTCCCATAGGGGGTTCGAACCCCTGTTCCCGCCGTGAAAGGGCGGTGTCCTGGACCACTAGACGAATGGGACGCAACGGTCGTCACGATGAGTTGGTGGAGCCTAGCGGGATCGAACCGCTGACCTCGACACTGCCAGTGTCGCGCTCTCCCAGCTGAGCTAAGGCCCCAGAACTCGTCGAAAGACTCGTGAAGACGGGGCGCATATTACTGATTCGCCCCGGGTTGGTCAACAGAAAAATCAGCTGCAAGCTGTAAGTCTTAAGCTTTAAGCAACAGCCAAAGGCCAAGGCGGCGTGCACCCTGCCTACCCGACGGCAGCCCTCTTCCTTTCAAGGGGTTACTTACAGCTTACAGCTTCCGACTTACAGCTCTCGGTATTCCTTCTCGAAACGCTTGGCCTGCTTCTTCGAGACGCCACCCAGCACCTCGATGGCATGACGCAGCCGTGCCCGGGTCAGATCGGAGCCCAGGATCGCCATCGCGTCCAGCACCGAAGTCGAAGTCGAGGATCCAGTCACGGCGATGAACACCGGCGCCAGGAAGGCCTTCATCTTCAACTCGAAATAGCCGGTCAGATCCTTGATCTCGGCCAGCAGCACCTCCTTGTCCCAACGACTCACCCCTTCCAGGCGCCAGACCAGGAACTGCAGCAGCTTGAGCAGCGTCTCGCGCTCCAGCTTGACGGATGCGAAGCTGGCCTCGTCGATACGCGGCAGTCCCGAGAAGAAATGACCGGCCAGGGGAGCCACATCGGACAGCGTCTCGACCCGCGGGCGCACCTGAGGCAGGATCTGACGCACGTACTCCTCATTGAACGCCCAGTCACGCAGGGCCTCGAGGAAGGCATCGTCGTCGAGATCCTCACGAATATAGACGCCGTTGAGCCAAGTCAGCTTGTCGAGGTCGAATACCGGCCCGCCCAGCGACACACGCTGGATATCGAAATGCGCCATCATCTCGTCGAGGCTGAACTTCTCGCGATCGTCGGGCATC
Source organism: Litchfieldella rifensis (assembly GCF_042646605.1). Classification (NCBI taxonomy): domain Bacteria; kingdom Pseudomonadati; phylum Pseudomonadota; class Gammaproteobacteria; order Oceanospirillales; family Halomonadaceae; genus Litchfieldella; species Litchfieldella rifensis. The sequence continues at coordinate 305,608 of NZ_JBHRUG010000002.1, read as the reverse complement.
GACCAGCCCATGCGGCCCAGGTAATTGGTCACCGCCTGCGGCAGGAACCCCATGCGCCGGTAATAGTTGATCGAGGTCGGGTTCTTGCGCTTGGAAAGCTTGGACTTGTCGGGGTTGCGCAACAGCGGCATGTGGCAGAGCACCGGCATCGGCCAGCCGAAGTATTCGTACAGCAGTTGATGCTTGGGCGCCGAATTGATCCACTCCTCGCCACGCAGCACATGGGTGATGCCCATCAGGTGGTCGTCGACCACGTTGGCCAGGTGATAGGTCGGCATACCGTCGGACTTGAGCAGGATCTGGGCATCGACCTGGGCCCAGTCCACCTCGATGGTGCCACGTAACATGTCCTCCACCACACAGGTGCCGTCCGCAGGCACCTGCATGCGCACCACGTAGGGCCACCCTTCGGCTTCACGCCGGGCCAGCTCGTCCTTGGGCAAGGCCAGGTCGGCCGGCTTCAGGGCCAGATGCAGGCCCTCGGCCTTGCGCGCCTCGCGAAGCTCGTCGAGTTCTTCACTGGTGCGATAGCACTTGAAGGCATGCCCGGCCTCCAGCAACTGCCGCGCGTATTCGGCGTAGAGTTCGCCGCGCTCGCTCTGGCGATAGGGGCCATGCGGCCCGCCCACATCGGGACCCTCGTCCCACTCCAGCCCCAACCAGCGCAGCGAATCGAGGATCATCTGCTCGGATTCCGGCGTGGAACGCACCCGGTCGGTATCCTCGATACGCAGAATGAACTGGCCGCCGTGCTGGCGGGCGAAGCACAGGTTGAACAGGGCGATATAGGCGGTGCCCACGTGGGGATCGCCGGTGGGCGACGGGGCGATACGGGTACGTACGGTCATTGTCTTGCCAGATCCGTTGGGTGAATGAACTTGACGGCATTATACGCACTCGGCCGCTACCCATCAGCTCTGGGGACAGGTTATAGCGCCAGATGCTCGCGAAACCAGTCGGTGATGAAGTCCAGGTAGGCGCGGGTCTTGTCGGGGAGGTACTTGCGCGAGCGAAACAGCACCAGCATGCTGCCGTGCTCATTCCAGTACGGCTGCAGCAACGGCACCAATACCCCTTCGGCAACAGCCGCGCGGGCGGCGAAGGTGGGTAGATAGGCCAGGCCGAAGCCGGCCTTGGCCGCCTCCACCACTCCCAGCAGGTTATTGATCACCAGTCGCGACTGCGGCTCGATATCGAGCGGCTGGCCGTTGAGCGAGAAACGCCAGTGCGCGCCCAGGTCGTAGTTGCCATAGAAGATGCTGTCGTGCTCGCGGATATCCTGCGGATGCAGCGGCCGATTGACGCGCACCAGGTATTCCGGTGCGGTGTACAAGCCATAGACCACCTTGCACAATGGCCGCGACACCAGGCTCGAAGGAGGCAGCGGCCCCATGCGAATGGCCAGGTCCACCGAGTCGTCGATGGGTTCGAAACGCTGGTCCTCGAGCAGAATCTCCACCGCCACGTCCGGGTAGCGACGCATGAAGGCGGTGGTCGGCGCCGCCAGATACATGAAACCGAAACTGACTTGGGCGCTGACCTTGAGCTGTCCACGGGGGCGAGCGGTCACCGATTGCACCTGGGCCTCGGCCGCCGACAGCTCCTCGCGAATACGCAGCCCATGCTCATAGTAGATCTGCCCCGCCTCGGTGAGATGCAGCGAGCGTGTCGAGCGGTTGAGCAGGCTCACCCCCAGCTCCTCCTCCAACGCCGCCACCCGCTTGGAGGCCATCGACTTGGAGATCCCCATGCGCCTGGCCGCTGCGGTGAAACTGCCGTTACGCACCACTTCGACGAAGACCTTCAAGGCATCCAGGGTCGCCACATCACCCTCCTCTTCATGCCAGCTCCCGACCGCGACGCCAGCGGGCTCGCGATCATGTTTCCATTTTGGAAACACAAGTTTTCGATTGTACCCCCTTATTCCGCAAAAGCCGACTGCCTATACTGCCCAAGCGCTCGGAGACGACCCATTCATTGCGCCGTCCCCGAGCGTCAACGCCATCAGGCCGCGGCAATCCCGCCTAGGCCTGGATGACGCCTTCAGTGCACTTCCGCTTGCGCGCCGCCGGTTGTCTGTAGACACCGGCGCGCTTTTCTTTCCGCTTCTCCGCGTCACCTTCCGATGTCCTGGCACACGCATGGCACTTTATCCTGTGACACAAAGTTGTCACATCGTTGATGCGTGATCTTGCACAGTAATAGCGGGATACTGGAGCATCACTACCCTCACCTCAAATAGAGATGTAGCGATGGATGCTCTAGGTCCTCGGATCAAGCGGCTACGCCAACAGGCCGGCCTGAACAAGGCAGCGCTGGCGCGGCTGGTGGGTGTATCGGATGTCACCATTTCCTACTGGGAGTCCGGCGCCATCAAACAGATCGGCCATGAGCGACTGGTAGCCCTGGCCTGCGCACTGGGCTGCCCACTGAGCGAACTCCTCGACGATCGCCCCAAGCCCACCCCCCAGATATTGCAACTCAACGCCACACCGCCGGTGCCCTGGCTAGACAAGGTCAGAAGCCCCATTACCTTGCCTCAGGAACTCTTCTATGCCTCGGTCGGTGTCGAGGCCGAGTGTTTGCTGGTGACGCCTGCCCCCGATCAACACTTCGACTTCCTCGCCCGCGGCGATCTGGCTGCCGTCAGTCCTACCTCGACCTTCCAGCGTGTCGGGCTCTATGTTGTCGAACACCGAAGCAAGATCCAGGTACGGCGGCTCCAGCAAGGCCCCACCGGTGAACTGCAACTGACGGGAGAGTCTCAGGCCGAGAACGACGTCACCACCGCCGACGCCACACTCCGCCTGCATGGCAAGATCCAGGCCCGCTGGCGTATGCAGTGACAAGCGTGATGTCAACGAAGCGCAGGCAGTGGAAGGAAGGGGGATCGGCCACGTCACGTGCCGACATCCTGTTCAGCCCCCCATGGTATAGGTGATGGAATATTCGGCAGTCGTGCCCTGATGCACCGACTCGTATACCAGCGGCCCACTGAGGTGCTGCCCGCGATCGCCAATCCGGGCCTGCACCGCCTGGGGCTGAACGCTCGCCGGTTGCAACGACACCGTGATCGTATATGTCCCATCGGGCAGACCACTCCCGGGGCCGAACGGCTCCGCCGAGAAGCGACCGTCACTGACGCTGGTACGATGACGCCAGCGCACACCGCTGGCACGGCGCTCGACGATAATCAGCAGCACGGCGTCATCGGGCAGGTTGGTTTCGCCTGACACACGCAGCCGACGATCGGGAAGTGGCTCCGCCGACGCACTGATTGCCACCGGTTCGGAGAATGGCTCGGGAGCAGGTGCCGCTTCGGGATTGGATGACGCTGCCTCGACATTTCGCTCCGGCTCGGCGACCGGTGCCGCGGCATCATCGTTGTTGTCGCCACAGGCGGCGAGAGACAAGGACGCCACCACGCCAATACCCAGACCTCGCAACCAGCCGCTCCACACTCTCATCCACTCCTCCTCGCGCACCTCGGGTCACAGCCGGACCCACTCCCTGCCAATACCCCTAAGCCATTGAGACCTATTGGGGATGGCCCTGTCCAGCACTGCTGTATAACCAATAGGAGGAACGGGAGACAGTTGTCGAGAGAAGCGCTCACTTCTCTATTCGATCCCCAGGGCTGTGTATCCCGTAGCGGTGAGTTCGATTCGTTGAGGGTCATGGCTGTCCTGGAAGCGCGTGACCGTAATCAGACCCTTGGCTTCCAGGTCATCGATATCGTCCAATACCTGTGGCAACAGACTGTCCTCGCCGGCATGGCCAAAGGGGGACGCCAGCACTCCGCCATGTTGGAGAACACGGGAAAGGAGTTCCCTCTGGTGGCTTGTGAGATCCGTACTCATGTTCTGTTCCTTGTGACGATGGCTCCCCGAAAGGTGGCATGTGCATGATCCCTCAGTATGGACGAGCGGCACCAGGCCAAGGAGGCAGCCGTGGACACTCACGCATCACTGCCCTAGCCCCAACTTGGCCGCGCCAAATCGCCCCAGTAAGTGCTTACTAGCCAAGTAGGCCTATCACTGACGGATTTTCTCGACCGATCGCAAACCCAGCGATGCCTTTCCAGGGTATCGCGCGTCGTGCTCCCGGGCTGCTAGAATGTGTGCCCTTCTGCTCACCTCTTTGTGATGCCCGATGCCCGATATAGACCGCACCTTCTCCGTCGCGCCGATGATGGATTGGACCACCCGCGATTACCGCGCCTTCGCGCGCACGCTGACGCGGCGTGCGCTGCTGTATACCGAGATGGTGACGACCGGGGCGATTCTGCATGGCAGCCCGCGGGAGCGGTTTCTGGGCTATGACGCGGTGGAGCATCCTTTGGCCCTGCAATTGGGCGGTAGCGACGCACGAGAACTCGCGGAGTGCGCGGCCATCGCCGAGGCATGGGGCTATGACGAGGTCAACCTGAACGTCGGCTGCCCCAGCGACCGGGTGCAGAACAACCTGATCGGCGCCTGTCTGATGGGCCATCCGGAGAAGGTCGCCGCAGCGGTGCGGGCGATGATCGATGCCGTCTCGATTCCGGTGACGGTGAAATGCCGTATCGGAATCGACGACCAGGACGAGGACGCCGACCTGGAGCGTTTCATCTCGCTGGTGGAGGACGCCGGCTGCAAGACGTTCATCGTGCACGCTCGCAAGGCCTGGCTGCAGGGGCTTTCCCCCAAGGAAAACCGTGACGTACCCCCGCTCAACTATGCTCGCGTGCATCGCCTGAAAGCCAGCCGTCCCGAGCTGCATATCGGCATCAACGGCGGCATCAAGACGCTGGAGGAGTGCCGGGCCCAGCTCGCCCACGTCGACAGCGTGATGGTGGGTCGCGAGGCCTATCAGAATCCCTGGCTGCTGGCTCAGGTGGATGAAGCGCTGTATGGCGAACCCGCGCCGGTCGAGAACCGCCATGCCGCGGCACAGGCCCTGCGCCCCTATATCGCCGAGCGGCTGGCCGAGGGCGCCAAGCTCAACCATGTCACCCGCCACCTGCTCGGCCTGTTCCAGGGCTGCCCCGGCGGGCGCCGCTTCCGCCGTCACCTGTCGGAGAACGCGCACCGCGACGGTGCCGGTCTTGCCGTGTTCGACGATGCACTGGGCCTGGTCGCCGAGCGGGAGGCGGAGCCCGCCTGACCCTGCCTTGGCATCAAACCAGCGGCAGGTGCTCCGACGCGCCACCCAGTTGCCTGGCGACAAGCCGCCCGAGGCGTTGTATGCCCTCGCCGATACGTGCCGGTTCGACGGTGACGAAGGAGAGCCGCAGCGTATTGGGCTGGGGTGCCGTGGCATAGAACGGTGCCCCCGGTACGAACGCCACTCGCTCACGAATCGCTTCGGTCAACAGCTCGGTGCTGTCCAGCGACTCGGGCAGCGTCACCCAGATGAACATGCCCCCTTCGGGCCGGTTCCAATGCACGCCCGCGGGCATGTGTTTTTCCAGTGCCGCCAGCATCGCCCGGCAGCGTTCGGCATAGAGGGCGCGAATTCCCGGGATATGGCCCGTCAGGAAGCCCTGGCTCACAATCTCGTAGATCACCTGCTGGGTGAAACTCGGCGTATGCAGGTCGGCCGCCTGCTTGATCTGGACCAGCTTGGCGATCAAGGGATCGTCGGCAATGACGTAGCCAAGCCGCAGCCCTGGTGCCAGCACCTTGGAAAACGACCCCAGATGAATCACCTGCTTCGGCGCCAGCGAGCGCAGACTCGCCAGTCGCTCGCCCTGGTAGTCGAGCTCGCCGTAGGGATCGTCCTCGACGATCGGCAAGTCATGCTCGCGGGCGATAGCCGCGAGCGCTTCACGTCGAGCAAGCGGCAGCCGTCGGCCGGTCGGGTTCTGGAAGTTGGGCAGGGCATAGAGGAAACGCGCCCCCTCGATGACCTCGGGGGTCAGCGCCTCGGGTAGCAGCCCCTGTTCGTCGCTGGCGACCGACACGTACTCCGGCTCGAACAGCGAGAACGCCTGCAGCGCGCCTAGATAGGTTGGCGTTTCCACCAGCACGCGGCTGCCGGGATCGATCAGTGCCTTGGCGATCAGATCCAGCGCCTGCTGCGACCCGGTGGTCAACAGTACCTGGGAAGGCCGTACCTCGGCGCCGTCACGGGAATACTCCTTGGCAATCCACTCACGCAGTTTGCCAAGCCCTTCGCTCGGACCATATTGCAGTGCGCTCTCCGCCTGCTCTCCGAGCACCTTCCTGGTCGCCACCTGCATCGCCTCCACCGGAAACGTTGCCGCCGACGGCAAGCCGCCGGCGAACGAGATCACGTCCGGCTGTTCGGTCACTTTCAGAATTTCACGGATGGCGGAGCTGGTCAGCGCCTTGGCGCGCCGGGAAAACGGCCACTGCATGGGAGAGCCTCTCGTATGAATGGAGTAAGATGACAGGCCCCATCATATGCCGCTTTGCCCCTCCCATGCAGCCGTCTCGCCCGCCCGTCTGTTTGCGCGCAGGGCTATTTCATACCAATGCGATTGGGCTCATAGTCCGATTGGAAGGACTCCACCGCGCTCTCCGCCTCCTCGATGGCATCGAAGCGCGCCACATTGAACAGCGCTTCGCCTTCGTTGGCCAGGGGCAGATTGCTCATGCCGATGACGATGCCGTCGGCATTGGCACATACCTCGCCTTCCGCATTGCCGAAAGGATCGGCCACCAAGCCCAGCACCTCTCCCCTGGCGACACGTGCCCCCAGGCGCACCTTGGGGCGCAGGATGCCGTCGATAGGCGCCCGGGCCCAACTCGAGCCATTGGCCACTTCGGCGGGTCGCGGCGCGCGTCGGCGCCGTTCACCGGACAGCATGCCGATCGCGCGCATGACCCGCAGTACCCCACGCACCCCCGGGGCGATCGCCCACTCGTCGAAACGCAGCGCCTCTCCGGCTTCGTAGGTCAGCACCGGGACCTCGCGATTCTGGGCATAGTGGCGGATGCTGCCTTCGCGCAGCTCGGCATTGAGGATCACCGGCGCGCCGAACGCCATGGCCATGGCATCGGTTTCGCTGCCGGGGGCCAGTTGGGCCCGGATCTGCGGTAGGTTGGTGCGGTGAATGGCACCGGTATGCAGATCGATGATATGAGTGGCCAGATCGACGATCTGCTCACGAAACAGCGCCGCCACCCGCGAGCCCAGCGAGCCCGATTCGCTCCCGGGAAAACAGCGGTTGAGATCGCGACGATCGGGCAGATACCGGGTATGCTGCACGAAGCCGAACACATTGACGATCGGCACCGCCACCAAGGTACCGCGCAACGACCGGATCGCCTTGGAACGCAGCAGTCGACGCACGATCTCGACACCATTGATCTCGTCACCATGAATGGCACCGCACACCAGCAGCACCGGCCCACTCTGGCGACCGTGTACCACCTCCACCGGGATATGCAGCGGCGCGTGCGTATAGAGCTTGGCGACGGGCACATCGATTTGAGCGCGGCTGCCCGGCGCCACACGCACGCCAGCAAGTTCGAAGGGAGCACGAGCCATGAAACGACATCCTGTGACAGAACAGTGTTTCCTTTATACCGTGCCTGTACGACAATGACGACCCTCGCCAGTATTCGGCTCGTACCATACAATCATACAAACATGAATGTAAGTATGGCGACTTTGGGGTAAAATGAGTGTGTATTGCGACTCGAGACCCCGCACGCCCATGGCAAGACGAACCAAAGCCGAAGCCGAAGCAACCCGCGAAGCCCTGCTGGACGCCGCTGAAGACGTCTTCTACGAGAAAGGCGTCGCCCGCACCTCACTGGAGCAGATCGCGCGCCACGCCGGCATGACGCGCGGCGCCATCTACTGGCACTTCAAGAACAAGGCCGACCTGTTCCTGGCCCTGCTGGAGCGTGTGCGCATGCCCTTCGAGGAGCTGGTCGAGGAAATCAATGACCCGGCTCTCACCGAGTCTCCCCTCGAGGCCATTCGCCTGGCGTGTCACAAGGGGTTGGCCAAGATGGAACAGCCCCACTATCGACGCATTCATTCCATTGTCTTGCATCGTTGTGAATTCTTCAGTGATATCAATCCCCTGGAGATGCAGAATCGCCTGGCTCATGAATGTCACGAAGAGATGTGCGAGCAATTCCGCCAAGCCCACGAGCGCGATATGCTCAAGCCCGAGTTGAGTCCGGAAACCGCCACCCGATTGCTGCAATCCACCTTCGGTGGCCTGGTGCACGACTGGCACCGCAATCCCGAGGACTTCTCGATCCGGGAACGCGGTGGCGAACTGGTCGACACCCTGTTAGGGCTGATGCGTCGCTAGCCAGGATCCTGCTTTGCACCACCTCTCACGCTGCACTGCAATAAAAACCGGCTACACTCAGGGCGTGTCCGGCGAGAGGAGACGGAGATGGATCACCTGGAATTCGTGCGCGTACGCGAACTGGAGATAGCGATACGCGTCTGGCATCCCCAGGCGCCGCACACCCTGGTCGCTTGGCATGGCCTGGCCCGGCATGGAGGAGACTTCGCTGCCCTGGCGCGGGAGCTGGGTCCCGAGTGGCGAGTCCTGGCCCCCGACACTCCCGGGCGTGGCCTGTCGAGCTGGTCACTGTTTCCTGCCCACGACTATCTCTATAGCCATTACATGACCATTGCCGTGGCACTGCTCGACCACTTCGAGCTCGAACGCGTCGCCTGGCTGGGCACTTCGATGGGCGGCCTGCTGGGCATGCTGCTGGCCGCTCACGAGGAGCATCATGCACGTATCGAACGACTGGTCCTCAATGACGTGGGGCCGGAACTCGAGCAGGAAGGCCTGGTGGATCTGGGACGTTACTTCACCTTGCCGCATCGTTTTTCGAGCTTCCGCGATCTGTCCCGGGAACTCAGGAAGCACTACGCCAGCTTCGGTATCGACGACGAGGCTGCCTGGCGTGAACTGGCTCTCAACAGTGCCCGGCGGCTGCCGGATGGCGGTTGGACCTTTCACTTCGATCCACGCATCACCGAGCAGTTCGTGCACGACACCCCGCGCGACACCTGGGCCGACTGGCGTGCCATCCAGTGCCCGCTGATGGTGATCCGCGGTGCCGACTCCCCCCTGCTGAGTGCCGAGGTGGTCGAGCGCATGCGCGAGGCGCAACCCGGGTTGGTATCCCTCGAGGTGCCAGGCTGTGGCCATGCTCCGATGCTCGACCGGGCGAGCCAGGTCGCACCGATACGTACCTTCCTGACACGCCCGCGCTTGGCCTTCAAGCTCGCCAGGAAGGTCGACCACCTGCCCTTCTGGCAACGCGGTTGGTCGTGGTTGCGACGGCTACTGTCTTCCCCGTGAGCAAGACATTTCAATGCGTTGCATGCCCTCCTTCACGCTGCACCCTACGCAGCCTGCGGAGTCGTGTCCGGGCATCCAGATACTTGGACCTGGGCACGGCACGGTAAGCCTCTTCGCCAGCCAGGTACTTGACCAGTACCCAGCGCTCCCCAGGAGCGGGGATGGCACCACGCTTAGTGTGCAAGATGACTTCGACCGTCGGATCATCCTCCAGGGTGGCGCGATACAGATCGTCCTCCTGTTCCCTTGCCTTCACAATCACCGACTCTCCCAGCAACGAGCACTGGCAGGCAGAGCGGAAGCGATGCAAACGTGGTTGCAACTTCCGGCACAGGGACACACTGAGCGGAGCGGCCAAAGCCAGGGAACCCCATAGCACGACCAAGCCCAGTGGCAGCCGCAACATTCCCAGTGGCAAGAAACGCAGCACCAACAGTTCCAGCGCCACCGCCACGAGTGTTCCCAACCCAAGCAATGCCGTCAGTGCCACCGATACCGGCACACCGGCGAAACCAAGCGATACCATGGCACTGGCAAGATGGTCATCACGCAGGCTGTTGTGCTCGAGAAACTCGATCGGTGCCAGCCCAATGGCCACTAACAGCCAATAGACGGCCAGTAGACCCAGAAGCACGACAAGAACGACGGAGGGAAAACTCAGCGCAGATTGGATCAGCAGTTCCATGACGCCCTGCCTCCTAACGCTTCGCGCGCAAGAAATGGCATTCCCGTTTCCGGAGCCCTGACCACACGCTTTATGGTCGATGCAGGCGGCTGGACCGCCCTCACAACCCCAGTATAGCCAGGCAGACCCCATCACGCTGGAGCGCGATGCAAGACGAAGAAGGCCATTTCCCGGTGCAGGGAAATGGCCTTGTGCAATTCACTGCCAATGAAAAATTCATCCATGAATTTTCCATCTCTCACCAGTGAGACAGGGATCGATATTTCCTAGACGGTGGCCTCCTCTTCGTGTCTCGAGCCACCGCGCTTGTCCACCAACCATTGCTGGACACGCGCGATCATCACGTAGAAAGACGGCACGAAGAAGCTGGACAGGATAGCCACCGATACCATGCCCATCGCCACCGTGGTCCCGATATGGTGACTGCTGGTGTCGCTAGCGCCGGTCGCCAGAGCCAGCGGCAAGGTGCCGAAGATGAACGCCAGCGAGGTCATGACGATCGGCCGGAAACGCAATTCCGAGGCAATCACCGCGGCGTCGCGAATCGACTTGCCCAACTCGCGGCGATGCAACTCGGCGAACTCGACGATCAGAATGGCATTCTTGGCCGCCAGACCCACCACCACCAGCATGCCGATCTCCACATAGACACTGGTCTCCAGCCCTCGTAACACGATGCCGCCGATGGCTCCCAGGAAGGCGAAGGGCACCGCGGTGATCACCGCCAGCGGCAATGCCCAACTCTCGTATTGTGCGGCCAGAATCAGGAAGATCATGACGATGCCGAAAACGATAGCGATGGTGGCCGCGTTCCCTGTACTCACCTCCTGATAGGAGGTGCCGGTCCAGCCCATGCCCCAACCGGAGCCCAGGGTCTCATTGACGACTTCCTGCATGGCGGCAATCGCCTGACCCGAGCTGTAGCCGGGCGCCGCCCCGCCTTGGAACTGGGCGGCTGGATAGACATTGAAGCGCGTCATGACCGCAGGTACCGCCTGACGTTCCATGGTCACGAATTCCGACAGGGGAATACGTTCGCCCCCAGCGCTGCGCACGAAGATGCCATTCAGGTCTTCCGGTGTCTGGCGGAACTCCGACTCGTTCTGTAGATAGACCTGGAAGTTACGGTTGCGATACGTGAAGTAGTTCACGAAACCGGTACCCAGGGTATTCGACAGGGTCGTATTCAGGTCATCGAGCGACACGCCATAGCTGAGTGCCTTCTCCTGATCGATGTTGGCGCGGTATGACGGCACGTTGGCACTGAAGGTGGTAAAGACCTGGTTCAGCTCGGGACGCTGATTGGCCGCCTGCATGACCTGAAAGGCGGCCTGTTGGAGTTCCTGAGGGCTCGCCCCGGCATAGGATTGCAGATAACCGGTGAAACCACCGGTCGTCGACAAGCCGATGATCGGGGGCATATTGAAGGCCATCGCCGACCCGCCCTCGATCATGGCACCGGCCTGCATGACCTTGCCGATCAAGCCTTGGACCGTGAGTTCGCGGTCCTCCCACGGGACCATGCTGATGAATATCACGCCACGCGCGGTATTGACCGAGCTGGTCAGCATGTCGTACCCCGCCACGGCAGTGGAATAGGCCACGCCCGGAGTCTGCTCGATCTCGTGACTGAGCTTCTCCATGTAGGCTTCGGTACGCGCCAGTGAAGCCGCATCCGGTAACGAGATGCTGGCGATCACGATCCCTTGATCGGTTTCGGGCACCAGGGTCGAAGGCGTACGCTCGAACATCCAGTAGGAAGCGCCAAGCGTGGCCACCGTCAGGATCAGGGTCAGCCCCCAGTACCTGACCAGCCCCCGCACGATCCACAGATAGAGGCCGGTCACCCAGGCGAACCCTCGGTCGAACAGGCGCAAAGGCGTCTGCAGGGCACGCACGAATGTCGAGTCGGAAACCTGCCGCTTGTGCTTGACGAAAAGCGCGCACATCGCCGGCGTGAAGGTCAGGGCCACCACTGCGGAGATCGCCACCGATACCGCGATGGTCAAGGCGAACTGCTGGTAGACCTGCCCGGTGAAACCGCCCAGGAAGGCCACGGGCACGAACACCGCCGCCATGATGAAGGAGGTGGCAATGACGGGGCCGCCGACCTCCTTCATGGCCTGCATCGCCGCCCTGGGTATCGGGATCTCATCGTCCTCTTCGAGCAGACGTTCGACGTTCTCCACCACCAGAATGGCGTCATCCACCACGATGCCGATGGCCAGTATCATGGCGAACAGCGTCAGCAGGTTGATCGAAAAGCCGAACAGATAGAGACCGGCGAAGGTGCCTATCACCGACACCGGCACCACCGACATGGCGATCAGCGTCGTGCGCCAATTCTGCAGGAACACGAAGACGATCACCGCAACGATCAGGAACGCTTCGATGAAGATTTCGGTGACGGTCTCCACCGACGCCCCGATGAACAGCGTGGTGTCATAGGGCACCACATAGTCCAGCCCCGCCGGGAAACGCTCCGCCAGCTGCCCCATGGCGTCCCTGACCGCCTCGGCGGTTGACAGGGCATTGGCTCCCGGTTGCTGGTTGATGAGAATCGGTGCCATGGCACTGCCATTGAGACGTGCCTCGACCCCATAGCTCGACGCTCCCAACTCGACACGCGAGACATCATCCAGACGCAACGCGGAGCCATCGGGATTGGTGCGCAGAATGATGTTGCGGAACTCTTCCGCACTCGTCAGGCGCCCGGGTGCCGTAACGGTATAGCTATAGGCCCGCGGGTCGCTGTTCGGAACCTGGGCCAGCCCGCCTGCCGGTATCTCGGTGTTCTGCGAACGTATCGTATTGGCTACTTCGGCGGGCGTCAGGTCGTATTGCGCCAGCTTGTCCGGATTGAGCCAGATGCGCATGGCGAACTCACCACCGCCCAACACCTGCGCATTGCCCACACCAGGGATCTGGCGCAGCTCATCGAGAATATTGAGCGTGGCATAGTTCTGCATGTAGATGTTGTCGTACTCGCCGGTGGGCGAGATCAACGCGGCAAACATCAGAATGCTGCTGGAACTCAATTCGACGGTCACACCCTGGGCCTGCACGGCTTCCGGCAACGACGACAAGGTCTGCTGCACCCGGTTGTTGACGTTGATGGTATTGGTATCGCCATCGGAATCGATACTGAAGGCGATCTCCATATTCATCGTGCCGCTGTCCGAACTGGTCGAGGTCATGTAGAGCATGTTCTCGACCCCATTGATCGCCTCGGCCAAAGGAGCCGCCACCGTCTGCGATATCGTCTCGGCGTCGGCCCCCGGGTAGGTGGCCTCCACCGTGACTGTCGGCGGTACCACCTCGGGATATTGCTCGATCGGCAGGATGCGCATCGCCATCAAGCCGACCAGCACGACAATGATCGAAATGACGGTGGCGAATATCGGCCGCTTGATAAAGAAATTGGAAATACCCATCGATCAGGCCCCGTCTGCCTTGTCCGTTTGCCGCTCTCCTTCGGAGCCGACGTCAGTCTCCTGCGGCGTCCGGGTCTCGGCCACCTTCTCCGCTTCACCATCGAAAGGCTGCGGATCGATGACCCTGCCAGGCTGAAGACCGGCAGGATCACTGACCACCACACGATCGCCAGGCTCGAGTCCGGACGCGATGATCAGCCAGGGCCCGGCGGTTTCCGCCGGCTCCACGTTACGGGCACGTACCTTGTTTTCCTCATCGAGCACGAAGACCTGGGGGCCCATCAAGCCTTCGGTCACCGCGATCTCCGGCACCGCCAGCACATCGAAACGCTGGAGCCCCGTGAGCTTCACGCGCACGAACTGGCCAGGCAAGAAGAGACTATCCGGGTTGTCGAAGGTGGCACTGGCTTCCACGGTGCTGGTGCGCTCACTGACCCGCGCGCCCAGGAAGTCGAGTTGCCCCGGCAGCGTCTGGGGCTGGCTGCTGTTGGACGCCGGAAACACCAGTTCGGCGGTAATTTGGCTGCTATTTTGCTGACGTTGACGGCGGAGCTCCAACGCATCCGCCTGAGGCAATTGGAAGCGCACTTCGAGTGGATCCAGCGGGGTGATGGTAACCAGTTCCGTACCGGCATCGACCAGATTGCCGACATTGACCTCACTGAGGTCGATCATTCCCGCCACCGGTGCCTCGACGCTGGTGTAGTCGAGGTCGATCCGAGCGCTGTCGAGCGCTGCCTGGGCCTGCGCCACATTGGCGCGCGCGACCAGCAATTCGGACTGGGCCTGATCGTATTGCTGCCGACTGATGGAGTTCTGTCCCAGCAGTCGCTCGTAGCGGTTGGCATCCCGCTGGGCACGGCTCAACTCGGCCTCGGCGCTCTGCAGATCGGCCTCGCGCTGGCGTACCATCGCCTGATACAACGGTGGCTCGATGGTATAGAGGCTTTCACCTTTCTCGACCAGGTCGCCGGGTTCGAAAAGGCGCTCCTCGAGGGTGCCGCTAACGCGCGCCACCACCGTGACTTCATTGTCGCTACGCAGCATGGAGGGATAGGATTTGTCGAGCGAGATATTCCGCGGCGCCATCTCCATCACCTGAGCAAGCATAGGCGGCGGCGCCTGCTGCTCGGCCGAAGACGCCTGCTGCTCATCACCGCAACCTGCCAGCAGCAAGCCGAGGCCCAGCAACGCCGACGTCAAACGAATTCGCTCATGTTTCATGATTAGCATCTATCTCGGTCCCTGTTGATCGCGTGGAACGACGATGGCGATCCATGCTTACCTATCTCCTTGCCAACTCGGCCGAACGACCACTGCGGACAAGACATAACCCATCGGCCACTGCCGTCAGCGGCGCGGCGGCTCACCAATGTCCATCGCATCGCGGTAGGCATCGCTGCCACTCTCGAACTCAAGTGAAACCGGCTCATCGGCATTCAATCGCGCATTCAGCCCCTGGATATCCTCGGCATCGAGCATCCCCGTCTGCTGGAACAACTCCAGGCGGTCGAGCACGAAGTCGTAACGCGCCTCGGCGAGCGCCGCGACGGCGTCATAGAGGTTTTGCTCGGCATTCAGCAGATCGACGATATTGCGCGTACCGACCTCGTAGCCCGAACGGGTCGCCTCCAGAGCGCTGCGATTGGACACGACCGCCTGGCGGCGAGCCTCGACGGTGGCGACATCGTTCTGGACACGCGTGAAGAGCGACCGTACCTGCTGGATCGTGTCACGGCGCTGCGCCTCGGCATCATACTGACTGACTTCGAGTTCATAGGTGTTCTGGCGAATCTGGCTACTGGTGGTACCGCCGGTATAGAGCGGCATATTGGCTCGCAGCCCGACTTGGCTGGACGAGTCGTAGCCACTGAGGGTCTCACTGTCGCTATCCGCATAATCGTAGCTGGCAAAGGCCTCCAATACCGGCAACCGCGCCGCGCGCGCCACTTCGACGGCACTGCGCGACACCTCGACCCCCGCTTGGGCGCCCTTGAGCACAGGGCTGTTGGCCAACGCCAGTTCCACCCACGCATCGCGCTCAGCCGGCGTGGGCATTTCGATCGGCATGTCCTCGCCCAGGCTCTCGATACTGTCGTAGCGTTCTCCGGTCAACCTTTCCAGCGCTTCGAAACTGACCTGCAGGTCGCTCTGTGCGGCAATCCGATCGGCCCTGGCCTGGTCGAAACTGGCCACGGCCTCCTCGACATCGGTGATGGCGACCAAACCGACTTCAAACTGTTCGCGAACCTGCGCCAACTGGCGCTTGATGGCACGCGCTTGTGCTTCACGCGCCGCCAGGATGTCATTGGCACGCAGAATCTCGAAATAGGCGTTGGCTACATCGAATAACAGTTGCTGCTCACTGGCCGCCAGGTTGAAAGCCTCCTGGTCGATTTCCCGCTCGGCCTGTGTCACTTCACGGCTGGTGGCAGCATCATACAGTGCCTGGCTGGCCTCCAGGCCCATACCGGCGCTGTTGAAGACATCGTCCTCCTCAAAGAGGGAACTCAGCCCTTCCAGGCCACCAGGGGCGGAACCGTCCAGTCCTTCCAAAGACGTCGACTGGGAATCGTAGGTACGATTGTGCGCCGCCTCCGCGGAGGCACTGATTTGCGGCAGCAGCCCACCGCCAACCACATCGCGTCCGGCTTCGACGCTATCGAGCCGCGATCGCGACGCCGCCAGCTCGGCATTGTTTTCCAGCGCATCGCGGGTGATGGCCCAGAGATCCGCCGCCTGAGCCTGGCCGACCAGCATCGTGGATATCAGTAGCGATAGGAAGGCACGCCGCCCCTGAACGACAAACCTTCCGCCAGGTGAGTCAAAGTTATGCATGAACGCCATCCCAAATCTTTTATCAGGAAAAATTGATATACACTTCAGGTGGTTACCAGGCACCGTGGTCGGCTCACGTCGTAGCGTATCGGGCGATTATAGCTACATTCATGTATGTATGCTACCTCTCCCGACCGCTCCCTCCCCTCACGCGAGGATTCGTGGTGCCTCGTGCAACGCAAGACTAAGACCTCAAGTTGACTTTAGGTCAATAGCGCCCTCCCTGTTATGACGATGCTTGAATTCGCGTGGATCGATGCGCCACTTGCGCAATCGCGAGGTCAGGGTAGTGGGTTTGACGCCCAGCAGCTCAGCGGCACCACCCTGTCCCGATACCTTGCCGGCACTACGCTGCAGGGCCGCGACAGCATTGTCCCGCAGGCGGCGTTGCCACTCCTGCTCCGGCAGCACGCCGCTATCCTTGACCACTTGGGGTTGTGCGTCGTCGCGCAGGCGTTGCTCGGCCAGCCGAGGCTTGCGAATGTCGCGATCGATCAGGGTCAGCAGCAGCGGCCCTCCCTCCATCGTCACGGCGAAAGCTTCGACATTGTGCGGCTGGCGTGCCAGGTCGAGGAGCACCAGATCGTCCGACCATGGCGACGACCGGGCCAACGGCTCGTCGCCGGAACTGGCCCATCGCGGCAATGAATCGTCCAGAAAATGGCTGAAGGGATAGGCGGCGCAGGCATCGAATTCGCCGCCGAGCAGCGCCTTGGCGGCATGATTGGCTTCCAGCAGTCGATCGGCGACAGGGTCGACCACCAGCATGGCCTGCGGTGCCGACCAGAAAGCCTGTTGTGGCAATGACATGGCAGCGGTCCTCCTCCGTGGTTCCGCTATTGGCCAGGCAAGTGGCACGCCAGGGACGAAAAATCGTCATCCTTTCAACGAAATATCGCATATCACGAATTTCTGTCGCGGCATGCCGTCAGCAATGATGTCCTTTATTCTGCGCCTACCCTTATGAAACTTAAACCTTTCCTAATCCACAAAGACGGTTTTCACCCGCCGGGAGCAACCGACGGGGCACCACCACTCATGCACCTTCTCGGTGCCAGATAGGCGTCATTGCTCCCGTGAGGTGAACGCCAGAAAAGGCCACAACAGTCCGGGAATCCTCTCGCCTCAGTCCCATGGACGGCAAGCTGTTGCTCTACAGGGCCTGGTAAGCCGCGAGACGGTCCAGGGTACGCTCGACGGCACCCCGGTAGGCGCCACCGAACAACAACAAGTGGTTGAGCAACGGATACAACTGGAACAGCGCCTGCCGCCGCGGCCAGTCGTCGGGGGCAGGGCCGTTCCAGTAGGCATCGAAGCAGGCTTCCGAAGGCGAGCCGAACAAGGTCAGCATGGCCAGGTCGACCTCGGGATAGTGGCGATACACCGCTGGGTCGATGATGGCGGGACCACGCGCGGTATGCAGCACATTCCCCGACCACAGGTCGCCATGCACCAGGCTCGCCGGCACGTCCGGCAGCCAGTCTTCGAGTGATGCGGCCAGTGCCTCGAGGCGTCCACGCAGGCGGGCATCCATCAGACCACGTTCATGACAGGCCACGGCCATGGGCAGCAGGCGTCGCTCGCGCTGGAAGGCGCGGCCGTCGGCGAGCGGAGCATTGGGTTGCGGCGTGCGCCCGCAGGCATTGTCCCGATACCAGCCGTGGCGATCCGCCGTCAGCTCATGCAGCTCGCGCAACCCCTCGCCCAGCACCTCGTCGTTTCCCGTAGACGACAGCCCGCTGTCGAGCGCCTCCATCACCAGCCAGCCATTCGCCTCACCCAACACCTCCGGCACCACCAGGCGAGTGCCGGCATCGCGCAGGGCACGCAAACCATCGGCCTCGCCAGCCAGACGCTCGGGATCGTCACGCTTGATCACCACCATCCCCTGATCGGTGTCGAGTCGGTAGACGGCAGCGATATCGCCACCCGACAAAGGCTGCAACTCACCTTTCGATGTCAGGCCCAATACCGACAATAACTCCTGCAGATGGCGCTCCATCCTCGGCCCTCCTTCATTGCACTCCCTCGGCATGCTCTCATGAGGTGAAGGTTTCATACTGAACACGATAGACCACCGGGCTGGCAAAGAAGGGCCCGACCACTATGGCAAGAACGACCACACGACCAGCATAGGAGCGCTCCCATGTACAAACTCGCCTTTTTCGTGCCCGTCGAGGATGCCGAAAGCGTCAAGGAAGCCATCTTCACGACTGGCGCCGGGCGCATCGGCGACTACGAGGCCTGCTGTTTCCAGACGCCCGGCACCGGGCAGTTCCGCCCGCTCGCCGGCGCCGACCCGCATATCGGCCGGGTCGGCGAGTTGGAGAAAGTCGAGGAGCTCAAGGTGGAACTGGTATGCGAGGACTCGCTGATCCACGACGCCGTCACGGCCCTGAAGCGGGCTCACCCCTACGAGGAACCGGCCTACGACGTGTGGAAGCTGGAGAAGATCTGATTCAGGCGCTGCCGAAATAGCGCTCGCGGTCTTCCGCGGTGATATCGCTGATGTGTAGTGGAAAATCGTCATGATGACGATCGGCATAGAAATGGCGCAGGGTGCGCTCGATGGTGGGAAACGCCAGCTCGTCCCAGGGAATCTCGTGTTCCTCGAACAGCGCGACCTCGAGACTTTCTGACCCGGCATCGAAGCCACCGGCGAGATCGGCCAGAAAGATCATGTAGACCTGGTTGATATGCGGCAGGTTGATCAAAGTATAGAGGCCATGGATGGCCACCTCGGCACATGCTTCCTCGAGGGTCTCCCGAGCCGCTGCCTCCACGGTGGTCTCGGCGTTCTCCATGAACCCGGCCGGTAGGGTCCAGAAGCCCTTGCGCGGGGCGATCGCCCGACGACACAGCAGGACCTTGCTGCCCTTGACCGGCAGGGTACCGGCGACGATGCGCGGATTCTGGTAATGGATGGTGCCGCAGGCTTCGCACATATAGCGTGGACGGTCGTCACCCTCGGGAATCGCGAAGTGGACGGTATGCCCACAGTGGCTGCAGAAATTCATGGGACTCCTTACTTGGCCTGGCCGGGCACGCTAGCGGCCATCGGCTCTTGACGCTCCACGGAGGGCTGGGTACAAGAGATGAAACCCAGTGGAAATTCCATGTTAGAGAATCTTCGCGAGCGCCTGCAAGCACACGTGCCACGCCGCATCACCAGCCAGTTGCCCCGAGCCGCCGTGCTGCTGCCGATCGTGGCACGCCCCCAGCCTACGCTACTGTTCACCCGGCGCGCCGACCATCTCAAGCAGCACAGCGGCCAGGTGGCATTTCCCGGTGGCAAGCGCGAGCCCGGTGACCCCGACCTGCTGGCCACCGCCCTGCGCGAAGCCGAGGAGGAAATCGCCCTGCCCGCCGCCCAGGTCGACCTGCTCGGCCGGCTCGGCGACTTGATCTCGTTGCACGGAATCGTGGTCACGCCCTATGTCGGTGTGATTCCGCCAGACCTGCCACTGCGCCCCGATCCCGGCGAACTGGATGCCATCTTCGAAGTGCCGTTACAGGTGTTCCTCGACGACTGCCGCAGCCATACCGACGTCATCACCGTGGACGACCATCCGCTCTACGTGCCGAGCTACCATGCCGAAGGGCATGTCATCTGGGGGCTGTCGGCGATGATGCTGGTGGAGCTGCTCGCCGAGGGCTTCGGCTGCGATATCAGCCTTGCCCGCGCGCCCCAGGGCAGCCGCCTGCGCTATCGCCCGCTGCGCAGGACGCCACCGTCATGATCGCGACACCGCTTCCCTGGGATACGGAGGCCTTGCCCAAGCTCGTCGACGGTCTCGTGGAACGTGGCTGGTTCGTCGGCAAATCCTTTATCGAGACTGACTTGTGTCGCGCCTTGTACGACGAGCTGATGACCCGGGCCGAGCACGACGCCCTCGCCGCCGCCGGTATCGGGCGGGGCGAAGACCACAGCCTGCGCCGCGACATACGGGGCGACGCCATCCACTGGCTCGACCGCGAGAGCCTGCCCCAGCGCCAGTACCTTGCGGCCATGGAAGTCCTGCAGCGCGAACTCAACCAGGCACTGTATCTCGGACTATTCGAGTTCGAGGCGCATTTCGCCCACTACCCACCCGGCGCCTTCTACAAGAAACACCTCGACAGCTTTCGGGGCCGTGCCAACCGCGTCGTTTCCACGGTGCTCTATCTCAATCCCGATTGGCCGCTGGACGGCGGCGGTGAAATGGCCCTGTACGACACCGACCATCCCGAGCGGGAAGTGGCTCGCGTCCGCCCCGAGACCGGTACCTTCGCCTGCTTCCTCTCCGACAGCGTGCCCCACGAAGTGCTGCCCACTCGCCTGCCACGCGCCAGCATCGCCGGCTGGTTCCGCCGCAATACCTCGTTGGGCGGGTTGATCGACCCGGCTAGATAACCTCCCCCTGCCCCCATGCGATATCGCTGAATTACACCTTCGTCGAATTGATCACAATAATGACGCGAACGCCTCGGCGATGGTGGGTGGGGCCGTGGGGCGGGCGTACATCGACGTCAGGTACTCTCTCAACCTCGGTGCGCCGTCGAGCATCTTCTCTTCATTCGCCCAGTCCAGGGTATACGCGGCGTTGAAGTCGGCCACGCTGAGTCGGTCGCCAACCATGAACTCGCGTTCTTGCATGTGTCGCTCGAGCACTGCCACCATCTCCACACACTCCTGCCTCGCCAGGTCGACATCCTGAGGCAATCGCTTCTCTTCCGGGTAAATGAAGGTGTGACGCGCGATGCGCCACAGAGGCTGCTCGATCTCGGTCACCAGGAAGAAAATCCAACGATACATTTGGGCTCTATTCTCTACCGTTTCTGGGATGAATCCCGCCTGTGGGTATTTTTCGGCCAGGTAGAGTTGTATCGCGGCCGATTCGGTTACCACGAGGCTTCCGTCGACCAACACAGGCACCTTGCCGGCGGGGTTGAGAGAGAGGAAATCGTGCTGCCGGTTCTCACCTTGCAGGAGATCCACCGGGAGCATCTCGTACTCCAGGCCCAGTTCGTTGAGCAACCAGATGGCGCGCAGGGCGCGGGTCGGGGGCTTGCCGTATAGTTTCATCATTTCCAGCTCCGTCGATTGGCAGACACCGCTATTTCGCTTGGCTCCTGATTTAGTCGAGCGGGTGCATGTGAAATCGACAGCGCATCAAGATTCGTCCTTTCAGTCATGAACGAACTGACCACGACACAGGCCTACGGGCTGCGCCACCGGTGCTATGCGTCATCCCGACAATTGGTGCTGAGCGACTACGCCGAGGGGCAGAGGCTGGATCTGGTCGCGCCGCTCGATGATCTCGCCGGCCACCATGAAGACACCGTCGCCGGTGTAGTGGAGCGTCTCTGGGTACTCCGGTGACACCGCCGCCCGGGCCGACACCACCTCCCAGATGAAGAAGTTGTAGCGCTCCACCAGGGAGTCGTCGAACAGCCGGCATTCGAAGTGCGCGTGGCACTCGCCAATCAGCGGAGCGCCCACCCGTTCCGCCGGCTGTGCGCTCAGCCCGAAGCGTTCGAACTTGTCGACCTCGGCGCCGCTATTGTTGCCGATACCCACCACCTGATCGGTCAGGGCCGTCGTCGGCAGGTTGATGACGCACTCGCCACCGCGGCGAATCATCTCGAAGCTATGGTTGCCGGCCGAGATGATGCAGCCCACCAGCGAAGGCGAGAACGCCATCACGGTATACCAGCCCATGGTCATGATATTGCGCTGCCCCTCCCAGGCCGACGAAACCAGCACGATGGGCCCCGGCTCCAGATAGCGGCGCACCCTCTCCAGCGGCACGGAGGCTTTGTCGACGTGTTCGCTCATGTCGGCGTCTCCCCATCAGCAGGATATCGACACTACCGGGGCAGTGTAGCAGTCGCTATGGTGGGCAGGATTCGGCCATGCCCAGCCATACAAGCAAGAACGAAGCCCCCCGAAGGAACGGCTTCAGCCGCGATTAACAAGCTGGGATCGGCTATTCGGGTGGAAAATCTCCTCCGGCATGCGCAATAGATAAACATAGACTAATAAAGAAAAATATAACAGGAAGAACTCGGCCAGGAGCGGACTTCCGGCGAAATCTGATATATCTGATATAACGACGGCCAGCAGGCGTGCCGCTTTTTAGCGTCGCTTTCCTAGCCTTGTTAGCGCTTCTCTCTCTTCGGTATACCTGAACTAACTTTCTTTGATTTGTGGCCAAGATGATCTTGATGTAGCAAGACCTCAACGACGTCTAGCGCAAATGCAACGGTTTCCTCAGGAGGACAAAAACCCCGATGGGCTGCAGCATTCCCTGCATCCAGCGCTGTATCAAGCTGTTTTAGCTGCGCTGCAGACAAGAAGCCACCTTGCTGGAGTTTTTCGAGCTTCTCATTGAATGTACCTACGTCACCAATCTTTCGGACGATGTACATATCGAGCAAAGCTCGAAGACCCATCGTGGTAAGGGAAAGCGCCTTAGCGTGTAACGCCACATAAACCTCGGAAATTAGCCTGCGCTCGGCATCCGGCAGTTCTTTGTGCCATTCGGGAATTTGCCTGCTGATGAGTGGCGGATACCAAGTATTGTAACAGCTTTCCTCTTCGCTTTCTCCCCGCTCCATATCCGTATGCCAGAAGCGACGCCTTAGTACTACATTCTCGCACCCTTGGCATTCATAAAGAACCCACACGGCCCCAGATGACCCAATGGCGTGGCCTTCATCATCTAAGTCGACACGAAGCTCAGTATTTCTTTCAATCAACACCATGTGCTTTGTGCGCCTCAGACACCGGCTGCAATGGATTGTTTCAGTCTTCACAGTCATGAGAGCGAGTGCCAAGTTAAACGGCCAAGCGGCTCTGTCACGTGACTTGCATGCGTAAGCCACGTGACAGGGTCCTCGATCAATTTCAAATTCATTTTAAAAACTTGCTTATAAAGGAAATGCTGCATAAACCCCTCCATAGCTGCCCGGTAGCCATCGGCGGGGTAGAATCTGACCCTCCTGCCACCGTGCGAGCCTCTCTCAGGCTTATGACTTGCCACTGATCTTGTTTTTCCAAGCCATTGCCAGTTCTTCAGCCTTGACTACTTGTTCGACTGCCATTCTATTATGAAGCACTTCTCGGGAATTTTTTGCAGCCTCTCTTGCTTTATCTTCATCCGTTATGAAGTCTGGAATAATAGACTTAATCGATTCTATTGCAGCATTACTCTTTGTATGAAGCGCCACGCTATACCAAGCATATGCTTGTACATCATCCTGAGGAACACCGCGGCCTTCAGCGTATAAATAACCAAGATTGACTTGGGCGGCGGCATTTCCTTTCTGGGCTGCATACTTGTACCAGCGTGCTGCCTCTTCTTCTCGATGAGGCACGCCCCGCCCCGTCATGTAACAGAACGCCAGTCTGCACTGGGCATCGGCAATACCACGTTCGGCCGATATCCGGAACCATTTGGCAGCTTCGTTATCATCCTGCTCGACTCCGTCCCCATTCATATATAGCATTCCCAAGTGGTATCCAGCCCCCTTATCGCCAGAATCCACAGCTCTCAGATACCACTTTATGGCCTCTGAGATGTTCCCCTTCACCTCGTAACTCAAGCCGAGACTGCATTGAGCTCTCGGATTGCCCTCCTCTGCTAGCTGTCGACCCCATCGTTCTACAGCAGGATTGTCATCTGGCAGTGATTCAGCCCATCTGTAGATCCGATCAAGATCGAACTGAGCGGTTTGATGTCCTTGTCGAGCAGCACTGTGATATAGCTCTGCAGCTGCCGCGTAATCTGGCTCTACCCCCTCACCACATTCATATATGAGACCTAGACGATATTGTGCGCCTGGGTCCCCTTGCTCAGCTTTTTGTCGAAGTATGTCTAAGTTGTTTTCCATAAGTCTTTACTGAATTAATCTAGTGCCCTTTCAGCACCACTATAGCTTGTGCAGCTCTGTAGGGGGACACTTCACTTCCGAGCATGAGCCACGGCCGTTAGGCCGTCGGCTCCATGCTTTTGTTGGATCCCATTGCCCTCACGCCTCCGCATCAACAACGTCTTTCGACCTCATCATGCTCTTGAAGAGGCTAGCTTGACAGTGGGGGCCTCCTATCCTTTGCCAGCTTGTCCTGGCGCACTCCGCTTAGGGTCATCAGCTGCCGCACCATATCCATTAGAGTAGTCTAAAGCTATGCATCCGGCTATACGTGGACCTTCAGAGAGTTCTCATATAACGCCGAGTTCTGGGTCTAGCTACTATCCTCTGGAACGACTCGTCATGATTCATCGACCCTTCCTAAGTACATATCAATAAAGTACTGAAGCTTTGTAGCCTGCTCAACATTCCCAGAGGATTCTATGCTCTCCCTACCGACGAAGTATTTACCATCAACAAGTGAAACTTCTTTATAGCCATCCATGCATGACCAATTTTTCCTATCTTTGACAGCACAGCTTTCTAGCTTTACAAACCTGTTTTCCCCGTGAACTTTCTTTATGACGACCTGACTTCCTTTATCTATCGTATATGTAACTGGATCCAGGTATCTCCATCTCTGGCATTTTCTTGAACCTTCCACAGCATTATCATCACATTCCCTAATTTAGACTATTGTTTCTTCTGATAGAGGGCGGAAATCGAAATGCCAAATTGCTGCAACTATTCCCAAGACACCCAATATAACCACGAGACAGCCAGATCCACCACCTGAGCTACTCATAACACAGCTTCCGACCTATTTCTATGACTGATAGTATAAACATCATAACAGTTAACAACCCCTTCTTATTGTTGAATAATCGGACCTGGCCGCTCACCTGTGCTATACTGCATCCCACTCCTTGACTAGCTAACGAAAGACCATGAGAAAAGGGAAGAAAGGTCATTCACTCTCATACTACTCTGGGCCAGCAGTTGCCGATCCTTTTCATCAGCGTAGCCTAAACTTCTCCATCCGGCCAGGAGCGGTCTTTCATCGAGAGATGATATTACGCTGGCGTAACGGGCTGGTTTGGAGCTCCATCGGAAAACCAATCCCGTTAACGCACTGGTCATGTTTTGGAGTCATTATAAAACTCCAACGCGTCATTTTCTGTTAATCGCTTCTTAAGTTTCGATACTTCTATGCCACTTTCCAGATACTCTCGCTCAGGTACCAAAATAGTTCCTGTACTTCGGAGCATAAAAGACTTCACCGCCTTATGTGGTTTGTTAGAATCCGTGATATATGCATCAATCATCACTCCGTTCAGAATTACAGATTGAATTGTAATATGGTTGCTAAGCCGACCTTTTTTCATAGGCATCAAAATACCATCATGAAAGCTACCGTTCAGCAGGCATTTTGTCATGAGGATTGGATATTCATCTTCTGCAATTGAGACTGGACTGAAAATTAATGACTTCAGTTTTGCTTCATAAGGACCTAGGCTATAATCTGAAAAGAATGGTAAATGCGTCACGCTCATTCTCCAGAAAATAGATAGAACCCCTTTTTTAATGTCATCGTACGCCAAGTTAGAAACTGAGCTAGTTGTGCCTATTTTGTCTAGGGCAAGACCACTACTTCCGCTTTTTCCAGCAAGACACCAAAGCAACTGCTTGAGTTTATTTTCCCATACGGAAAGCTTTACTTCACAGCACTTACATAGAAGATATTCACGATATCCTTTTTGCTCTTCTTTCAGCGATTCGTTATTGTCCAATCCAAAGGCTTTATACTTATTGTGCTTTTTAGGGTAGACAGGCTTGTAACACAGCTCAGGGACAATGTGGGAATTTTGCAACTTCACCGACTGAGCATTGCATAAAGCGCACTCACCAACGACAGGCATCCTATTGGGCTCCTAGCGATAAACATAACACCAATGAACGGGCTGACTGCATTTTCCGGACCGGCCGCTTCGGATCAATTCCTGTTTTTATCAAAACACTGTGCTCCACCTCACCTAAGCCAGCCATACACCAAACCCCAAACGTAAAGGGCGTTCCTACAGCGCCCATGGCCTTCAGTTCCTAGGGCGATCGCCACCCGTCCGGCTTACAAACGAATACATACCTTCAGCCTATACGCCAGGGCAGGCTTGCACCAGAAACCTAGGTCAACGTAAGCCAAAAAGATGAGACGCGAGGGGATATGGGGCCGCGAAAGGCGCGCGGGTTGAAGAGCACGTTGTGGGTGTCGGCCCATTGGATGTCGCGGGCTTGCGGATGGTAGGGCAGCGAAGCAAGTCGCCATGCCTCAGGGCAAGGCATGGCGACAAGGGTGGGCGGCTCGGGGCGTCACGGCCGCGGCAGCACCTCGGCCAGGGCCGCCAGGCAGGCGTCGACCTCATCGGCACTGTTGTAATGCGCCAGCGAGACTCGGGTGACCGCCTTCAGCCCGAGCGGGCGCAGGATGTTGCCGGAGAAGACGTCGTCGCTTCGCGCGTGGACGCGTATGCCCCGCGCCCCGAGTTTGGCGACGACATGCTTGGCCTCGACCCCCGCGACGGCGAACGACACCACCCCCTCGCGGTACGGTGAATCCGCCGGCCCAATCAGATGCAGCCCGGGAGTGTCGCACAGCCCCGGCAGGTCCGCGCCGCCGTGCAGCAACCGATGCACCAGGGCACGCTCGTGGGCTTGCATTGCCCGACCAGCGGCAACCAGACAGGCGCGGCGTGACGGCTCCTCGGTGAAGTGTCCGCCCAGCCAGGCGAGGTAATCGATCACCGCACTGAAGCCGGCAAAGGCCGAGGGGTCACGGCTGCCCAATTCCCAAGCATCCGCGGGCTTGCCCAACAGCCGGTCGTGGTCAACGACACTCAGGCGATCAGAAACCCAAGCGTAACCGTTATTGAGGCGGCAAAAGGCTTTATAGGGAGAGATGACATAGGCATCGACATCATAGTCGTCGACGGCCAGAGCCCCGTGTGGCGCATGCTGGATACCATCGACGATGATCACGCATTCGGGGGCCACGGCGCGGATGGTTCGCACGATCTCGGCGATGTCCATACTCATGCCGGTTATCGGGCTCGTATGCAGGATGGTCGCGATGCGGGTGTCCGGACGCACGCAGTCGGCGTAATGGGCTGCTGCCACCTGACCAGTCTCGACATCGAAGGGAACCTCGATCCACTCGCGACCGGTGCGGCGAGCCCACTGGGCGGTAGCATCATAGGTTGCAGGGTGCTCCACCGAGCTTGCGACGATGCTGCCGCCCTCCTCGGCGGAAAGCGCCGCTGCGCGGATCACCCGGAACAGGCATTCGGTACCAGTCTCACCACCAAAGATAACGCCGCTGCTGGCGCCCATGAAGCTGGCCAGATCATTGCGCCCGGCAGAAACGATCTGCGACACCGCGTGGGAGGCGGGATTGTCGCGGTGCTCATTATCGGGAATGCCGGCGACTTCGGCGCTGCGCTCAACTACCGACTTGAGTGTCAATGAACCGCCTGCGTTCTCGAAGAATACTCGCTTGCCAGTGAAGGGGCAGGAATCAACGTGCAGGAAGGATTCCCGTACTTGGCTCAGTAGTTCTTCGGGGAGGAAAATACCCTCCGCAGGGATGGTCTGGGGGGTGGACATAATATGGGCCGAAGTCGTCGTCATGATTGATATCTCCATCGATCAGGCACAGGAATGCCTGACCTTCCTAGAAAAAGCAGTGGGAATCAGTGCTGGACGCTGCTGCGGCGTCGACGCCACTGGTTCCAGAGCGGATATGCCAGTGCCAACACCACCAGCAAGCAAAGCGTTAGTGACAGTGGCCGAGTGAAGAAGGTGGTCAGGTCCCAGTGAGAGATCTGCATCGAGCGGCGAAAGTTGACCTCGAGAATGGGCCCGAGGATCAGGGCAATCACCAGGGGCGCGGCAGGATAGCGCCAGCGTTCCATGAAAAAGCCCACTACGCCGAAGGTCACCGCCAGCCAGACATCGAAGATCTCGTTGCGCAGCGCATAGGTACCGATCACGCTGAACACCAGGATCATCGGCCCCAGCACCGCGCCCGGGACCTTGGTCACCACCACGAGGTAGCGACACAGCCACAGTCCCAGCACTGCAAACAGGATGTTGGCCAGAAAGAGGGACAGGATCAGGGTGTAGGTCGTCTCGGCGTGCTGGGTGAACAGGCTCGGCCCCGGAATCATGCCGTGGATGGTCAAGCCGCCGACGAATACGGCCGTGACCGCATTGCCGGGAATGCCCAGCGTCAGGGTGGGAATCAGGGTACCGCCGGTCACGGCGTTGTTGGCCGACTCCGAGGCCGCCACCCCTTCCAGTTCTCCCTTGCCGAAGCGTTCGGGCGTCGGGGAATGACGACGCGCCTCGCTGTAGGAAATGAAGGAGGCGATGCTGGTACCGGCCCCGGGCAGAATGCCCACTACCGAACCGATGACCGAGGAGCGCAGCAGGGTACGCAAGCTGCGCCGGATGTCGTGCCACAGCGGCAGGCGGCGCCCCTTGAGCTGCTGTCCCTTGCCTGCCAGCACGCCACCGCCTTCGGGCACACAGAGGTTGAAGGCCTGGGAAACCGAAAACAGCCCGATCAGCACCGGCAGCAGCGGCACGCCCTCGAACAACTCGCTGTGGCCGAAGGTGAAGCGCTGCATGCCGGTGAAGGCGTCCAACCCTACACAGGCCAGCACCAGCCCCACCGCCGCCGAGAGCACGCCCTTGAGCGGACGGTCCGACGCCACGCCGACGATGGTTACCAGCCCGAAGATCGCCAGCACGGTGTACTCCTGGGGGCCGAAGGCCAGCGCGACCGTCGACAGCGGCGGCGCGATGGCGATCAGCACGACCACGCTGAACAGCCCGCCGAACAGCGAGGCGAGGGTCGCCATGCCCAGCGCCTCGCCGCCGCGCCCGGCCGCGGCCAGCGGATAGCCGTCGAGCGCAGTGGCGATGGAGGCATCCGTGCCCGGGGTGCGCAACAGGATCGCTGTCACCGACCCGCCATAGACCGAGCTGACGTAAACCGCCCCGAGCAGCATAAGCGCCAGGTCCGGCGGCATGCTGAAGGTGATGGGGATACACAGCGCCACGCCCATCGTCGAGGAGAGCCCCGGCAGTGAGCCGATCGTCATGCCGGCCAGGGTGCCGAGAAACAGCGTAAGCAGGGCCATCGGCGTCAGCACATTGCCGAGGGCAGGAAGCAATACATCCATAGGGAGCCTCTTGAGTGAGGTCGCAGGCCGCCGTTAGCCCACCAGCCAGCCGGCGGGCAGTGGCACGGACAGCAGGTACACGAAGACCACGTAGATCACGGCCGAGAACGCCACGGCAATCACCAGAGCCGCCGGCCACCGCAAGTGGCCCAGCCAGCGCAGGCTGACCAGCAGGAACAGCGGCAGCGCGACGAAAGCACCGGCGGTCACCATCAGTCCCAGCAGCCCCAGCACGCACAGGCACCAGAGGAGGAAACGCGGCCAGGGCAACGAAGGTGGCAGATCGTCGGGGGCGCGACCGCGCAGGGTACCCAGAGCGATTCCTGCGCTGGCCAGTAACCCCAGCGTACCGGTGATCACGGGGAAGACCCCCGCGTCGCCAGGCATGCCCAGGCCCGTGACCACCGCAGCCGCACAGAGCGCTCCCACCAGCACGGCTACGCAACGATCGATAGTGTCGAGAGTCATAGAATTATCTCTCCAAGCGTCCTATCACTGCTCGACCCAGGGATCTTTCTCCCAGAGCGCCTTCAGCCGGTCGTGACTGTCGTGGATGAATTCGACGTACTCCTCCCCGTAGATGGGGTTGACCGGCATGTTGAGCTGCTCCATCTCGGCGCGGAATTCCGGGTTGTCGACGACATCGCGGGTAACGGCCAGAAGAGTGTCATAGATCTCCTGGGACACGTCCGCCGGCACGGCGAATCCGCGCGATGCGGCGGACTGGACGTCATAGCCCTGTTCCTTCCCGGTGGGGACGTCGGCGATGGCCTCGACCCGCTCGTCGGCCCATACCGCCAGCCCCCGCACCTTGCCTTCCTGGATCTGGGCCGCCGCTTCCGACATGTTGCCCTCGAAGGCGGTAATGTGGCCGCCCAGCAGCGCGGCGGTCGCCTCGGCATTGCCGTTGTAGGACACGAAACTCAGGTCGATGTCCGCTTCCTCGGCGAAGTTGAGTGCGGCGAGGTGGTCGTCACCGCCAACGCCCTCGTGGGAGATAACCACCGATTCCGGATCGTCTTTCACCGCTGCGACCAAGTCATCCAGGGACTGATAGGGGCTGTCGGCAGCGACCGCCAGCACGCCCGGGTCGGTGATCACGTTGGCCAGCGGGCGGATCTCATCGAGGGAGTAGCCGACGGTCTCCTCGCGGGTGAAAGGGTAAACCTCCACTGCGGGTGAGTTGATCAGGCCAATGGTGTAGCCGTCGGGGTCAGCGTTGGCCAGGTGAACCCAGCCCAGTTCGCCGCCGGCGCCAGGCCGGTTGACCACCACCACCCGCTGGCCGAGTTCCTCCTCGGCGTACTTGGCGAAAATCCGTGCCATGGTATCGGTGCTGCCCCCAGCGCCGAATGCGACGATCATTTGAATCGGCTTGTTGGGGTAGTCCGCTGCCAGGGTTGCCGTACTCAGACCACCTGTCAGAATCGTCGCCATCGCCCCCAGCACCACCTTTCGTGCCAGCCTGGATTGAGTCTTCATCGCCTTATTCCTTGTTACTGTTGTGGTTTCAGAACCATGCAGGTCGCTCGCCAGGGGCCAGCCCCTGGCCTGACGCTGCAGAGCACTCACCCACTACTTAAAAGCAGTCTACACTTTCAAAAAAGCGAATTAATTGCATATATTAAGAGTCGAAAAATTCATTATTCGGCGATGCCATGTTGACCCTCAAGCAGCTCGAAACTTTCGTCCAGGTGGTCGAGCTCGGCACGTTCGAGCGCGCCTCCCAGCGTCTCAACGCGACGCAGTCCACCGTTTCCAAGCGCATCTCCGAGCTGGAGCAGGCCACCGGCCTGCACCTCTTCGACCGCTCACGCCGCAACGCGCGGCTGACCGAAGAGGGCGAACGGCTGCTGGAGCTGGCCTATGCGACGCTCGACGGCGCGGAGCGGATCCTCGAGCTCAACGAGCAACCCGAGCGCATGCTGCATCGTGTGCGTATCGGCTTCACCGATCTGGCCGCTCTTACCTGGCTACCGGGCTTTCTGCGGGATTACACCACCGAGCGGCCCGACATCCGATTGGACATCACCATCGACATGAGCCGTACCCTGTACCAGCAGTTTCAGGATGATGAGCTGGACCTGGTGGTGATACCGCAGGTCCCCGAGGCCTTCGCCCAGCCGGGTGTGGAAACCCGGCTGCTGGAGGAGGTGGAGATGGCCTTCATGGCCAGAGAGGGCCTGGTGGACGGCCCCCGCCCCATCCCCATAGGGGCGCTCGAACGCTACACCCTGATCAGCCAGGGCAAGCGCTCCGGATTCGCGCAGGATATCAATCGCTGGCTTTCCCACCAGGGCATGGCCGCCGCCAACCTGACTGCCGATAACTTGCTGGCACTCGTTGGTCTGGTGGCGGCGGGACGTGGCATCAGCGTATTGCCAAAACTCTGTGTCCAGCGTTTCGCCCGCGAGCAGGGGCTGGAGATCCTCGAGACCATCCCCCGTCTGCCCACGATCGGTTACTACGCCCTGTACCATGGCGGGGTGCGTATCCGGCTGCTTGAAGAGCTCGCCCACCGCCTCGGCGACGCAGCCGACTTCACCCGCCCCTTCTTCTTCTCCGAGAAGCGCCCTACTCGTGGCTGACAAGGCGCTGCGAACTGACCGAAAGCCTGTTGCTGCGCTGCCACCAGATCAGCGTGGCGATCTTTCTCAAGAAGTGCGAAGAATACAACCTGACTCAATTGCAGTACGTGATCCTATCGGCGCTGGAAGAGAAAGGCGCGCTCGACCAGATCACACGCGCTTCGACAGCGCGTGTGATCTGCCCGACACCTTCGGTCGCTGGCACACTGTCTATATGCGCTAGGCCCGGTCTTGGCTGGATATCTCTCCGATCGGCACCCGTTCTACTCCTCGCTGTAGACGCAGCGGCCCGCCACGAATGTCTTCCGGGGCTGAAGTTCGCTGTCGAGCAGGGTCACGTCGGCATCAAAGCCCACGGCCAGCCGCCCCTTGTGGGACTGCAGCCCGAGCACCCGGGCGACGTTGCCGGCGATCAGGTCCAAGGCATGCTCGAGCGGCAGAATTTCCTCGCGCACCAGGCGCTGCCAGTCGGCGATCAGGGTGGTGTTGCGTGCCACGCGCATGCCCACGTAGCCGCCCTGGGCGTCGAACTCGGGCAGGCTGCCGTTGCAGTCGGAGCTGATGGTGATGCGCTCCCGCGGCACGCCGCGCTCGAGCAGCACGGCCACCGCGTCGAAGGCGGAGAGCCCCTCCTCGCCGGGATCCTCGAAGGCGGTCAGGTCGATGCTGGCGCCGAAGGTGCGCGCGTAGTCCGCCGCCTCGTCGAGTAACTCGCGATGGCGATTGACGTGGGTGGGGATCACCTGGTCGGCGGGAATCTCGGTCTCGGACAGCAGCCGGCGCAGCGGTTCCAGGCCGCGGTCGCCATCGCCGACATGGAAGTGACAGATGCCGCGCTTGCCGGCCAGCATGGCGCCGACGCGCACCTCGCTGACCAGCCGCTCGATCTCGTCCTGGCGCGGCTGGCTGGAGCGGTGATCCGAGATCGCCAGCTCGCCCAGGCCGATGACCTCGGGAATCCAGGCCAGGTCGCGCTGGACATCGCCGGTGAGGGTCGGCGGCGGCACGCGATAGGCGCCGGTGTACATGTAGGCCGCGATACCCTCGGCGCACAGGCTGCGCACCTTGGCCAGCAGGTCCGCCGGCGAGCGGCTGAGACTGTCGGTGCCGAGCACGCCCACCACCGTGCCGATGCCCATGGCGGCGATCTCGGCGGCGGTGATCTCCGGGCAGCGTGTGACGCAGCCCCCCTCGCCGCCACCGCCGGTGACATGCACGTGCTGATCGATGAAGGCGGGTACAGCGGTGAGGTCGCGAGCCTCCACCAGGCGCACGGGCCAACCTTCCGGCACGGCGAGGTCGCGTCCCAGCGCCGCGATGCGTCCGTCCGCGATCAGTATGTCGACTTCCTCGCGCGACTCCGGCGCGTAAAGACGGCCGACCCGCAACAGGGTCATCAGCCGGGCATCTTGATCATTGCAGGCCATCATGGACGTTCACCAGTTGAGCCAGAGGCGTGGATACGAGTGGCGCTCAACCCCCGTCAACCGGTGTGGCGGACGGGAAGCGGCGCCCCTTGAGGCGTTCGATGGCGCTGTCGATGTCATCGATCAGCAATACCAGCAAGTCGCCCTCCTGGGCTTCATCGAAGGCCCTTTCGATAGCCATGTGCTCGTCGAGGATGATCTCGAGTTCGCAGGCATCTTCCGCCGCCGCGGCGCCACCGCGCAGTAACCCGGCGGCCTCGCCGGCGGCACGTCCGCGCAGATGGGTTTCACAGATGAACATGACATCGTGCATCCTGGCGAGTTGTGCGCCCAGGGCCATAAGGTCCTCGTCGCGACGATTGCCGGGGGCACTCGCCACGCTGATGCGGCGATGCGCCGGGAGGCTGCTGACGAGGCCATCGAGCGCCTCGAGCGCCGGCACATTGTGGCCGTAATCGATAAGCACCTGGACACCGTCGGCCGCCACGAGATTGGTGCGCCCGGGATTCTGGCCAGGCGTGGGATGAAAGGTCTGCAGCCCCGTCTGGATATCGGCGATGCTGAGCCCCAGCGCGTAGCCGGCGGCGCTGGCGGCCAGGGCATTGGCGACGTTGAAGCGGGCATGCCCCTCGAAGGTGATGGGCACATCGTCGACGGGAATGATCTCGGCCTCGACGCGGCCCTGGCGCATCACGATGTGCTCCTTGTGGATGGTGAAGGCCACGCCGTGATCACGAACATGTTGACGGATGGCGCGCGAGTCGGAGTCCAGGGTGAAGAAGATGATGTTGCCGCGCGCCCATTTCTGGCCGTCCAGCACGTGGGGATCGTCGGCATTGAGCACGGCGGTCCCCCCTTCGCGCACGGCGTCGATGACCACCGTCTTGCAGCGCGCCAGATCGTCGAGCGTATAGAGGTCGTATTCGCCCAAGTGATCGCTGGCGATATTGAGCAACACGCCTACGTCGCACTCGTCGAAGCCCAGGCCGCGACGCATGATGCCCCCCCGGGCCACCTCGAGCACAGCATGCTCGACGGTGGGCTCGCGAAGCACGATGGCGGCCGCCTGCGGGCCGCTGTAGTCGCCGCGCATGATCACGTGGTTGTCGATCTCGATGGCACCGGTACAGGCCATACCGACCTTCCGCCCGGCGTGGCGCAGCAGGTGCGAGAGCAGTCGCACCGTCGTCGTCTTACCGTTGGTGCCGGTAACCGCGGTGATGGGAATACGGCCGTCGCCACCCTCGGGGAACAGCATGTCGACGACGTGGTGGCCGACATCACGCCCCTGCCCATGAGTCGGGGACAGATGCATGCGAAACCCCGGCCCGGCATTGACCTCGACCACCGCCGCAGCCTGTTCTTCCAGCGGTCGGGTCAGGGTCTCGGCGAGGAGGTCGATGCCGATGATGTCGAGCCCGATCAGACGCGCGATCCGTTCCGCTGCATAATGCACCTCCGGGTGGACGTCGTCGGTCACATCCGTGGCCGTGCCTCCGGAACTCAGGTTCGCCGTAGACTTCAGGTATACGATCTCGTCCTTGGCGATCACGCTCTGCAGGGTCAGGTTCTGCTGGTCGATCAGCCGCTGCGACTGCTCATCCAGGTGAATCCGGGTGAGCAGGTTCTCGTGGCCGACGCCGCGACGGGGGTCCTGGTTCGCCTGGTCCACCAGTTTCTGCAGCGTGGATTCTCCGTCGCCGACCACATGGGCCGGGCGCCGCCGGGCCGCGGCCACGAGTTTGCCGTCAATCACCAGCAGGCGATGGTCCTCGCCCTTGATGTGCTGCTCGACGATGACCGACCGATGCTGCCGGGAGGCGGTCTCGTAGGCGTCGCGCAGCGCCTGCTCATCCTGGAGGTTGGTGCTCACACCGCGGCCATGATTACCGCTCAGCGGCTTCGCCACCACCGGATAGCCGATGCTGCGCGCGGCCTCGAGCGCCTCATCGAGCGATCCACAAATCTGTCCGATCGGTATCGGGATGCCGGCATCGCCGAGAATCTGCTTGGTCCAGTCCTTGTCGTCGGCGATGCCGTGGCCGAGCAGGCTGGTGCGCCACGTCACCGTCGCCTGGATACGCTGCTGGAGGTGGCCGTGCCCCAGTTGCACGTAGCTGCTCTCCTCACTCAGGCGGGCGAAGGGGATGTCGCGGCGCTTGGCCGCGTCGATGATCGACGCGGTGGAGGGGCCCAGCATGTGGGCGTCGCGCACCGCCTTGAGGCGGGCGATGATCGCCGGCATGTCGATCTCATCCCCGTTGAATAGCCGGGTGACGAAATCGACGGCTTCAACGCCGGCCGCCAGGCCACAGGCCTCATCCCGATAGCGATAGACCACGTTGTAGACACCGGTCTCGTAGGTGTCGATGGTCTTGCCGTAGCCGACCGAGAAGCCGATCAGGTTCTGCAGTTCGATCGCGACATGTTCCACGACGTGACCCGCCCAGGTGCCACGCGCCAGCCGCTCCAGAAAGCCGCCGGGGCGGCCGACCGAGCAGCGATGCTCCTGCAGGGTCGGGATGAGCCCGGTGAGACGCTCGACGATGCCGTTGACAGTATCGCTTGGGCGCTCCTCGAGTTCGCCGATGTCCAGGCGCATGATGAGGGTCGGGTAACGGCTATAGTAATTCGGGCCTCGCAGGGCCCGGTGTTCAAGAATGTTCATCGGCTATCCTCCCGCAAGGCACGGAGTTCGTCGGTGACGAGATAGCGTCGTGCATCGACATCGAACCCATGGCCGCTGACCATCGCATGGAGGATCATGTTCTCGATGGCCACCGCCCCCCCCATGGACAGCTCGGTGATGTTCGAGCTCGCCAGGTCGCGGCTGTCGATGAGGATGACATGCCCCGGCCCGATGGCTTCGAGAATCCGGTTCGGGTGAATGATCACGGCGGCATCCTCGCCAAGCCCCACGCCCAGGTGCTCCGGGTTGCTCGCCCCGACCTCCATCAGGCGTGTGAAACGCCCGCGTTCGAGAAAGTGACTGTCGATGATGAGCCCATCGACGAAGCCGAGACCGGAGGTCATGTTGACCGCCCCCTTGCGCAGGGCATCCGCGGCGTCGCCATTGTAGATCATGGTCCCCGGCATGGCCGCCGCACCGGCACTGGTACCGGCCACGACGGCGCCGGCCAGCAGGCGTTTGCGAATGGCATTCAGCGTCGCCGAGCCGCCCAGCACATTGGTCAGGCGCAGCTGGTCACCGCCGGTGAAGAAAATCACGCCGCTTTGCTCGATCAGACTGACATTGCTGGCGTCGGCGGCTTGCTTGCGATCCTGGATATTAAGCGCATGGATACGGGTGGCGCCCAGGCGTGTGAAGGCGGCTTCGTAGTCGGGGAGCACCTGATCGGGAATGCTGCTGGCCGTGGCGATGACGGCGACCTCGTGACTGCCCACGGGGGCGAGAGCGAAAACCTGTTTCAGGATTTCGAGATCGGATGTCTTATCCTCGGCACCGCCGATCGCCACGATGTGGCCATGTGTGGCGGTCAGCTGAGATGTCATAATCCCGTTCGTCGCCCAGCGACGCTTTTAAGGGAAACATTGAATCAATGGTCTAGCGGGCAAATTGCTGAATATCCTGATGCTCGTACCCTATTACTTGATGGTATAGCAGCCATCCCCCGTCGCGACCAGAGGAAGCGCGTGACTGATGCCGACGGTGCCATCAGCGCAGAGTCGGCACGGTGCTGAAATTAGCCGGGTCATCATTCATCCAAATCCGGCCGTGCTAAATCAGATTGCCCTCCATTAATAATTGTCAACGACCCCTAAGTGCGGGGGTCACCCGGAAGATAGTTACCGGTCACCTGGCGATAAGCCTCCGAAGTCCGCTCGCCGGGAATCCCATCCACCTTGACGAAGACGCCCGGGAACGTATTGAGCCAGCGCTGCAGGGCCTCCACGTTCGCGACGACCGTGGCACTCCTCGATTTGTTCTTCGCGTAACCGACAATCAGCGGTTTGCGATTCGCCCGCGGTACCGGCTG
Source organism: Litchfieldella rifensis (assembly GCF_042646605.1). Lineage (NCBI taxonomy): Bacteria > Pseudomonadati > Pseudomonadota > Gammaproteobacteria > Oceanospirillales > Halomonadaceae > Litchfieldella > Litchfieldella rifensis. The sequence continues at coordinate 268,213 of NZ_JBHRUG010000002.1, read as the reverse complement.
ATCATTGAAAGCGACCTCGCCTTTTTCCGCCAGGCGCCGCAGCAACACGGCGCCACCGCATTGCCGGGATACCGCGGTATCGGACCAGGTGCCATCGGCGACGTACTTGCCACGCTGATAGTGGTTCGAAAAGCTCCACAGATAGGGCGACAGGACATGTGGGTGATGGAGCCGATAGCCCCAGCCGTTGTAACGCTCCAACTGATAGAGGGTACCGGCCAGGCTCCAGTCGGTTTGCGCTCCCAGGCGCTTGAGTGACAGCGCATCTGCGGCACTTTCTTCCCAAGTGAAGGGCGGTCGCCCCTGTTTCGGCCGCCCCGCCGGAACCTGGACGGTACGCTGCTCCAGCGAGTCGCCATTGTGCAGATGGCACGAGAAGTCGCCGCTCGCTTCCATGGTGTGAATCACCGCCACGAAGCTCCAGGGAATGCCCTTCTGCTCGCCGACGTTCTGGTACCGAGAACGCTGGTCGCGCAGGCGATCGACGATGCGATCGACACCGGCCTGATGTTCGGGTTGGATCATGCAGCTCTCGAAGAGCCGCTCGTACTCCCGGCGCAGAGCCTGAGTCAATGAGACGGACATGAGCTCTCCCTCCTGTCATTCTCCTCGCGCTTTCGGGTCACGCAGCTGGAACACGCTCGGTGCCTGGGTGCGCTGCAGCTCGATATCCACCAGCAAGGAGCGATGAGGCTGAAAGAACTCGGCCAGTTGGTCCCGGTCCAGGCACAGGTCCTCGATATCCTCATCGGCAAAGGTATTGAAGCCAACCACCGTGTCTCCCTCCCCCAGCATGGGGTTGGCGGTAATGGAAAAGCCTAGCTTGGTACCGGCTCTGGTCACCTCGGCATGCAACTTCAGGGTGTCGATATACAGGCTGCGAAAGGAGGCATCGGCCTTGTAGCAATGGACATCTCGAATGGCCTGCTCGTGGATCGCCCGTGCCAGCCGGCCACCGTCATGCTGATTGGTGCGCGGGTCGTAGAACTCGAGCATGTAATCGGTGACGGGCACGGCGAACTGGTCGCGCACCCGTACCAGCGTATTCTGATAGCCAGGCTTTCCCCGGTTGCTGCCGGAGGTCCTTGTCAGTCCGTCGTTGGCCCGATCGCACTCATCGCAGAACGCCTCGAAATCCGTGTCGCCGACCGTCAGGGCACGAGCGATAAGCTCCAGCGTCTCCTTCTGCGCATTGCTGAAATTGCTGGCGGGAACATCCAACTTGATGGCGGAGTGATCCAGCCGGTTGACGATCCGGAAGGCCGTGCGCCCCGCCGAGCGACGCCGAGCCGTCAGCGTGGGCACCGTGCGCAGGCGCCCCTCTCGCTCTTGCTCGCTGAAATCGATACGCACATAGGCACAGTTCAGGTTGGTGGTGGAAATGCGCACCGTACCGTCCCCGCCCTCCTCGTTGGCAACGGAGCGAATGCCGGAATACCCGGTGTTGCCGACCAGCACCGTGCATAGCGTTCGCCCGGGCGCATACATGCCGATGCCATCCGCGAAGCGGTCGAGCATCGCCAGCTCCCAGGAAAAGGGACTCGCCAGCTCGAGCCCCTGGAGGATCCGGGTACCGGTCTCGAAGACCGCCTGCCCTTCCTGACGGCTGAAGAAACCATTGGCGACGCGGCCCAGCACGGAGCGCCCCACATGCGCCAGCGGTGAGCCGAAATTGGCCGGCGCCAGCATCACCAGATGCTTGACCGGTGAGCTGTCGGGGGCGAAATGTCGCTGCAGCCAGTCACGAATCACCAGGCCGCCGGTAGAGTGCACGATGACGTCCACGCTGGCAGGGTCACGCGGCAACTGACGCTTCGTCCAGGCGCGCTCCAGCGCGGCCTGGAGGTCGTCGAAGCGCAGGTCATCGCTCTTGGACAGATAACTGCAAATGGACACCAACTCGATTTCCGGGGACGCCAGCATCCTGCGCAGGTGTCCTGCCAGGCGATCGAAGGAGTCGCCGCTATCGTTCCAGCCATGGAGCATGATCAGAGGCCGCGTGGCCATGGCTCCCCCCTTGTGTCGTTGTTGTCATACCGGGCAGGGATTGTCTTGCTTCCGGCCACAGGCCCTGGTCAGGCACCTCCCCGGTGAACGGTGACGGGCCTGCCATGCAGCGGTCGAGCGTACCGGCCTGAAGGGTTTCTACTGCAAGATTAGTTGATATTCCCGGACAAGGAGTGCCCGTCGTTTTACGCCTGACGCCGTTCCCACCATCGCTTGGAGAGAACACGCTCACCCCAAGGGTTACCCGGAAAGCCACTGCTAGACTGAAGCGTACATCGAGACGGACAGGAGTTGAGACAGGAGTTCATCATGAGCCGACTCAACGTGACCCAGAAATTGATCGAGTCCCACCTGGTGTCCGGGCGCATGACGCCAGGTGAGGAAATCGGGTTGTCGATCGACCAGACGCTGACCCAGGACGCCACCGGCACGCTGGTGATGCTGGAATTCGAGGCCATGCAGGTCGACCGCGTGCGCACCGAGCTCTCGGCCCAGTACGTCGATCACAACCTGTTCCAGGAAGATTTCAAGAACCCCGACGATCACCTGTTCCTGCACAGCGCCTGCCGCAAGTTCGGCGTATGGTTCAGTCCGGCCGGCAACGGGGTCAGCCACCCGGTCCATCAGGAACGCTTCGGCATTCCCGGCAAGACCCTGGTCGGCTCGGACAGCCACACCCCGGCGGCCGGCGCGCTGGGCATGTTCGCCACCGGCGCCGGCGGCCTGGAGGTGGCCCTGGCCATGGCCGGCAAGCCGCTGTACCTGAACATGCCCCAGGTGGTGGGCGTGGAACTGACCGGCCAATTGCCCGACTGGGTCAGCGCCAAGGACGTGGTGCTGGAGATGCTGCGCCGTTACGACGTCAAGGGTGGCGTCGGCAAGGTCTTCGAATATTACGGCCCCGGCCTCGACGCCCTAAGCGCCATGGACCGCCACGTGATCGCCAACATGGGCACCGAGATGGGCGCCACCACCACGGTGTTTCCCTCCGACGGCGAGGTGCGGCGCTTCCTGGAACAGCAGGAGCGCGGCGGCGACTGGCGGGAACTGCTCGCCGACGACGGCGCCGACTATGACGAACACGTGTCGCTGGACCTCTCCACCCTCGAACCGCTGATCGCCCTGCCCAGCAGCCCCGGCAACGTCAAGCCGGTGCGCGAGGTGGCCGGCGAGGAGATCTACCAGGCCTACGTCGGCTCGTCGGCCAACCCCGGCCTGCGCGATTTCGCCGTGCCGGCGATGATGGTCGAGGGCCGCCGGGTGCCACCGGGGGTGTCGTTCGATATCAACCCCACGTCGCGCCAGATTCTCGAGAACCTTTCCAACGAGAGCTATCTGTCGCGGTTGATCCGCGCCGGCGCCCGCCTGCACCAGGCCGGCTGCAACGGCTGCATCGGCATGGGCCAGGCCCCGGCCACCGGCCGCAACAGCCTGCGTACCGTGCCGCGCAACTTCCCGGGGCGCTCCGGCACGCCCGAAGACCGGGTCTTCCTGTGCAGCCCGGAAACCGCCACGGCAGCCGCACTCACCGGCAAGATCACCGATCCCCGCGAGCTGGACATGGACTACCCGCGCTTCCAGGAGCCCGAAGACCTGGTGATCAACCGCGAGATGCTCGATCCCCCCGCCGACGACAGTGGCCTGGTGGAACTGATCAAGGGGCCTAACGTGAAGAGCCTGCCGGACTTCGAGCCCATTCCGGCCGAGTTCACCGGCCCGGTGCTGTTGAAAGTCGGCGACGACGTGTCCACCGACGAGATCATGCCCGCCGGCGCCGAGGTGCTGCCGCTGCGCAGCAACATCCCGGCCATCGCCGAGCACGTGTTCAAAGCCGTCGACGAGAAGTTCAGCCAGCGCGCCAAGGCACTGGACGGCGACGGCTTCTTCATCGTCGCCGGCCGCAACTACGGCCAGGGCTCGAGCCGCGAACACGCCGCCATCGCCCCCCGCTACCTGGGACTACGCGCGGTATGTGCGCTCTCCTACGGCCGTATCCACTGGCAGAATCTCGCCAACTTCGGTGTCGTACCGCTAACCTTCGACGACCCGGACGACCTCGGCGACATCGACCAGGGTGACGACCTGGCGCTGGACGATATCGCCACCGCCCTCGGCAACGACGAAGCGATCACCCTGCATAACCGGACCAAGGACCGGCACTATGCCATGCGCCACGGCCTGTCGGCACGCCAGATCGACATGATCCGTCACGGCAGCCTGATCAACCTGGTGCGCACGGAGTCATAGCACTGACTCGCCGCCCGCGGGACGCTCAGAAACGCGACGCCGGCAGCCACACGTCGGCCCGCTGCCAGGCCCGTTCGAACGCCCGCTCAACGCGGTCGGCACCCCCGTCCCGCCCTTGGGCGGCGAGGCTCTGCGCCAAGCCCTTCAGCGACCAGCCGTTACCCGAATGGATCTCCAGTGCCTCATAATAGACGGCCTCCGCCTCCCATGCCTCGCCGGCCTCGAGCAGGATCGCTCCCAGGAAGTGGCGTGCGGGAAGCGGCCAGGGTTCGGGCTCGCTGTAGGGCAACCCGTCTTCCAGTGCGATGGCCTTGCGCAGTTGTTCCCGAGCGGCATCGAGACGTCCCTCTCCGGCAGCGATCTCACCGGCCAGGATATACTCCGCGATACCCAGCAGGTCGTGATGACGGGAGGGCATGTCCTCGGCACCGTCCTCGTGGCTGTCGCGCAGCTCGCCCAATGCCCTTTCCGCCGCCGAGGCATTCCCGGTGCGTAGTTGGGCCAGGCCATGCGCGAAGTGCCACATCCCGGTCTGGAACGATCCTTCAGGCGAAGTCCGCTGCTCGAGCAGTTCGTCCCAGCGGCCGAAGCGAACGAGTTGCAGATGGATCTGATACGTCTCGCTGGGCCGCTCGTGGGCGATGTCACGTGCGGCCGACAGTGCCACGCCACTCTGCCCATCCATCCAGGCGGCGAACAGCAGCATCAGGGTATTGTGCGAAGCATAGACGCTCACGCCCTCGCCGAAGCGTGCCGACTGATCGACCATGCGAGCCTTCTGGTTGGCGCGCACGGCATCGCCATAGCGGCCGATGTTCATGTAAATGTGCGAGGGCATGTGCTGGATATGACTCACGCCGGGGATCTCATCGGCCAGCATATCGGCGCAGGCCTCGGCACGTGCCGGCCGGTAGGCCTCCACGGCATGAATATAGTGATGGCAGGCACCGGCATGCCCGATGTCTTCGGCAAGCACCGTCTCGAGCTCCTCGATCAAGGTGTGAGTCTCCGGATACGGCTCGCCGTCCGCCTGGTAGAGGTCCCAGGGGCGCAGCAACATCAACGCTTCGGCATACAGCGTGCGCACGTCGGGATCGTCGGGATGCTCCACCGCCGCCTCGGCCATCGCCTCGGCATAACGTCGGGTAGCCTGTTCCCGGTCGGCGTCGCTGTCGGGCGCAGGATAGCGCACGCTCATGGCGTCGATCAGTGCGCGCTCCCAGGGCGCGACAGCCTCGACCCGCTCGAGCGCCTGCCGGGCGGCGGCATAGGCGTCATCCGGGTCCCCTACACCGTGCGGATTGTTCAGATAAGGGCCCAGTACCCAGGCCTCGCCCCAGTAGCACATGGCACAGGCCGGATCGTGCGCCTGTGCCGCCCGGAAAGAGCGGGCGGCCTCCTCTCGCGCAAACCCGTAGGCCAGACGCAGGCCCTGGTCGAAATAGGCCTGGGCCCGCGCCGACTCGGTCGTGACGGAACGACTGTACTCACCCATCTCCTCATACAACGGGGCTTCCGAGTCGGCCTGGGTCACCACAGGCAGGAACGCGACGGTTGCGGCAACGATACAACCGGTCACCACCGACGCGGCAAGGGGAATGGATGGCATGGCAAGATCTCCCGGTCAGAACGGGGCTCCATGGAACATGTGTCGCCGGGAGATGGCCAGGATGCCATGTCCATGGTTGGGTGCCGCTCAATCCCTTGAATGGTGGTGACCGCTGGTGAGGATATGGTGCAGACCGTCACACTCCACCATGGGGTCATCACAGTTGATGACCGTGTCCGAGCGGGCCAGCACATGGCCCTTGCCGGTAATGGTGTTGTCTACCACCTCATGATGCGCGCCGTCCTGTCGTGAGCCGATAAATTCGCCGATGAAGCCGGAGTCGCGCAGGGAAACGGTCTCCAGCTTGTCGCCAGGTTGGATGGTGCCTTCGTGATGCATCAAGGCCAGCCGCGCCGAGGTGCCGGTCCCGGTGGTGCTGCGACAGATCACCCCCTGGTGCACATAGGTGGCCGAGCGCGAGCGGTAGAAGCCATCCGCCACATGCTCGACCGGCCCCATGAAGTGCAGGAACGGCAGCGGCCCCACATCGCCCAGCGTGTAGTGAGAGAAACCGCTGTGGGCCTGGATCGCTTCCACGATCGCATGGGCACACGCCGCCAGGCGCCTCTCCTCGTCCGGGGTCAGGGAAAAGCCCAGATCGGCGGCATCCACCAAGGCGTAGAAGCCGCCGCTATAGGCAACGCTGTAGGTCACATGACCGATCGACGGCACATGGATACTGGTCCGATAGGTGTCGATATAGGTGGGCAGGCCTTCGCAGGTGATGGCCTCCACCACGCCGTTTTCCACCAGTGCCTCGATATGCACCAACCCCGCCGGTGATTCCAGTATGAAGCGCTGGTGTCCCTCCTGCTTCTCGATCATGCCGCTTTCCAGCAGCGCCGTGGCCGTGCAGATGCTGTTGGAGCCGGAATAGATCGGGTAGCCCATCACCTCCATGATGATGTAGCCCATCTGGGCCTCGGGGTCGGTAGCGGGGACGATCAGGTTCGCCGACATCTCGGGCATGCCATAAGGTTCGTGCAGCAGCAGCTTGCGCAGGCCATCGGCATCGTCGCGCAGGTATTCCATCTGCTCCCTGACCGTAGCACCGGGCAGCGGGTCGATGCCCCCGGTGACGATGCGGCTGACATCGCCGCCGGCATGGGTGTCGATCAGCTGTATGCTCAGCTCGCGGGTCATCCGGTTGCCTCCAATGCGTAGGGCGCACCATGCTCTTGCCACTGTGAGTCCGGGACGATCACGATCTTGCCCAGGTAGTTGCTGCTGCGATTGACGAAGTAGGTCTCGGCCTCATGCAGGTCGGATAACTTGAACGCCGCGTGCAGTACCGGCTTCAACTGACCGGAACGGATCCACTCCACCAGTTGCTCGGCCTCGTCGCGGGTGCCGTGTGAGACACCGAAGATCTGTACCTGGTACAGGTAGATACGGGTCCACATGATCTCGCTGACGTTGCCGCCACTCGCCCCGGCAATGCTCAGACGCGGGTAGCTGGTACGGTGCTTCATGTCGAAGATCATGGTGTCGATGAAGCGATTGGTCATCTCGCCGCCGACCAGGTCCATCACCGCATCGATGGGCTGATCCTGGGTCACGGCGCATACCTTGTCGGTGAAATCCTGCATGTTCGAGCGGTCCAGCACGGCCTCCGCGCCAAGCTCGAGCAGCGCCTGGGCCTTGTCCTGCTGGCTGAGCGCATACGGAATCGCTCCCATGATGCGGCACAGCTGGATCAACGCCGTGCCCACGCCCCCGCTGGCACCAGTGACCAGCACGCGTTCACCGGCTTTCACACTGGCCGAATTCAGCATGTGCAGGGCCGTCTGGTAGGAGCACATGCCCATTGCGGCGAGCTGTGCATCGGCAAGCTCGGGATTTCCCACGCTATGAAACTGATTCGACGGCACCGCGATGTACTCGGCAAAGCCGCCGTCGGCGCCGTGTCCGTAGTAATCGGGGGTCAGATTGATGTCGCGGCGCTCATCGGGGTAGAGATTGAAATCCAGCAGTCCACGCTGCCCAATGCGTTCGGCATCCACGCCTTCGCCGACGGCGACCACGCGTCCGGCCACATCGGCGCCCTGGATGCGCGGGAAGGTCAGGGTCGCCGAGCCGCCGATCTGGAACGAGGTCACATCGCCTTTGTCCTCGGTGGGGTAAAGGCCCTCTCGCGCCTTGCGGTCGGTATTGTTCTTCGCCGTCGCCGTGACCTTCACCAGCACCTCGCCCCTGGCGGGCCGGGGGGTAGGCACATCCTGGCGGTACTCCAGCTTGTCGATGCCGCCATGCCCGGTCAGCAGCATGGCCGCCATGGTGTCGGGAACGTTCTCCGGATAGGGATCGGAAACCATCTGCTGCCTCCTCGTACTTGGCCACTATCTCATAACCAGACCATAACAAACTTTTGCACTGCCACCAGAGGAGGGGGGGTCGAGACCGTCAAGTAACACCGGCAAGACGGTTGAGGTAGTTTTGCGGTTGTCCTGGCCATTGCAGAAGCCTCAGGCCTGCCCATAAGCTGACCTGGTTGGCCGTCAGCACCAAACGATCGGCCTCCCGGTTCAGTATCTCGACCAGCTCCAGGGTATTGATCGCTGTATCGGGAACCAGCAGGGGATTGCTCGCCCCCTGGTTTTCGGCGCAGAAGACGCGCACTTCCTCCACGATATCGACTTGGTGAGAGTCCGCCGCATACAGGCAATCGAGTGCTTTGACATTCTCCACCGTCACACCGCCTTCGCGCAGGAAACCCACCAAGCGATCGGTCACGGCTTCCGGATAAGGGCTCAGCACATCGACCTGTCGATAGCCGAGCGTCGATAGCGCGTCCTGGAAAGCAAGCGCGGTACTGGTTACCGGCACACCGAGAACTTTCTCGAGCTCACTGGCTTGAGCCATCGCCCAATCGCGCCCGCCAATGAAGCTGCCACTGGTACAAGCCCAGACAACGGCCTGCGCTCCCTCTTTACGCACCAGGGGTTCGCCCACCGATGACAGCCGCTCGATCGCCCCGAGAGCCGTTAGCGCAGCCGGTTCATGATGGCCATCGCTTTTGACTTGCCCAACCTTGACCGAGGGAAGTTCGCCTTTCTGAAAGGCAGAACTCCGATCGAGCGCATACCACTCGTAGTCGGGCGGTCCATCCTCGGGAAGAAGAATTCCCAAACCTCCGCTGATCGACATCTTATCGCTCCAGTCAATGTGGCCAATGATTTTTCCGGCAAGTCCCCCGCACTCCCCAACCGGCCTCCTCTTACCCTGACCGGGGTGGTAGCGTCGGTGTTCCATTTCCCCACCCGGAAGCATCATGTCCCAGAAAATCTACTGTGGGTGACGGATAGCCATCGAGGCCTTCCTTGAACGTGAAGAATGGCCTGGCTGTCGTAAGGACGAATAGACCACTGAAGAGAACGGACATGTCACACGTAGACGTCACCATCATCTCCGACGCCATCTGTCCCTGGTGCTATATCGGCAAGCGGCACCTGGACCTGGCGGTGGCCTCGCTTGGCGATGACGTCACGGTAAGCATTGACTGGCAGCCGTTCGAGCTCAATCCCGGTATGCCGCCAGGCGGTATGTCGCGGCGCGATTATCGCACCGCCAAGTTCGGCTCCTGGGAGCGTTCCCGAGAGCTGGACGCGCAGGTCGAAGCCGCTGCTCGACAGGCCGGCATCGAGATTCATCACGATCGCATCATGCGCACGCCCAACACCTTCAACGCACATCGGCTGATCTGGCTGGCTGGTCAGCACCAGGTCCAGCAGTCGGTGGTCAACGAGCTGTTCCGGCGCTACTTCGTCGCGGGGGAGGATATCGGCGACACCCGGGTGTTGGCCGACGCCGCCCACGTCGGGGGGTTGCGAGACGTGGACCTTCAGGCCTTTCTGGCCAGCCCACAGGGCCGGGCCGAGGTGCACGGCGCACTGGATAACGCCCGCCGGCTGGGCATCAGCGGCGTTCCCATGTTCATCATCGCTGGCCGAATCGACTTATCGGGCGCTCAACCTCCCGACGCGCTACGTCAGGCCATTCTCGAGGCGGCGTGACAAAAGAAGCGGCTATCGTCGCGTGGACTATTTTGCAGTGCCGTCGGGAGGCCTATAGAAGACAAACTCGCCGGCTTCGATCGTCTTGATGTATTCCGCAGCCCAACTGGGGACTACCTGCCTATGGTGGAAATACAGAGCGCCCCCGGTTCGATCCAATAGTTGTCCATTGAGAGCCTTGCGCGCTATTTCCTTGGCAATCACATAGGAATCATCTTCCTCTGCGATATCCGGACGACCATCGCACCACCATGAGAACTGACAGGGGCCTTGCTCGGAGCCTTGCCTGACGACTTCACAGATCGTGCCGGGAAAGCCTTCGTGGCCTAGCCGGTTCATAACGACATTGGCGACCGCTTCCATATCGGCGGCCTCCTCGCCCCTGGCTTCCCAATAGATGGTGCGAGCAAGACACGTGATCGCATCATCCAAGGGTGCTTCGCCAACTGGATCGACCGCCTGCGCTTCAGGCTTCGTGATGATTTCGGGTGGAGAAGAGAGCGCCTCGCGGCCCTCGGCCGCGGCTTCCTGCTCCAACTCCGCCGCCTTGCTCTCGGCGGCTTCCGCCTCCTGTTCCCGGTCAGCCGCGATCGCCTGGCCCACGAGCAGCATTGTTGCAAGGCAGGTCGCTATCCACCCCTGACGAAGCCTGGTCGAATCTCTTGGATGCATTAAGCCTGCCCCACACTCGCGGGATACGCTCGGCGAACCATTCCCGCCGAACGCAGACACTCAGCCGGCCGCTTTTCGGTGTCGGCTGCAGCAATTTATTGGGCGACGCCGCCCTTGTCGAATCGACACCTTCCTAGTGTAGCGTGAGGCTGTGAGCCCTGCTGAATGCAACCACTCCGGTTCCTAGATGGTTGATTCACTCGACCCACACGAACTTCTCGGCAGCCAGCTCGGTTTCACCGTCCCAGCGGTAGGCACACAGCCTGCCATTGCCGCCGCCATGGGTATGGCCGGCGGCAATGCTGTAATCCAGGCAGGCGATATGCGGCGTGAGGGGTTCGGGGATACCGGTGAGCCAGTAATGACCGACGAACAACGGCTTGTCTCCCTCGTAACCGGGTAGCACATCCTCGGGGATCGGCTCGTGGGGGATCTCCTCAATGGCCTCTGGCGGCACCATCGCCAGGTCACGATAGGTGATGCCTTCCAGTTCCCACCAGCGGGTGCGGATGTGCCCACGGGAGTTGCCGTCCTTGTCGTAGAACTCGATACCGGTGGGTAGTGGGATCTCCAGGCCCTTGAGCAAGGTTTCCAGCGCGTCGTAGGGTGGCGTTCCCTCGCGAGTGAGGGCCGGCCAGGCATCGGGCAGGATTCGCTGCTGATCATCGAGATAGTCGACCAGCATGTCGAGGGATGGCCGGTGCCAGCAGGCATGCACCACCCGCAAGCCCTCCAGGTCGAGATACAGCGGCAGGGTCTTGAACCAGTCGATGTGGTCACGATGCAACGGGCTTCCCTCCCCCACCTGATCCAGATAGGCCTGATGCTGACGGCGGTTCCTGTCGCTGTGGCGGCGCAGGTGCTCGCCAGGAGTATCGGGATCTTCGCTGGCCCAGGCCACCGCATTGAACTCATGGTTGCCCATGACCGCCAAGGCCTGGCCACTCTCGACCATGGCCCGTGCGATGCGTACGGTTTCCTCCTGCTCGGGGCCACGATCGATGAAATCGCCTAAAAAGATCACCCGGCGCTCGGGGTGTGACCACACGCCTTGACGTTCGCGATAACCGAGCCTGTCGAGCAAGTGTGTGAGTGGCATGGCGTAGCCATGGACGTCGCCGATGAGATCGAACATGTGTGACTCCTGTCTCTGCGTGCGGGTCTGCCCTGTGCGATGAGGCCCCGCCACTGCCACGAGAACCGGTCGCGACACCCCAACACTGGCGAGACAATCTTTGTGGCCCATTACATGCAGATCTTTAGCGGCCAATAGTTTGTCGCGCAACTCAGGATTTCTGCGACAATTCCGAAAATTCATCGTGTATCACGGACAAGAGCCGGTCATGGAAAGCTTCCATGGCGAGTGTCCCGCCAGGGTGATGAGCCCCGGCCATGGTTCAATCAGCAAAAGGATCGCGAACCCATATCCACCCTTCTCGCTCTACAAGCGCTTCCTCTGGCGGCAGAAGGACGGAGTGCGACAGGAAGTCATGCAGGGCAAGCAGACAAATGACCGCATCGAGGCCGTCAGATCTTGTGTCGAGCGCGGGAATGTCCGTATCAATATCCATTATCAAGCTGACCTTGGCAATGACGCGCTCCCGCTCACTTCGTCCGTTTTTTGCTCTGTATCCCGTAGCATCGATTCCATGAGCCGCAAGCGTTGCCGCAGGATATACCTCGATGGCTTTCAGGCCACTGATATCGCGGTCCCATGCCAGAGGAATTGTCTCGTTCAGCCGTTGCCGAAGATTCTCAAGGAGCTTCAGTGCCGCATACGCGGTTCGCGCTATACGATCCGCTCCCACGTCAAGAGACTGCTTGCCAATCGTTTCTCGAACCTTCCGATCGGTCCGCCGACGAAACAGATCGTGGGCAGGCGTGCTGATGTTTTGACCGGCGCGATGACATTGCAACGCATCAGCCAATGGAGCAGGCCACCCAAGTGGGGCATCCAGGGCAATCAGAGTGGGGTTGTCCTGATCACGGCGCACCCATTCGGTGACGATGTCCTCAGGCAATGCTGTGGGCGTCCCCAGGCATGCGGCTTCAACAACAGTACGGCCATCGGAGTAAGAGCCAAGTGCCAGTCCGACATTGTTGGGTGCTGTGGCACAGTCGACTCCTATCAAATTGACTTTCATCTCCCTGCCATTTTCACGAGACACCAATTGCCAAGAGTGTAGCCTTTTCTTCTACCCAGCAGCCGGGATACAGAAGCCAACTATTCTTAACCATCCAATACCCACATAAGGGTATGTGTCCACTACGGTGAAATTGTCAGCCGCTAACTGCATCAGTCGCCGGCGAGGTATCGCCGGCCGACTCCAAGGGTATTGTTAGGCTGACATGTGTCGAGAACCGCCCTGGGCAAGGACGCTTGGGGCGCTTTTATGTTTGCGTGTCAAGTGCTTCCGGCTTACAGCGGGTGGCTGCCGTGAACCTTCCTTGCTCCGGGTGCCATTGAACGACGCCAGGTTCGCGGCGTCCAACGCTGCGATCCAACCTGGACGAATTGCCAACCACGGAGAAGGAATACGAGCATGCAGTCACGCTATTTCACCATCGGCGATTATCCGCAAGGCACCCCGCAGCGCGAGCTGTTCGAGCTTCACGAGACCGAGCTGCCTGCACTGGAAGACGGCGAGGTACGGATTCGCAACACCTGGCTGTCGGTCGACCCCTACATGCGCGGCCGCATGAGCGGGGTCAAGACCTATGTCGAGCCTTTCGAACTCAACACGCCTCTCGAGGGCGGGGCCGTAGGCCAGGTCATCGAGTCGCGTGATGCGCGCTTCCCGATGGGGGCCAAGGTACGCCACATGGCCGGATGGCGCGATATCGCCCAAGTAAAGGGCGATACCCTGGAAGCGCTCCCCACGCTCGAGGTACCGGAGCAGGCATACCTGGGCGTGCTCGGCATGCCGGGCATGACCGCCTGGACCGGACTCCACCTGGTTGCCGAGATGCGCGACGGCGACAACGTGCTGGTCAGTGCCGCCAGCGGTGCGGTGGGCTCGCTGGCGGTGCAATTGGCCAAGGCCAGGGGGGGTACCGTGGTCGGCATCGCCGGCTCACAAGAGAAGCTCGACTGGCTGGAAGCCCACGCTATCAAGGCAGTCAGCTACCGTGGCAAGGACGCCGGCCAATTGAGTGCCGACCTCAAGGCGGCCTGCCCCGAGGGCTTCGATGTCTACTACGAGAACGTGGGTGGCGTGTGCCTGGAAGCGGCACTGGACAACCTGCGCCTCGGTGCGCGAATCGCGGTATGCGGGCTGATCGCCCGCTACAATGATGACGTCCCGAGTGCGGGCCCGAGCAACCTGGACGTGATCCTGATCCAACGGGTGCGCATGCAAGGATTCATCGTCCTGGACCATTGGTCGCAGTATCCACGCTTCCTGGAGGAAGTCGGCCCGCGGGTCGCCAACGGCGAGATCGACTACGAGGAGACCATCGAAGACGGCCTGGAACGCACACCGGATGCCTTCCTGAAGCTGTTCGAGGGCACCAACCGCGGCAAGACGCTGGTGAGGCTGTAAGCCGCGCTTGCGTCAGGCCACCTTGACCACCGCACCGAAGACGTCACAGCTAAAACATCAGCCTGACACCGGCCACGACCCCCGTGTCTTCCGTGGGGTCGCCATGGACGCGAGCCAGGTCGGCGGTATCGCCGTAACGCTTTTCCCAGTATGCACCGATGTAAGGGGCGAACTTGCGGCTGATCTCGTAACGCAGCCGCAGGCCGGCGCGTACCGAGTTGAGGCCTTCTCCCACGCCGAATGCTTCGACCTCGCTGCCCGCCACGACAATCTCGGTGCGTGGCTGCAGAAAGAGCCGCTGTGTCAGGCGTACGTCATGCTCGGCTTCGAGGCTCGCCGAAACATCACCCTCGTCGCTGACCCTGAGGGCGAGATCGGTTTCGATACGGTAAGGGGCCAAGCCCTGCAGGCCGATCACGCCGAAATAGCGCTCGGGATGATCGTCCGAGGCGATGCCGCCTTGATAACCGATCCCCCCCTGGAGCTCCCAGAAGTCGTCGATCAAGCGGCTGTAGAGCAGGTCGAGGGATTCGAATTCGGCATCCTCGCCATCGCCCTGGCCATTCTCGCCCTCGCCCTTGAGGTAGACGCGATTGACGTCGCCCCCATACCAGGCCTGGAAGTCCCAGACCCAGGCATCGTCTCCCTCGTCGGGAACGGCATACTCGAGGCGGTCGACGAGCACCGCGCCCGTGTTGTGCTCCATCATCGGTGCGGGCCAGTCGGCCGGGGCATCATAGCCATCCTCGGCGTGAACGCTCGTTATCGTCAGCATGGCAAGGGCGGCGCTGATAACGGGCAATGCAGTCCTGGTTTTCATACAGACTCCTTACGAGACCTTGACGACCCGGAACATGCCGGCATCCATGTGGTAGAGAAGGTGGCAGTGGAACGCCCAGCTACCCTCGGCATCGGCGGTGATCAGGGCGGATACGCGCTCGCCCGGCTTGATGTTCAAGGTGTGCTTGCGGGGAATCAGCTCCCCGGCCCCGTTTTCCAGCTCCATCCACATGCCGTGCAGGTGGATGGGGTGCTCCATCATGGTGTCGTTGATCAGGATCAGGCGCAGGCGTTCGTCCTTGTGAAAATGGATGGGGCCGGTGACTTCGCTGAACTTCTTGCCGTCGAAGGACCACATGTAGCGTTCCATATTGCCGGTCAGGTGGAGCTCCAGTTCGCGCTCGGGCTGACGCCGGTCAGGCCACGGCGTGAAGGCCTTGAGGTCTCGATATACCAGCACGCGGCGCTCGTCGTGATCGATACCGATACCGGCCTGGTCGTATTGGGAGCCAGGCTGGGCAGCGCCGGCGGGAAGCATTGCTCCCGCTTCTGCTCCAGAAGACGATGCTTCGCCCATGTCCGCCATATTGGAGTGATCCATGCCCGCCATGGTGGAGTGATCCATGCCCTGCATGGTGGAGTGGTCCATACCCGCCATGGTGGAGTGGTCCATACCCGCCATGGTGGAGTGGTCCATGTCCGCCATGGTGGAGTGGTCCATACCCGCCATGGTGGAATGATCCATGCCGGGCATGCTGGCGTGATCCATGCCGCCATGCGCGCCCATCGCTTCCATGCCACGGTCGGCAATCCGTCTACGCTCCGGGATGACCGCGGTCATGCCCTCGCGTGGCGCCAGGGTGCCGCGGGCGTAGCCGCTGCGGTCCATCGCCTCGGCGAACAGGGTGTAGGCGGTATCGGCTTCGGGTGCGACGATCACATCGTAGGTTTCGGCGACCCCGATCCGGAACTCGTCGACGGGCACGGGCTGCACCGGCTGGCCATCGGCGGCCACCACGGTCATCTTCAGCCCGGGAATACGTACATCGAAGTAGGACATTGCAGAGCCATTGATCACACGCAGGCGAACCCGCTCGCCGGGATTGAACAGCGCCGTCCAGTTCTCTCCCGGAGCATGGCCGTTGAGCAGATAGGTATAGGTGCTGCCGGTGACGTCGGCGATATCCCGCGAACTCATGCGCATCCGGGCCCACATGGCACGCATCCTGGCCGTGTCGGCGAAGCCATTCGCGCGCGCATCGGCCAGGAAGTCGGTGATGGTGCGCTCCTGGAAGTTGTAGTATCCCTCGCCGGTCTTCAAGTGACGGAACACAGTGGCCGGATCCTCGAAGGTCCAGTCGGTGAGCAACAGCACATGCTCGCGATCATAGCGGAAGGGTTCCCGCTCGGCCGCATCGATGATCAGCGGCCCGGCATGGCCGAGCTGTTCTTGCATACCCGAGTGGCTGTGATACCAGTAGGTACCGTTCTGACGGACAGGGAAACGGTAGGCGAAGGTCTCGCCCGGTTCGATGCCGGCGAAGCTGATCCCCGGCACGCCGTCCATCCCCGCTGGCAGGATCAGGCCATGCCAGTGAATGGAGGTGGGCTCGTCGAGCAGATTGGTGACCTTGAGGACGGCATCCTGCCCTTCCTTGAGCCGGATCAGGGGGCCAGGGCTGGTACCATTGATAGTGATCGGGCGGGTAGCCCTGCCGTCGATGGGCAGCGATTCCCGGCGGATGGCCAAGGCCACCTCGGGCCCCTCCTCGATGCCCTTGGGATAGGCAGTGCTCTGCCCCCAAGGATTGGCCCAGGCCGGCTGCAGGCCCAAAGCAGCGGCACTCAACCCCAGGGCGGCACCGCCCTTGAGGATCTGGCGGCGCGATAGAGGGAAAGCAGCAGCTTTCGAGCTTGCCATGCGTGTCTCCTGTCAGGGATGAAACAGGAGTCGATAGTGACCCATCAAGCTGAAACAAGGCTGAACGGACGAGGCAAGAAGGTCAGGCTTTGGGCAAGGTGATCACGACTCGCAATCCCCCCGAGGCCGCCGTGTGGAACCGCAGGCTGCCAGCGTACTGGTCGACCAACTGACGAAGAATCGACAAACCCAGCCCATGACCAGGCCGGCCTTCATCGAGCCGGATCCCGCGCTGGCCCAGCCGGGCGACGTCTTCCGCGGGGACGCCGGGGCCATCGTCCTCGACGGTCACAGTCAACACGGTCGCCAGCTCCAGGCGGCAGTGCACCTCGCGCTTGGCCCACTTGCCGGCATTGTCGAGTACGTTGCCCAACATCTCCGTGAAATCCTGCCGCTCGATGCCCACGCTGACCTCCGCCGCCGGTATCACCTCCAGGTGAAAGCGCTTGTCGGGATACAGGGCACCAAACATGTCGATCAGCTGCTCGGCCTCGCGCCGGATCACGGTTCTCTGGCCGGTATAAGGGCCCGCGATACGCGAACGCCGCAGCTCGGCGTCAAGCTGCGAATGCATGTCCTCCAGACGAGTCAGCATCTTGAAGCGGCGTTCGTCGTCGATGGGGCGTGAGCCCCTGAGTACCTGGGTGACGGCCGCCAGCGGTGTCTTCAGCGCATGCGACAGATTGGCGACGGATTCTCGCGAACGCTTGAGCCGCTTGTCCTGGTCGTCCAGGAAACGATTGAGCTGCTCCACCAGGTTGTCGAGTTCGGAGGGGGCATCGAGCCGAAGCCGCTCCCGCCCCCCCGACTGCAGTTCATCAAGCTGGCGTTGAAGCCGGGACAGGGGCCGCAATCCTCCGTTGACGGCGATCAGGTTGAGTACGATCAGCAGCATCAATAGCAAACCGGCGATACCCCCGACCCACCAATGGAGGGTCGCCAGGCCGGCCTCCACCTGGGCGAAGTCTTCGCCAATCAGCAACACCCCCGAGCGACCATCGAAGGAGAACGCCTTGCGATAGACCAATAGATGTCGGTCTTGCCACTCGACGTGGACGAGGGTGTCGGTCTCTCCCTCAAGGTGGGGTGCCAGGCGATCCAGCCAATGCGGGTTGGAGGTGGTGATCTCGCCATTCAGACGCAGCATATAGAGGTGATGGAAAACCACGGAGGCCTGGCTCGTCGCATCGAGCGAGGATGGCACCGATGACCCATTCTGGCGGAGCTGCTGTAGTGTGTGCTCCGCCTCCTGCCGCAGGCGATCGCCGAGAAAATCGCGAGCGAGATCGTGCAGCAGAATGCCGTGCAATAACCAGGTGATTCCCACGACGATCAAGGCCACGCCCCCCAGCCAGGTGAGCAGGCGAAAACGCAGGCTGCGCCGATCAATGCGAAACAAACATATACCCCTGGCCACGTCGCGTCTGGATGACATCCTTGCCGAGCCGACGCCGCAGGCGGCCGATATAGACCTCCACCAGGTTCGGTGCGGCGGCGTCCTGCTGCAGCGAATAGAGCTGGTCGAGGAGCTGCGACTTGGAGTGCAGCCGGTCGGGATGATGCATCAGATAGCGCAGCAGCCGAAACTCGGTGGCCGTAAGGGTATGCCAGGTCACACCGTCGGTGCTGACGCGCTGCGTGTCCTCATCGAGATGGATGCCGTGGAGAGTCAGGCTAGGGGCCACGACGCCGGAGCGTCGCCGGAGCAGCGCATGCAGCCTTGCCAGCAACTCGGCTTCGTGGAACGGCTTGGTCAGATAGTCATCCGCGCCACGCCGTAGACCGATGACCTTATCCTCCCAGGTATCTCGAGCCGTGAGAGCGAGAATGGGCAAGTCACGTCCCTGCTGACGCCAGCGCGCCAGCAGATCGAGCCCCGAACCATCGGGCAATCCGAGGTCGAGGATGGCCAGAGCGTAGTCTTCGGTTGCCATCAACGACTCGGCCACGCGAATGCTCGTGGCCGAGTCGACACGGTAGCCGTCGTCTTCAAGGGTTTCTGCCAGGCTTTCGGCCAGCAGGTCATCGTCTTCGAGAAGCAACAGCTTCATGTGTCATCAACTCTGGATATCGATCACTCCCGACATGCCCGACTCGTAGTGGCCAGGAATGTTGCAGGCGAACTCAAGGCTATCGACCTTCTCGGGTGCGGTCCATACCAGCGTGGTGGTCTCTCCCGGCGCGACGGTCACCGCGGGCATCTGGCCGCCATGCCCGCCTTCCGTCATGTCGTGGCCACTATGGCCGCCGTGCCCACCCGCCCCCATCTCCTGCATCATCTTACGATGTGCTTCCTGGGCCTGAGCATCACCGATCACGAACTCGTGCTCGAGGTTGCCGGTATTGGTGATCTCGAATGCCACCGTCTCGCCCGGCGCGATATCCAGCGTCTCGGGATCGAACCACATGTCGCCGGCCTCGAAACTGATGGTCCGGTCTGCCCGGGCATCGCTGTGATCTTTGTGCTGGCCACCGTGCTCACCCGCGGCCATGGCGGTGGTGGAGAACATTCCGAAGGCCATTGCCAACAGTGTTTTACGCATGCTTCTACCTCGTGATTCCATCAGGGGGGAGTTCCTGTTGTAACCGACGATCCTGAAAGGGGGCTGAATGTCTACCACATCGTCGCCGCTTCAGCCACGAGCCGCTCCACGGCCCGGCAAAGCATTGTTCTAGATAGTCAAAATTTCGTCAGTCACACCGGCCAGATCGCCGAGTATCGGGCAATCCGGGCGATGATCGCCATGGCAGTGATTGGCCAAGTACTGCAGGGTCTGTCGCATCGCCTTCAGCTTCTCGATCTTGTTGTCCAATTCTTCGATATGGGCCTGCGCGACGGCCTTCACATCCGAGCTGGCGCGGTGGCGATCCTGCCAGAGAGCCAGCAGATCACACATCTGTTCCACCGAGAATCCAAGGCTTCGTGCACGGGAGATGAAGCGCAGCATATGAATGTCCTTTTCGCTGAACACTCTATAGCCTGCCTCTGTCCGGTTGACTTCAGGAATGAGGCCGACGCTTTCGTAATACCGGATCATCTTGCCAGAGATACCGGATGCCTTTGCCGCTTCTCCGATATTCATCAGTTACCTCCTGCTCTCCCGCTTCCAAACCATAGGGGGTACGCCTGCCTCACCCCTGCTCGTTGGCCACTGGCTGCTTGAGCCATATCCTGCCTGCCCTCTCACCCTTATCGTCCCAGCCGCCCCAGCTTGCAAGTTCGCGAGTATCCTGGGCAATGAAGAATGTCTTTTTCCACTATAGGGCCTAGCACCGACTCAACCACTGCCGGGTCCCGAGTGCCTTGCACTGACGTCAGGGGTTTGTCAGGCGCGCCCCCTGAATGCTTGAATCATCCCCAGTGCGAGATCAGTGCTTGACCTTCCAATAATGGGAAGCTTTACGCTGGGATTTTCTACCCCTGAAGCCCTGAAGGAGATGGATCATGTTGAAGCTCATCGTTCCCGATATGACCTGCGGCCATTGCACCTCAGCCGTTACCACCGCGATCAAGTCCGTAGATGCCGACGCCACAGTGGAAATCGATCTCGAAAAGCAGCAAGTGACGATCGAGAGCACCGCCGAGGCAGCGGCCTTGGCCACCGCCATCGAGGCAGCCGGCTATCCCAGCGTATCGGCGCAGCCTTGAGGGTAGGCCGAAGGCGCTGATCGCGCCGTCGCCATGACACGGTCGGCATCACCAGTGCATTTGAGAGACATATTGTCTACATAATACTTTTTACAATACTAGGTGCTTTGACGGCAAGTCGTTTTATCCCCGCCACTGCCGCTCGATCAGCCAATCCTGACAGCAGCAATGACAGTCATTGCAGCGACATCCCAAAGCCTTAAAGGGGTGGTAGCTTTTTTGTTCAGCGCTTGACCTTCCAATAGTGGGAAGCTTTACGCTGAGAATTCCCAACCCAGGAGAATGACCATGCTGAAGCTCAAGGTACCTAAAATGACCTGTGGCCACTGCGCCTCAACCGTTACGACCGCGATCAAGACAGTGGATGCCGACGCCAACGTAGGCATCGATCTCGACAATCAACAGGTAACGGTCGAGGGCACCGCCGATTCGGCAGCCATTGCTGCTGTCCTCGAGGAAGCGGGTTATCCCAACGAGCTGGTGTAGTAATGAGGGGGCCGAAGGTAAGACATCTTCGGCCCCCTCATTTTCACAGAACCTCTCAGCGAGCCGGAAGAAGGCGATTCTCTGGCGCGTTTCTTCTCAGTCCTAGACGGCTTGGACGTGCGTCCTTTCGGTGTGGTGACCTCATACCCCCGCCTGGGACCGGGCGCAGACCTCCGACAGCCCATTGGATGTCATAGAAATCCTGCCATTTTCGCGCGCACTTTTGACATTTTCTCTTTGTTAGCCCCAAGAAAGCAGCAACTAATGCCACAGCGTGGACCGTATACTGATTTCGGTATAGCGAATATCGGGCGGGCTGCTACAGGCGATCGGGCAGTGATCGGAGAGATCGCATTGAGGGTCCTCCTCGGCTTCGGCTGACGTTCGATAATCCTGAAAACACATAAGGTCACCTGCCGTGTCACCATCGATAAAGTACATCCCAAGCGATGAGAGTCTTCCTTCCTCTGCTGACGTCGTTGTCATTGGTGGCGGCATCGTCGGCGCCACTGCAGCTTATTTCCTGGCCAGACGGGGCCTGTCAGTCGCCCTGATCGAGAAGGGCTATGTCGGCTGCGAACAGTCGAGTCGTAACTGGGGCTGGTGCCGACAGCAGAACCGTGATGCCCGCGAACTGCCGCTCTCCGGTGCAGCGATGCGGCTATGGGGCGAACTCACGGCGGAGATTGGCACCGATCTCGGGTTTCGCCGCTGCGGCCTCAAGTACGCAACCGATGATGCCAAGCAGCTCGCCGAATGGGAAAATTGGCTGGAGACGGCGCACCAGTTCGATATCAATACGAAGATACTGAGCCCCGCAGAGGCGACCTCCGCGATTCCGGCCGTGGGGCGGCAATGGCTGGGCGGCGTCCACTCCGTTGATGATGGCAAGGCGGAGCCCGCCATCGCGGCGCCGGGGATTGCCGAGGGTGCGCGCGCGCTTGGCGCCAGCATCCACCAGAACTGCGCCGCCCACGGTCTCGATATTACCAATGGCGCGGTCACGGGCGTGATCACCGAAAAAGGGGTTATCCGCACCCAGGCGGTCCTGTGTGCCGCCGGTGCCTGGGCATCGGCGTTCCTTCGGCGGCACGGGCTTCGTTTCCCCCAGGCGAGCGTGCGCCAGACCGCGCTGCGTACGCGCCCGATGCCGAATATCGGGGATGTACTCTACACGCCGGACTGCGCGCTCACCCGCCGCCTCGATGGCAGTTATACGATGGCCATCAGTGGCAAGGCACGGCTTGAACTCACGCCCCAGGGCCTGCGCTATGGGAAGGCCTTCCTGCCCATGTTCATCAAGCGGTTGGGCGCCATGGAGTTCGGCATCGGCCAGTCTTTCATTCACGGCCCGGAAGGATTGGCTGGCTGGGGTTCGGATAAGCCCTCCGCGTTGGAGCGCATTCGTGTGCTCGATCCCGCGCCCAGATCCGAGGCCATTGCCGAGATTCTGAAGCGGGTCAGAAAGCGGTTCCCGGCGCTGGCGAACGTCGAAGTGGCCGAGTCCTGGGGGGGCTATGTGGACTGCACGCCCGATGCCGTGCCGGTGATCTCCGCCGTGGATGGGATGTCAGGCTTCTTCCTGGCGGCGGGTTGTTCCGGACATGGCTTCGGCCTGGGTCCGGGGATCGGCCATTTGGCGGCTGACCTGGTCGCCAACGATACCCCCTGTGTCGATCCCAAACCCTATCACCTCTCGCGCTTGATCGATGGCTCGAAGGTGGAGGTGGGCGCGATTTAATAGCAACCGGCAACTGCTGTTTATCGCCGGCGACGCTTCGTCCGGGCTGCGTCTTAAACAGGCTGTCACGCAGCGAAATGTAGAATCAGGAGAGTCAATACAATGGTGAATCAGGCTGCCGTGGCGAGAGCCACGCTTCAAACCATCGAAACCCCGTGTCTGATCCTCGATGCGGACCGCATGGACCGTAACGTCCAGCGTCTGAAATCCCACCTGGCCACCCTAGGGCCCAGGTTGCGGCCGCATCTGAAAACAACGAAATCGGTGGAGGCGGCCAGGCGGGTCATGATGAGCGACGCGGGTCCGGCAACGGTGTCGACGTTGAAGGAGGCGGAGCAGTTCGCTACGGCCGGTGTGCGCGACATCACCTATGCCGTCGGCATCGCGCCCGGCAAATTGGGCCGGGTGCTGGCCTTGCGCGCCGCAGGTGTGGACCTTGCCGTCATTCTCGACAGTGTCGAACAGGCGCGCCTGGTCGCCGACGCTTCTCGCGAATCGAACACCCGCATTCCCGCGCTGATTGAAATCGATTGCGACGGCCATCGTTCGGGCGTGCTGCCGGACGACACCGAAAAACTGGTAGAGATCGGCCGCGCCCTCCACGAGGGGGGTGCTGAGTTGCGCGGGGTGCTCACCCATGCCGGCGGCAGCTATTCCGCTCGGGGCCGGGCGGCGCTCGAGCAGTGCGCCGAAGAGGAACGCGCGGGCGCGGTCAGGGCGGCACAAGCCCTGCGTGAAGCCGGGTTGCCATGCCCGGTGGTCAGTGTCGGGTCCACGCCCACGGCCCATTTCAGCCGGGACCTCAGCGGGATCACCGAAGTCAGGGCCGGCGTTTTCGTCTTCTTTGACCTGGTCATGGCCGGTATCGGCGTCTGCAAGGTCGATGATATCGCCCTCTCGGTACTGGCGACGGTTATCGGCCACCAGCCGGACAAGGGATGGATTCTCGTCGATGCGGGCTGGATGGCCATGTCCCGGGATCGCGGCACCGCCAAACAGGAGGTCGACCAGGGTTACGGCCTGGTCTGCGACGAGCACGGCAAGCCCTATGACGACCTGATCGTGGCGGATGCCAACCAGGAGCACGGCGTTATCGCCCTGCGCCCCGGCTCAACGGGTACCCTTCCCGATCTGCCGATCGGCACCCGGCTCCGCATCCTGCCCAATCATGCCTGTGCCACCGGCGCCCAGCATGGCAGCTATCAGGTGGTTCGCGACGGTTCCGATGTCATTGAGGCCGAATGGCCGCGATTTGGAGGCTGGTGATGGGCGATAGTATTGCAACAGTCCTGACGGATCAGGCCCCCGCGCCGGCCGGCCACTATGTCCAGGCCACGGTCTGTGGCGGGATGGTCCATGTGTCGGGCCAACTGCCGGTTCGTCCCGACGGCACCCATGCTCCCGAGGTCTCTTTCCAGGATCAGGCACGGCAGGCGCTGGACAATCTGCTGGCGGTGGTAAGGGCTGCCGGCAGTTCGCCGGAACGCCTTTTGAAGGTAACCGCGTATATTGTCGGCGTGGAGAATTGGCCACAATTCAATTCGGTCTATGCCGACGCTCTCGGCGACATCAAGCCAGCCCGCGCCGTGGTACCCGTTCCCGAACTTCATTACGGCTATCTGGTGGAAATCGACGCCGTCGCGGCAGTCGATTCGAAATAACCGGTGGAAGCGGGTTATCCCAACGAGTTGGCGTAGCAATGGAGGGGGGCCGGAAGAAGCCGATGCTTCTCCGGCGCGTTTCGTCTCAGTCCTGGACGTCTTGGACGACGTAGAACTTGGCTACGCGCTCGGTGCTTTCCCATCCGATGGGGGCGCCCTTGGGCACGAAGAGCGATTCGCCGGCGTTCACCGTCAGCGCGCCGCCCTCGGGGAGGGCAAACTTCACACTGCCCGCCACCAGATACATGAACTCATTCTTGCCCTGAGGCCGAATGATCCGATGATAACCGGTGGAATCCCACGTGCCGGCGAGACACTGCGTCTGCTCGTCGGTAAAGACGTTATCGCTGCGGCATTCCGGGGCCGGGCCAAGCAGGACTTCGGCGGGCAGGGTCGCGGATGGTTTGAAGTTGGCGTCTGGACGGAGCGAGGTGAGGCCAGGCATCGGTGAAGCATCCCCGGCGGCCGCGCAAAACACGAAGCGGGTGCCGGCCTGGGCCCGGATCTGAACGTCGGTTCCACGACCCACCACGACCCCCCAGCCGGGACCGACGACCAACGGCTCCGCGCCGGTTTCGGTCAGCGTCAGCTCGCCCTCGACGACCACGATGGTTTCGGTGTGCGGGAAGCTCGAAACTTCGAGCTCTCCCGCGAAGCTGACACGGCCCGCGGCCATCGCCTCCGGTCCCTCCCAGGCAATTTCACGATGCGGCGCGAAGGGGTCCGCCTCCCCGAAGGGCGTCTTGCGGAATGCGGTGGTGAGGGGGGCGCCGTCGGCGCGATGTAGCATTACGGCTGTGGTCATGATGGCTCCCGTGCCTGATCGCAAGTGAAAATGATGTCGTTGGTGAATGGCATTGCGCCGGGGCTGTCGTGGTCGTCAGGCCTGCTGGAAGCCGACGACGGCTTTCGTTTCCAGATACTCTTCCATGCCCTCGATGCCGTATTCGCGGCCGTTTCCCGAACGCTTGTACCCACCGAAGGGCGCGTTGGGGTCCCAGGCCGGGTAGTTGAGGTGGACCTGACCGGAGCGGATCCGCGCCGCCACGGACCGTGCGGTCTCGAGATCCCCGCTCTGGACATGGGCGCCGAGGCCGTAGATGGTGTCGTTGGCGATCGCCACGGCCTCATCGACACTGTCATAGGGAATGACACAGAGGACCGGCCCGAAAATTTCCTCCTGAGCGATCCTCATTCGGGACCGCACCTCGGAGAAGACGGTGGGACGGACGTAGAAGCCCCGGGTCAGACCCTCGGGTCGGCCAGGGCCGCCACACACGAGCCGTGCGCCTTCGGCGATTCCGACGTCGATCATCTCCCGCACCCGCTCGAACTGGGCGCGGTTGGCCAGGGGGCCATGGGTCGTCGCCTCCGAGCACGGATCGCCGACGACCATCCCGGATACCGCCTCGCACACGAGACGCTCCACCTCCTGGAGGTGCTGGCGGGGCACGATCATGCGCGTTGGCGCGCTGCAGGACTGCCCGAGGTTGCGGAAAGCGGCCGCCACGCCGGGCGCGATGGCACGGCTCAGGTCCGCATCCGGCAGGATGACGTTGGGGGACTTGCCCCCGAGTTCCAGAGCCACCCGTTTCACCGTCGGGGCGGCCGCCTGGCTCACCAGGACACCGGCCCGGGTCGAGCCGGTCAGCGAGATCATGTCCACGTCGGGATGGGCCGACAGGGCCGCGCCGACCCCGGGACCATCACCGTTGATGAGGTTGAAGACGCCCGCCGGAAGGCCGGCGTCCTGCACCACCTCGGCGAAGAGCAGGGCACTCAGGGGTGACAGCTCACTGGGCTTGAGCACCACCGTACACCCCGCCGCCAGGGCGGGGCCCACCTTGGCGGTGATCTGGTAGAGCGGCCAGTTCCAGGGAGTGATCAGGCCGCATACCCCAATCGGCTCGCGCCGGATGGCCGTGGTGCCGCGATGGGTGACGAAGGGATAGGTGGCCAGATTGTCCCGCGCCACGCGGATGTGCTCCGCCGCAAGCTTCACCTGAGTGCTGCGCGCGTAGCCGATGGGTGCACCCATTTCCAGCGAGAGGGCATGGGCGAACAGTTCCGCGCGCTCGAGGATCAGGGCGTGGATGCGATCCAGAAACTGGGCCCGGCTCTCGGGCGAGGTGGCGGCCCAGCCTGCGAACGCGCGCTTCGCCGCGGCCACCGCCGTGTCGACATCCGTGCTGCTGCCCAGGGCGATCTCGGCGACGGACTCCTCCGTCGAGGGGTCGATGACACCGGTTCGGGTCAAGAGTTCGGGTAAGGTCCACTCGCCGTCGATGAACATGCGATCGAGACGGTCCGCGTTCCTGAGATGGGCGATGGGTGAGATCATAGGAATCGATCCTTGAGACGGAAATAGGCGCCCACGATGGGCAAGAACCAGGGGGGGCCGAAGTGACCGGGAATGGCCGGCCAGTCGAAGTCTTTCCACGGATTAAGCTCGGTGCGCCCGTCCATCACCTCGGCCATCACCGTCCCCATGTAGGTCGACATCTGCGTGCCGTGGCCGCTGTAACCCATGGAATAGAAAATCCCGTTGCGCTCACCGGCCCGAGGCAGGCGATCGCGGGTCATATCCACCATGCCGCCCCAGCAATAGTCGATCCGGACGTCGGCCAGTTCCGGGAACATCTCGACCATGGATTTGCGCAGGATAGCGCCACTCTCGGCATCCGACTTCGGATTGGAGACGGCGAAGCGGGCGCGCCCTCCATAAAGCAAGCGGTTGTCCGGGGTCACCCGGCAATAGTTCACCAGGTTCTTGGTGTCCACCGTCATGCGCCGGGTCGGCAGGAGCCGGTCCAGCACCTCGACCGGCAGCGGCTCGGTCACGATAATGAAGGCCCCCACCGGCACGATACGGCGTCGGATCCAGCCCAGCGGGCCCACCTGGGAAGTACCGCTGGCGAGCAGCACCTGAGACGCGGTGATGCGTCCTTGGGGTGTGGTGACCTCGTGGCCCCCGCCGGGCAGGGCGCGCAGCCCCATGACGGGCGTGTGCTGATGGATTTGTGCGCCGCGACGGGCCGCGGCCTCCGCCAGGCCCGTCACGTAGCGTCCGACATGCATGCCGGCACCCTTCTCGAAGATCATGCCGCCGTAGTAGCGCTGCGAGCCCACCTCGCTCGGCAGGTCCGCGCGAGACACCATGCGCGTGTCGGGATCCGCTTGGGCGGCGAGCAACTCCTGGGTGCGGGCCAGCTTGTCGTAGTGCTCGGGTTTCGCGGCCAGCTTGAGTTTGCCCGTGCGCGCGAAGCTGCAGTCGATGCCCTCTTCCCGCACCAGCCGCTCCACCGTGTCCACCCCCGCATCGAAGGCGCGATAGAGGCGGTTGGCCGTTTCCACGCCCAGCTTCGCCGACATGGCGGCGTAGTCCTGGGCGAAACCGTTGTTGCACATGCCGCCGTTGCGGCCTGATGCGGCGCTGCCCACGGTCTCCGCCTCGCAAAGCACGACGCGCGCGCCCTTCTTCGCCAGGGCCAGCGCGGCCGAAGAGCCGGTGAGCCCGCCCCCGACGACGACCACATCCGCCTTGCCCGCCACCGGCTCCTTCGAGACGCCGGTGAATGCGGGGGCGGTATCCAGCCAGTACGACTTGAGTTGCATAAGATCCTCGCTTTGTCGCCGGTCTCAGTCTCAGCAGCCACCGCATCGCTGCCGTTATTTGATATCAGTGTAAGTTTCCCGGCGATCCCAGTTGTGCCGTTCTCCCTTGGCTCAGACATACTTCCCGCCGAATTGCGCAAAGCTGGCGAAACAAGATGCCGGGAGTTGCGAACGAGGCTGTGACGTCACCGAGCGGCTATCGGCCGCCTGTCTAACCGCTGTGCACAGCGGACGGTGTAGCAGTGTTCATTTTGAGGTCGGTTCGGAAGAGGCAGGCGCCAATGCGCGTTCCGCAACCGTACAGAACCAGCGCACGCCAAGCGGCAACGCTTCGTCGTTGAAGTCGTAGCAGGGATGGTGCAGCGCACACCCCCCCCCCTGCCCGAGCCAGAGGTAAGCACCCGGCCGCTCACGCAGGAAGAAGGCGAAGTCCTCCGACGTGAACGCCGGCCGCGCCGCGAGGCTCGCCTGCAGCCCCACGGATGCGGCCGCTTCGATCGCCAGCAGCGCTTCGGCCTCGCTGTTCACCGTTGCCGGATAGTAGCGGAGATAGTTCACATCGGCTTCGACACCGTGCGCGAGGGCGATACCTGCCACGGCGTCGCGCAGCGCGCCCTCGATACGGTCCTGCGCCGCAGGGTCGAAGCTGCGGACCGTGCCGGTCAAGGCCACCTCGGCCGGCAGCACGTTGTGGCTTGCCCCGCCGCTCACGTGCGTGACCGACAACACCGCCGACTCTGCCGGATCGATGCGCCGCGCGACGATGGTGTTCAGCTGCCCGACGAGCTGGCTTGCGGCCAGCAGCACGTCGGGCGTGAGGTGCGGTTGCGCCGCATGGCCACCGCGGCCACGCAACACGATATCGAAGCGGTCGGCCGCCGCCATTATCGGACCAACGCGCGTCTGCGCGTGGCCGAGCGGCAGGTCCGGCCAGTTGTGCAGGGCATACACGGCATCGCAAGGAAAGCGCTCGAACAGGCCCTGCTCGACCATCACGCGCGCACCGCCGTGCCCTTCCTCGGCGGGCTGGAAGATGAAGTGCACCGTGCCATCGAAGCGACGCGTGCGCGCGAGGTGTCGCGCCGCGCCGAGCAGCATCGCGGTGTGCCCATCGTGGCCGCAGCCGTGATGCACGCCGGCGTTACGGCTCGCATGGGCGAGACGCGACTGTTCGGTGATCGGCAATGCGTCCATGTCGGCGCGCAGACCGATGCTGCGTGTGCCCTGGCCGTGCCGCAGCGTGCCGACCACACCGGTGCCCGCGATGCCTTCGTGCACCTCGAGCCCGAGCTGGTGCAACTCCGCCGCGACGATGCCGGCAGTGCGCTCTTCCTTGAAGGCCAGCTCCGGATGCGTGTGCAGGTCGCGCCTCAGCGCGACCAACTCGGGCAACAGGTCGTCGATCATGTCGGTCGCCATCATTGTCCAGCCTCGACGAACGCTGACGAAGGCAAGTTCTCCAACGAATCTCTGGGTTCTGCCCCTTGGGCGAGAGGCGACTGA
The DNA here is from genome assembly GCF_042646605.1 of Litchfieldella rifensis. Lineage (NCBI taxonomy): Bacteria > Pseudomonadati > Pseudomonadota > Gammaproteobacteria > Oceanospirillales > Halomonadaceae > Litchfieldella > Litchfieldella rifensis. Next base: position 238,767 of record NZ_JBHRUG010000002.1, on the reverse strand, counting down.
GACGTAACGCTGTTCATTTGGAGTGCTCCTAACCTAATGATTGACTGCAAAGTGCGAAGAGCCGGGCGTCCCCAGAGGGCTGCGGTGGCGTTCCCCGCACCATGGCCGTCACCGTATCAACGCGCTTCAAGCCTCTTGTTTCCAGCCATGAACCGAGGTCGGAGCTGGCCGGAATGTCCACCCGTATAAAGGTGTCCGGCAGTTTGGAGATGGCGTCCTCTATGAGGACCTGTGCGTGCGTGGCATCTTCCGCAACCACAGGACCGATCACATGGCCGCGGCCGAAGCGTCGGCAGGCGGCGTAACCCGTCACGACACCGTTGCGGGCAATGACGCTCAACCGCCCTGTCTGCGCCAGACACTGCAAGAGACAGCCCCTCGGCATACCGACCGTCTCGCTATCCAGCTCATCGATCATTGGCAGGTCGCTGACCTCGGCGGCCCGGACCCAGCCCAACTCCGGGGAGGGCAATCCCGGCACAGGCACACCTTGATGCTGGTGCACCTCTCCAATGGGCAGGAACCCGCGGCGACTATAGAGCCCCAGCCCCTCCTGTGTGGAATTGAGCAGCAGGGTCTGCGGCCCTGCGTCTTCCAGAAGCGCGTCGAATAGGCGTGCACCATATCCACGCCCCTGGGCCTCGTTCGCGACGATGATCATGCCGAGCGTGGCGAAGGCATGACCGTACTGCCATCGCATGGCGGTACCGATCAGCCTGCCAGCCTGCTCGAGCACCCAGCCCTCTCCCAGCCCCTGGGCGAAAGCCCAATCCTCCAGCCGATAGGGCCAACCCAACTCGGACGACAGCCCCAACGCCTGTTGCAGGTGCGCGGAAGTGAACCGTGCCAGCTCCGGCGCGCTCGCCTCCACTGTCTCGTTAGTTTGCTCTGACATGTCACCGCATCTCTGCCGTTCATTTGACATCAGTGTAAATTGCCCGGCGGTGTCAGTTGTGCCGTTCTCGTCCAGATCAGGCCTATTTTTCGCCGAATTGCGCAAAGCCAGCGAAACAAGATGCCGGGGAACGGGCTCAGAAAAACGCCTGGCTGGCGATGGCAAACTGGTGGATGCCGGGGTCCGCCTGTGGGGCCTCGCCCCAAACCATGGCCACCGGAGTATCGACGTGCGCTAGCCCTAGCTCGCTCAGCAAGGAATCCAGTCCGTGCTCATCGGACATGTCGATACGCACGAAGGAGCCGGTGCGCTTCGCAGCCAGGTGGCTGAGCAGTGCGCGGGCGTGCTCCGCATCGGGAGCGACCACCGGACCGATGATGTCGCCTTGTCCGAAGCTGCGCAGGATGCCGAAGCCGACCGGATTACTGTTATCGTCCTCGATGACGACGCCTTCAGCGGTGCGCAGCAGCTCGTTTACGACCCGTGTGCGCACCATGCCGGCGGCGCGGGAGGCCAGCTCCGCCAGCGCGGCGCCATCACCCGCTTCAGCGGCCCGCAGGCGCGTGCCCTGTGGCGGTGCGACGGGCACGCGAGGAGCGACCGTGCCCTGGTACTGGTGGACCTGGCCGAACACCTCGAAACCGAGCTTTTCGTAGAGGGGCTGCCCGGCCGGTGTGGCGTGGAGCAGGGTGTTGCGCTCGCCGATCGCCTCGAGCAGCCGATTCATCAGCTCGCCCCCGATGCCCCGCCCCTGGGCCTCCGGCGAGACGATGACCATGCCGAGCGACGCATAGTCGTCGCCGTGGGACCACCACAACGCGGTACCGATCACGTCGCCGTCGCACTCCGCCACGAAGCCGCTACCAAGGTGGTGCAGAAGCTGCCAGTCTTCCGGCCGGTGCCGCCAGTGCACCGCCTGGGAAAGGCCGTGCGCTGCCGGGAAGTCGCTTTCCAGCATGGAGCGATACTGGATGTGAACTGCTGTGCTCGCGGATGACATCGCGGTTCCTTTTGATTGCCTACATGTCTTTGTTTATTCAGTTATGTCTTTGTCTAATCAGAGACCTACCAAGGCCGGCAGACCACCCACCGCACCTTTGCCGTTCATTTGACATCAGTGTAAGTTGCCCGGCGATGTCAGTTGTGCCGTACTCGTCCAGATCAGGCCTATTTTCCGCCGAATTGCGCAAAGCCAGCGAAACAAGATGCCGGCGCACATCTCCTCGGCCGGGCATTCGAACTGCGGATCGACCAGATAAACCTTTACTTCACTCATGTATGATGCCGGGGATTACTTGCTGACGTTTCAGATTCCCGAATACGGTGGAGCCGAATGGCGCGTACGGAACTTATTGAGCTGCGGCTTGCATGCAGCGTGTTCTGTACTGACGCGGCGTCATTCCACACAGGCGTTTGAAGTGCCTCGCCAAATGGCTTTGGTCGAAAAAGCCGACCTCGCTGGCAACCTCCGTCGGTCGCTGCCCTTGCTCCATCAACGACTGCGCCTGCCAGACCCGTACCTGACTGACATAACGATAGGGGGAAACCCCGACACGTTGACGGAATTTCTTGGCCAGGCGGAAACGCGTCATGCCTACACGTTCCGCCAGATCGTCGAGGTTGATCGACTCGCGAAAATTCTCATCGATATATTGCTTGGCCATCGCGATCGCCAGCGCCGCGTCTTCCTCGGCTCCCGTCCCGTCGATCACAGAGTCGCAGTCATGCCATGCAGGTGAGCTTTTCCGATTCACGTTCATGCTCAGCACTCTCCAACCAAAGTCACCGGAATCTCCCGTGCGACCGGAAACGGGCACAGTTGCAGCGAAGACCTCAGTGCCCGCGCCAGGTTGTGTCTCAGGCCGCGATCAGAGCCCGACCAGTGCCGGCAGACCGCCGAGATCGCTAATCTCGTGATAGTTGTAGTAGGGAGTCGACGGCTCATGGCCTCGGGCGACAAAAACCTTGTTCTTGATTCCCATGTCGTGGGCCGTCATCAGGTCGTAGCGCAGGCTCGACGAGACGTGCAGGATGTCCTCCGGCCCACACCCGAGCATGTCCAGCATGTACTCGAAGCCTTTCATATGCGGCTTGTAGGATTGCGCCTGCTGGGCGGTATAGACACGATGGAAGGGCGCGCCCAGCTTCTCGATATTGTGCGGGATCTGCTCGTCCATCGCATTGGTCAGCGCCACCAGCGGATACTCCTTGGCCAGCTTGGCCAGCGCGTCCGGCACATCCGGCCACGGCCCCCAACTCGGGATGGCGTCATAGAACTTCATGCCTTCGTTGTCGCGGTATTCTATGCCCCAGCGCTTGCAGGTACGCTGCACGGCGTTGCACACCACCTGGTCGTAGGGCTTCCAGTCGCCGAGGACTTCGTCGAGCCGATAGGCCGCGAAATCGCGGGTGAACTGATCCATGTCAGCCGCGGCGATGCGATTGGCGAAAATTTCGCGCGCCGTAGGGGACATCTGAAAATTGATCAGCGTGCCGTAGCAGTCGAAGCTAATGTATTTAGGCCTCAAAGTGGTCATCTCGGTATACTCCGCTTATCCATGGGTTGGTGTTTATCCGAACTCCGCTTGCCCGGATTGACTGAATACTGAAGAGGCCCTCCTGCCAGAACCCTGCTCGGAACAGGCCTGCTCTTGGAACAATTACACCACCCTTGGAGAGCGACTTTGCCTCGATTTCACCTCACCCGAGCACAGAAACATTGGTATTCGATCCGCCGCACGGCAGAAACTGCCGCACAGAAAGCAGCGGCTATCGATTGCCCGGCTATCTCTCACCACCCCGGCAAGAACGTCCTAGTATTGGTGCGTCTCCAATGCCAGACTAAAATCCCCACGGTGGAACCTTTTACACATCGCCATCAGTGCCAGCCGTACACCATAGCCGATCACCGGTGCTGCTACGCCAGCCAGGCAGTCCCAGAAAAGAACTCGTCGAGGAAGTCATGTCAGTGTCCAACGAGATGTCAAAGCGCCTGCAGACCTACGAGCTGACGATAAGAGACATTCAGGAAGCCGATATCGACAAGCTGCATCAGTTGTCGGTCGGTGTCGGCTGGCCGCACCGACCCGACGATTGGCGCCTGCTGCTGCAACTCGGAAAGGGCTATGTCGGTTGCGACAAAATCGGCCGGATCGTCGGCTCGGCGATGTGGTTTCCGATGGGGGACGATTTCGTCACCATCGGAATGGTCATCACATCGCCGCGGCTCCAGGCCTTGGGAGCCGGACGCTGGCTGATGGAACATGTGATGCGAGAGTGCAGCGGCCGCTACATCCAATTGAATGCGCCCCAGGCAGCCCATCGCCTCTACGAATCCCTTGCGTTCAAACCTGTTGCGGTGGTTCACCAGCATCAGGGCGAGGCGGTCGAGCCCGGCGAGGTCCCAATGCCGGCCGGCGCGCAGATTCGCACGCTTGCCGCAACGGATCTGGTTGACATGGCCCAGCTCGACAAAGCCGCCTTCGGAGCGGACAGAACCACCATTCTTGCTGCGCTTCTCGACCGCTCCAACGGCACGGTGTTGATGCGCGACGGGGGCATGGCCGGCTTTGCGCTGTGCCGCAAGTTCGGCCGCGGCCATGTCGTAGGTCCGGTTGTCGCGAGCGATGCCGCCGACGCCATCGCCCTGACCGCTCCCCATGTGGCGGCTCATGCAGGAAGCTTTCTCCGGGTCGACACGGCCCAGACCATGGGCGGATTCACGGACTTCCTCAACCATTGCGGCCTATCGGAGTTTGACAGGGTGACAACGATGTCCCGTGAGCCAAGTCCACGGGACGATACCGGGGTCTACACGTTTGCACTCGCGGGCCATACCCTCGGCTAGCAGCCTGCCGGATTTGAGCGATAGGATTGCACGTTATCACCCACCGAATTTTGTGCCGGAAAGCTGAATGACACCGACACCATCTGCGCTTCAACCCTCTTCTGCGAAGGTCCCTGCCGAATTGCGGCCAATCCCTGCCATCAAGCAAGAACGTCCTAGTTGGTGGTGCCTGCGTGCCACATCCTCAATCAGGCTATTAACGAGTCCCTTAGTAAGGAACAATGAGAGATGAGTTTTCTCTACAAGTCCGAGCCAGTCCGCGGCGCCCGCTGGGCAGAACTGTTCGCGGCACAGGCACCGGAGATCGATTTTCATATATGGCCATCTACCGGCGACTCGACCCAGGTTCGCTATCTAGCCGCCTGGCAGCCGCCGGAAAACCTTGCCGATACCTTTCCCAATCTGGAACTGGTGTTCTCGATTGGGGCCGGTGTCGATCAGTTCGACCTCTCCAGTATACCGGCCCATATACCGATCGTACGCATGGTCGAAGCCGGTCTGGTCGCCGGCATGGTCGAATATGCGACGCTGGCCGTACTAGCCGCTCATCGCGACTGGATTACCTATGCCGCCCAACAACGCGAGGGCGTCTGGAAGCCGATGCAGGTCCGCACTGCGAGCTCGCGGCGTGTCGGGGTGCTTGGCATGGGCGTCCTGGGCAAAGCGGTGCTCGAGAAACTACACGGCTTCGGCTTCCAATGCGCAGGCTGGAGCCGCTCCGAGAAAGACATGCCTGGCATCGAATGCTTCGCCGGCGAAGACGGACTGCAGGACTTCCTTGCGCGTACCGATATCCTGCTATGCCTACTCCCGCTGACTGCCGAGACCCGTGGCATTCTTTCGCGTCAGCTGTTCCGGCAGCTTCCGCAAGGCGCCGTTCTGATCAATCTCGGACGAGGCGATCACCTGGTCGAGGCCGACCTGCTGGACGCCCTTGATAGCAACCAGCTCTCGGCAGCGATTCTCGATGTCTGTCGCGTCGAACCGTTGCCGCAGAATCATCCTATCTGGCAGCACCCACGCATCATGTTGACGCCTCATATCGCCAGCATGACCCAGCCGGATACGTCCGCTGAGGCCGTGCTCGATAACATCCGCCGTCACCGCGAAGGGTTGCCGCTGGTCGGCTTGGTGGACCGCGAGCGTGGTTACTGAGTCTGCCGCATCGCCCGGCTGTCATGCCATCATCGATGCCGTAGCGCTTGCGGTATTGCACTTGCTACAGCGCACGCGCGCTGCGATAACGGTCGTGAGCGACGCCCCCCACCCGGTTAATGGTGCGTCGCACTACCACCTGTTACTATCTGTCTGATCGACCGAACCGAGCGGAGTTCTCGATGAGCAGCGCACCTAAACTGGATCGCCTCGATATACGTATTCTGAGCCATTTACAGCGCCACGGTCGAATTTCGAATGTCGACCTGGCCGATGCCGTCGGCCTCTCCCCCAGTCCCTGTCTGACCCGCGTCAAACGCCTCGAGAAGGCGGGGTACATCACCGACTATAGCGCCAATATACAGCTCGAAAAGCTGGGCAGCATCCAGAGGGTCTTCGCCCAGGTTACCCTGGCCGATCACAGGCTCGAGGATTTCTCCCGGTTCGAGTCCTATATTCGCAAGGTGGACGAAGTCATGGAGTGTCATCTGGTAAGCGGCGGCTTCGATTATCAGTTGACGTTCCTGACCCGCAATGTCGTCCATTACCAGAGCATCATGGAAGATCTGCTCGAGCAGCGCATCGGCATCGATAAATATTTCAGCTTTATCGTGATCAAATCACCCATCGTCAAGAAGTACTACCCGATCGAAAACCTGCTCAGCACCAATGAGTGAATATGCGATACGACGGGCTCCCCCTCACCGACCCGGTCACGGCATAAGCTTCCGAATCCCCCCTGAAAAACGCACGATCCTGCGATTTAAACACTTCATTTCGACAGCCCCGATCGAGTGGAAATGCCTACCATAGTGTCAACGCCACGGCCTTCACGACCGGGCTGAAACCGGAGGCAGCGACATTCCGCCGCCCAGCATCGACTCCATCCGACATTACAAGGCAGCAGACATGGCTCTCAATCTCGATCGTCCCGACCTCCTGCGCTCCAATAACTTTATCGGCGGGCAATGGTGTAGCAGTGTCGGTGGCGCAAGCTACCCCGTCTGCGACCCGGCGATTGGTGAAGCCATCGCGGCCGTTGCCGACAGCACAGCAGCAGATGCACAGGCAGCCACTGTCGCGGCACACCGGGCGTTCGACGCCTGGCGTCAGCAGCCGGCAGCGGTACGTGCGCAGTTCCTCAAACGCTGGCATGCACTGATCCTGGAACATACCGAGGATCTCGCGCGACTGATTTCCCGCGAGCAGGGTAAGCCGATGTCGGAAGCGCGCGGAGAAGTGGCCTACGGCGCCTCCTACGTGGACTGGTTCGCGGCAGAAGCGGTACGCGGCTACGGGGACATCATCCCCGCGCCGGTGCGCAGCAAGAAAATGCTGGTCACCAAGGAGCCGGTCGGGGTGGTGGCCGCGATTACGCCCTGGAACTTCCCGCTGGCGATGATCGCCCGCAAGATCGCACCGGCACTCGCCGCCGGCTGTACCGTTGTCGCCAAGCCGGCCGAGGATACGCCCCTGACCGCTCTCGCGCTGGTCGCACTGGCAGAGGAAGCCGGGCTGCCGGCTGGCGTGCTGAATATCGTCACGTCCTCGCGCGAACAGGTATCCGAGGTCGTGGGCGCCTGGCTGGACGATGCCCGGGTACGCAAGATCACCTTCACCGGCTCGACGGCGGTCGGCAAGCTGCTCGCCCGGGATTCGGCGCCCACGCTCAAGCGCCTCTCGCTCGAACTCGGCGGCAATGCTCCCTTCATCGTATTCGAGGATGCCGACCTCGATGCAGCGGTCGAGGGCCTGATGGCTGCCAAGTTCCGCAACGGCGGCCAGACCTGCGTCAGCCCGAACCGGGTCTATGTCCAGGACTCGGTCTACGAGGCCTTCGCCGACAAGCTGGTGGCCCGCGTCCAATCGCTTCGCGTCGGTCCCGGCGATCGCGATGACAGCCAGATCGGCCCGATGATCAACGCCCGAGCCGTCGACAAGATCGAACGTCACGTGCAGGACGCCCTGGCCCGCGGCGCCAGTCTGCTGACGGGCGGCCAGCGCCTGAGCGGCGGCGATACCAATGGGCCGAACTACTACGCCCCCACCGTCCTCGGCGATGCCAGCCACGAAATGGAACTGGCGCAGGACGAGACCTTCGGCCCGGTGGTCCCCCTGTTCCGCTTCCGGGATGAGGAGGAAGTCGTGGACGCGGCCAACGACACGCCCTACGGTCTGGCCGCCTACTTCTACTCCCGCGATGTCGCCCGCCTCTGGCGCCTCGCCGAGCGGCTGCAAACCGGGCTCGTCGGCATCAACGAAGGCGCCCTCGCCGCCGAGTCGGCCCCCTTCGGCGGTATAAAGGAGTCGGGCTACGGACGCGAAGGCTCGCGCTACGGCCTCGATGATTACATGGCGACCAAATATCTGTGCCAGGGCAATCTCGCCTGAAACAATGCATGCTCGTCATGCCGTCATTGCACCACTTGCGCCCCGGTGTAACGCTCGACCGTTTCGGCGAACTACTGAGCTGAACGGACAAATAGAGCATTGACGCAGGTAACCGCTTTGGCAGCGTGGCGGTATTCTTCGCTCCGAAGCGGTATAACAATTGATAGCCAGGCCAGGAGACCCCTATGCCGGCTCCGTTGATCACAATTCCGTCTACGCCTGACCTGCCAAAAAGCGCCGATGCGGTCGTCATCGGCGGGGGCATCGTCGGCGTATGTGCCGCCTATTTCATGGCGCGCCAGGGTCTGAGCGTCGCCTTGGTCGAGAAGGGCCGCGTAGGCGCCGAACAATCCAGCCGAAACTGGGGCTGGTGCCGCCAGCAGAACCGCGACGCGCGCGAACTGCCGTTGGCGACCAAGAGCCTCGAACTCTGGGAAGAGATTACCATCGACCTCGGCGAGGACCTCGGTTTCCGCCGTTGCGGACTGCTCTACCTCTCGGACAACCAAGCCGAGCTGGATGGCTGGGCCAGATGGCGCGATTTCGCGATCACCCAGGGGGTCACGACGCACATGTTGAGTGCTGCCGAGGCAACGGAGCGCGGTCAAGCGACCGGCAAGCCATGGAAAGGCGGGGTGTTTTCACCCTCCGACGGCATTGCCGATCCGTCACGGGCTGCGCCTCTGATTGCCAAGGGCATCCTCAAGCATGGTGGCACCGTGCATCAGTTCTGCGCTGCACGCGGCATTGAGACCGAAGCCGGACGGGTATCGGGGGTGATTACCGAGAAAGGGGTGATCAAAACTACTCAGATCGTGATGGCCGGCGGTGCCTGGGCCTCGTCCTTCTGCCGCCAGCTCGGCATCCGATTTCCGCAGGCATCGGTCCGCTCCTCCATTCTCTCGGTCATGCCAGGCGCCAAAGGTCTGCCCGATGCTTTGCACACGGCAGAGTTATCGGTCACCCGACGCGGCGACGGCGGCTATACCCTGGCGGTTTCGGGACGGGCCAATGTGGATCTGACCCCCCAGCAGCTGCGGTTCGCAACGAGGTTTCTGCCAATGTTCGCCAAACGCTGGCGGATTCTCTCACCTGGTGATCTGCAGGGTTGGCTGTCCGGTCACGAGACATGCAGAAAATGGGCGCTCGACCGCCCCACCCCGATGGAACGTATGCGTATCCTCGACCCGCGCCCATCGGAAGGAACACTGCGTGAAATACTGGCTCGTGCACGGCGCCTACTACCCGCTCTTGGCACGGTACCCGTGCAGGCGGGCTGGGCGGGTTATATCGACAGCACCCCCGACGGTGTGCCGGTAATCGACGAAGCGGCGAATCTGCCCGGTTTCATACTGGCCGCCGGCTTTTCCGGTCATGGTTTCGGCATCGGGCCCGGTGCGGGCCGACTGATCGCCGAACTGTCCACCGGCAAGACGCCCTTTGTGGAACATAGCCAGTACAAGCTTGCCCGCCTGAACCAAGGAGCCTGGGGTAAGGTATCCGAGTTCTGACAGAATCTTGTGCTTCAGCGGACTTGTTGATTAGCGGGAGCTTTGCTCCCGCATTATTCCAGCTTCTTCGCAGATCGGTCTTAGCTATAGCCCAATATCCTTTTTATAGACGTTCCACTCTGCCACCTGCCATTGGCCAAGTGCCATGCAGGTCATCGATCACGATAGGATGGGAATGACGCTGCCCTTGGGCATCCACCAGGTGCGGGTCATCCAAAGGCAGATCCGCGTGCACATGCTCTACCGTGACGGCCAGTCTCGCTGGCCATGCACGCATGGCCAGCAAAGTTCCCAGCAACGCCAGTATACCTAGCACCAGGAAGGCAGATTCCAGACCGAACCAAGCGCCCACCACGCCGGCAGTGGGATAAGTCACTAGCCAAGCCGCATGAGCAATGGAGAAGTGTGCCGCGAAGACGGCCGGGCGGTCACTTTCCCTGGACGAGTGGAGCAATACCCGCCCTGCCGTGGTCACACCCGCTCCCAGAGCAGCACCCAGCAGTGGCCACAGCAGCAACAAACTCCACAAGGTCTGAGGGGCCAATGCCCCGATGCCCAGCGCAACCACCGTGATGAGGCACCCCACCAGCATGATGGTCCGGTCTTTCACATGATTGAGCAGGTGCGGCACCAGCAACGCCACGCTCATGGAGCCGGCACCGAAACACGCCATGACTAGCGCTACATCACGCTGGCCCAGCCCCAAGACGCTCTGCACGTAAATCACGGTATTCACCGCCACCATGGCGCCACCCGCGGCGATGGCGAAGTGGATGGCGGTGAGCCCTTTCAGGCTGGGAGTATTGAGGAAAATCTTGACCCCGCGCAGCGCACGGGTGGCAAAGGCACGATCCTGAGCACGTTCAAAGTAGGGAAGTGCCGTCATCGCGATGATCGCGGCCGAAGCGAACAGCCCCACAGCCGTGCCGACGAACAACAGGTTGAAGGACACCAGGGTCAACAGATAGGCCGCCAGTAGCGGACTCATCAGGTTTTCCAGGTCGTGCGCCAGCCGTGTCAGGGCAAGCCCCTTGACATAGAGCCGCTCCTCACGCAGCACGGCGGGGATGGTGGCCTGCAACGTCGGCGTGAAGGCCGCCGATGCCGACTGCAGGGCGAAGATCAACACGTAGATCTGCCACACCTCGGTGACGAAGGGCAGCACAAGCACCATGACCCCACGCAGCAGCTCCAGCAGGATCAGCACCTGGCGCCGTGGCAGGCGTTCGGCGAAGGCCTGAGCCAGCGGTGCGACGACGACATAGGCCCCCATCTTGATGGCCAACGCCGTGCCCATGACCACCCCTGCCCTCTCCCCCGCCAACTCGAAAGCCAGCAGTGCCAGCGCGATGGTGGTCAGGCCGGTGCCCAGCAGCGCGATGCACTGGGCAGAGAACAAACGTCGGTATCGCCAGTCACGCAGCGGCTCGAACATGATCGGTGTCGCTAACCGGAACCCACTGCCGCCATGTCTGCACGACTGGCAGGGCCACTCTCCTGCGAATCGGCGGCGTGGTAGGGGCAGCGGACCTGGTGCCCCTCACTGGTGGCGATCAGCTCCGGGAGGGCACGGCTGCACTCTGGCCTGGCAATCGGACAGCGAGGATGGAAACTGCAGCCCGGCGGCGGGGCGAGCGGGCTCGGCGGCTCACCACGTGCCATGGTGCACCCATCGAGCCCCTTCTCCTCGAGCATGGAGGAATTGATCAGCGAGCGGGTATAGGGATGCAGCGGATTCTCGAAGAGCTCCTCGCTCTCGGCGACTTCCACGATGCGCCCCAGATACATCACGGCCACTCGCTCGCAGAGATAATGCACCACGCGCAGGTCATGGGAGATGATCAACAGGGTGAGGTTGTAGCGCTTCTTGAGCGATGCCAGGAGGTTCAAAATCTGGGATCGCATGGAGGAGTCCAGCGCCGACGTCGGCTCGTCGCACACCAGCACCTGCGGCTCGAGCAGCAGGGCACGCGCGATCACCACCCGCTGCAGCTGACCGCCGGAGCACTGGCTGGGGAAGCGGTTGATGAAGCTCGGATCCAGGCCGACATCGTCCAGGGCCCGGATGATCCGCTGCAGCCTCTCGGGCCGGGTCCCGATCCGGTTCTGGGACAGCGGCGCATACAGGCTGCGCCCTATCGTCATGCGAGGATCCAGCGCACTGAAAGGATCCTGGAACACAAGTTGAACGGTACGCCGCAGACGCTTGCGCTCGCTCCCCCCGGCCGACGAGACGTCGATACCGTCGATATCGATATTCCCCGATGTCAGTGACGACATGCCGAGAATCAGCCGAGCCAGCGTGCTCTTGCCGCAGCCCGACTCGCCCACCAGCCCCAGGGATTCGCCCGGAGCCACCGAGAGGCTGATGCCATCCACGGATCGCACCTGCCGGCGCCGGCGTAGAAGACCGCCACGCAGCGGATAGTATTTCACCGCGTCCGCTATGCGGAGAATCGGCGCCGTGGGGTCGGTTCGTGTCTCAACAGCCATCATGGTTACCCTCCACGTCGGACTGACAGATCCTGATGGCCTGGGCCTGCATATCATCTGATGCCCCGACCCAGCAGCGTGCACAGCAGCCGGGGCCATCATGCTCGACCATGGGCGGGGAGAGCCGCGAACAGATTTCGGGGTGTCCCCACTTTTCGGCGACCTGACAGCGCGAACGGAACCGGCACCCCGGAATCTTCGACAGCAGTTCCGGCGGGTTACCGGGAATGGCATACAGTTGCCCCGACTCATCGGCTTGCATGAGTGAGCAGTGAATCAGCGACTGGGTGTAGGGGTGCTTCGGGCTGTGCAGGATCTCGTCAGTTGTCCCCTGCTCCACGATCTCTCCCGAGTACATCACGGCCACCCGGTCGGCGATCGCCGAGACGACGGAGAGGTCATGGGTGATCAACAGGATGGAAAGATTGTTCTCCCGGCGCTTGCGATCCAGTAGCTGGAGGATCTGCGCCTGAACGGTGACGTCCAGCGCGGTCGTGGGTTCATCGGCGATGAGCAGGTCGGGCTCGGCGCTCAGTGCCGCGGCGATCATCACGCGCTGCGCCATCCCCCCGGACATCTGGTGCGGATAGCACTTCATCCGCTCTTCGGGCTCCGGGATCCCCACGTCGCGGAATAACTGGACGACCCGTTCGTGCTCCTCTTCGGCGGAAAGATGCTGGTGGACATGCAACGCCTCACCGGCCTGGGCACCGACCGTGCAGGTCGGATCCAGCATCACGTGTGGCTGCTGAAACAGCATCGCAATCCGGGATCCGCGGATTTCATTGAAACTGTCCTCGGACAGGGAGAGCACCTCTTCCCCACCAACCCGTACCGATCCCTCGAGAATCGAGATGCCGGAGGGCATCAGGCGCATCAGGCTACGCGCGGTCATGCTCTTGCCAGAGCCGGATTCGCCGACCAGGGCCAGGACCTCACCGCGCTGAATCGTCAAGTTCAAATCATTGATGATGGCGCCGACGCCAGGAACACCGACTGTGAGATGTTCGACTTCGAGAACCGGGGCACACACCTCCGATCGTAACTGATGCTGCAGAGTTGTTTGATTGGCAAGCATCCTGGAACCCCTCTGAATTGTGATTATGCGGGTGATTGTGGCTAGCCACGCCTATTTGACATCTTATTACTATGCCGTCTCAGCTCCTGCCCCTACCTGTCTGTGACGGCCGTTTGCGCGGACGTTTGTCTCGCCTTTTCCCAAGCATTGCATATGGTTTCGACCGGCTCCTGAAGATGCTCGGCCATGGCTTTTTCGAGTTGCTCCGCGTCACCGCTCGCTATCAGGTTCGCCAAGAGCTCATGCTCTTCGATCAGCCGCCCACGTCCGCGATATACCCCGATTAACTGCTTGAGGCAGAGCCCCATTTCCGCCATGAGCGTGGCATACAGACGGGACAGCCGCTGGCTGTCGGCGGCATTCACCAGCTCGGAGTGGAAGCGGATATCCAGAGTGGCGACTTCGCTCCAATCCTCCTGCTCGACGGCTTGTCTCAGGGACTCCACGATCGCCATGAGCCGGCCGGAAAGCTCCTCTCTTCGACCGGAGTGGACAATACGCCGCAATGCCGCGCGCTCCACCGCATCACGGGTAAAATAGATGTCCTCGAGATCGTCTTCCGTGAGTTCCAGTACGAAAACCCCCCGGTGCGGCTCGCTGGTTAGCAGTCCCTCTTGCAGGAGGCGCTGGATAGCCTCCCTGACCGGCCCGCGACTGACGCCACAGCTTTCGGCGACCAGCTTTTCGTTCAACTGCATGCCCGGTGGATAGACGCCGGATAGTATGGCATTGCGAATCTGTTCGGTGACCATGCTCGACATGGTCGAGCGAACCACGGGTTTTGGTCCCGCATGCAGCTTCATCATGGCGCGCCCCTCCTCATCATCAGAAAAATATCAATCACTTGTCATCATGACGCCACTTCATTTTTGCATCCATATGCGCCTCCAGGCCTTGCCCGATCAGGGTGACACTCAGCGCGGTAATGAAGATCGCCAGACCGGGAATCAACACCAGGGCGGGGGCACGATCCAGGTAGGGCAGCGCCTCCGCGAGCATCGCGGCCCAATCCGTGTCGGGCGGCTGCACCCCGAGCCCCAGGAAGGAGAGGCTGCCCACCGTGATCAGTTTGTGGCCGAAGCGCAGGAAAGCAATCGTTGCGAGCGGCCTCAGGACATTGGGAATCACGTGGTACACAATAATGAAGATTCGAGAACAGCCGAGTATCTCCGCTGCCCGGATATAATCCTTGGAGTTGATCTCCAGGGCCAACCCGCGCGTCATGCGCGCAAAGGGCGTCCAGCCAGTCAGAGCGAGCGCCAGGATCAGCGTGCCATAGCCCGGCCCCAGGATGGCGACCAGGAACAGTGCCACCAGCACATCCGGAAATGAGATCATCAGATCCACGATGCGCATCAGGAATTCGTCCACGGCACCACCAGCCCTGGCACTGATCACGCCCAGCAAGGTTCCAACGACGGCCGAGATCACCAGGGTGATGGCTGTAATGGAGACCGAGAACTGACCGCCGTAGAGCAGACGGCTGAAGACGTCCCGGCCCAGGTGGTCGAGCCCCAGCCAGTGTTCCGCACTGGGGCCCGAGAAGCGACCCGAGAGTGTCATGCTGGAAGGGTCGTGCAGAGCCAGCCAGGGCGTGAGAAGCAACAGGGCGATCACCGTGGCAAACACGATGCTGGCCAGCAATAGCGTACGGTTGTGCCGGGAGAGGTGGACGAGGAAGGACCACGCCATATGCACGTTGCCCATTCTGGACCTCAGGCCCTGCACACTGTCCGGGGACATTGGGGTATCAAGCTGCGGCATTGTTGAACCTCACTACCGGGTTGAGAACGGTATAGGCCAGATCCGTGAGCGTATTGATCAGCACCGCGAAGGTGACGATAGCGACCAGTCCTGCCTGAAGGACCGGGAGATCGCCATTGACGATCGCCGAATAGACCAACCGCCCCATGCCGGGCACTGCGAAGATAACCTCGATGACGACCGCACCGCCCAGCAGCCCGGCCATCCACATGGAGAACAGCGTGATCACGGGCAACAGGGCATTGCGCAGGCCATGGGCGATCAACGTACGTCGGACGCTCAGGCCGCGGCTGTGCGCCGCCACGATATGAGGTGAATTGAGCACGTCGGTCATCGACGCTCGCATGACCTGGGTGAAATAGCCCATGGGACGCAGCGACAGGGCCAGTGCCGGCAGGATCACCGACTCCGCCCCCCGCCAGCCTGCCGACGGCAACCATCCCAGATAGAGAGCGAAGACCAGGATACTCATGGGGGCGAGCCAGTACTCCGGCACTGCCACAAACGCCTGGCTAAGCGATTTGATCGTAGTGTCGAGAGAGCCGCCTTGCCGCAGGGCAGCGATGCTGCCGACAGGAACGGCCACGGCAAAGGCGAAGCCCAGCGCCGCCAGCGTCAGCACGATGGACACCTTGAGAGCCGACCAGACCTGCTCGATGACCGGCTCACGACTCATGTACGAGTTGCCAAAATCGCCGGTGACGGCCTTGCCCAGCCAGTCCAGGTACTGCACCAGTAGCGGCTTGTGCATTCCCAATTCGATGCGCAGCGCCTCGATGGCGGCCGCATCCAGATCCAGGCGACCGAAGCGCGCCCGAGCCAGTGCCCGTACCGGATCCGTGTCTCCTATGTAGGGAATCAGGAAGACCAGAAACGATACGACCAATAGAGCCAGCATAAGCACCGCGAGTCGGCGCAATATGAAAATCAACATGCTGTCAGCCCTCCCAGTGACCGAATGAACCCCGTTCCGGCATGGCCGGATCGAAGCCACGTGATGCCATGTATCGCCCCAGCACCACCTTCACAACACTCCGGGCAGTCGCGGCAACTCACCGAGATCTGCGACTTGATGGTTGTGGAAGTCAGGCACCAAAGGTTGGAATTGGACGCACTTCGGGTGAAATCTCAAATTGTTCATCGGAGTCTCCTTTATATTATTGTCATGTCCGCTCAGGAAACGCTGACCGATTGTCATGCTCACGATATAAGTCAGCGTTTCCTTGCAGGAGTCATTACTGGGAGTTGATCTTCAGGTCCTTGTGCAAGGCGGTGCGCTCATAAGCATGCACTTGGTAGTTCTCCACGTCCTTGGATACCGCCTCGCTGATGGTCTCGTGGATCAGGAATACATTCACCGCCTCCTCCTGCAGGCGTGCGGCAATTTCCCGATAGATGGCATTGCGCTCCTCGGCATTCACCATGGCGCTCGCTTTCTCCAACTGCGCGTCCACCTGCGGATCGCAGAACCCGGCCAGGTTGTAGCTGCCGTCACAACCGTAATCCGCGGCCAACGTGCCAATCGGATCGGCAACATCAGTGAGGTAACCTCGCGAGAGTAGGACCATGTCGAAATCGCCTGAGAGCAACTGCGGCTCGATCGCGCCATATTCCGACACCCGAATATTCACTTTCATACCCAACTGCTGAAGCTGGAACTGTATGACGGCGGCGAGGTCGGCCAGTACCGGTCGCTCCACATAGGCCAGAAGCTCGAACTGCAGCTCGCTCGCCGGCACGCCCGACTCTGCCAATAGTTGACGGGCCCGCTCCAGGTCTTGCGGTACCACGGCTGCATTCTCCGGCGCCCAGGGCGTGTTCGGTGAGAACTGCCCCACCGCCGGTTTCACCGAGCCCTCATAGACCGCCTCGGCGATACCCGCCACATCGATGGCGCTCTGGATCGCCTGGCGAACCTTCATATTGTCCAGCGGTGCGGCGCGATTGTTGAGGTAGAGCGTGGTGGTCCGCGGCGCCTCGATGGTTTTCACCTCCACCGACTCCGAACGCTCCAGTTGCGCCAGTGCCGACGCCGGTATCTGGCGAGCGATATGAATCTCCCCGGTTTCCACCATCACGGAACGCACCTTCCCGTCGGGAATGTAGCGCACCTCCGCTTCGGCCAGTTGCACCTCGCCGTCCCAATAGTCGTCGTTACTCTTGAGCTCCAAGCCCTGACGAGGAATCTCGCGAACGATTTCGAACGGCCCGGTACAGTGCCCCACTGGGTTGATACGGCCGTTACCGAATGCCTCTGGTGACAAGATGCCGGTATTGGGGCTGGCCAGGCGGTTGGGCACAAAGACATCCGGCCCCTTGGTGACGATACGCACGGCGCGCTCACCCGAAGGCTCCACGGAGTCGATCACACTGGGAGGAAACCCCCGCGGCGGAGAAGCCACGTTCAGCACCCGGTTGAGCGCATCGCTGACCACCTCCGGTGTCAACGCGGTGCCGTCATGAAACAACACTCCTTCGCGTAACTGGAACTCCCACACCGTCGGCGACACCTGCTCCCAGGACTCGGCCAGCGAAGGCTTGATAGAGGCATCGTAATCCATGCGTGTGAGCCCCTCCAGACAACCGGCACGCGACAGCACGTAGGAATCGATGGTCTCCAGCGCCCAGCCCGAAGCCGGGGTAAAAAGCTCGCCAAAGACGACCTTCCCGTCGGAGGCTGCCAAGGCGGAAGAGGCCATCGGACCGATCATCGCAGCGACCAGCGCCCCTTTGAGAAAGGGGGGAGCCACCTTCAGGTAATTTCGAACATTCAACATTGTCTATCCCTCTAGCTTGTTATTGTACGAAGCCACATGTAGCGAAGAACCTCTCGCGGGGCATCCTGCCTCTCTTGTTCTTATTCTTTTTATCTCATCAGGCGTTGCGGGATTATGGCCCCGGTCACCATTTTCACGGCGACCATTGCCGTGGCCAGATTGACGTTGGCGCCGAGCATACCGATTTGGTTGGTCGGCATGGTCCAAGCTTCTCTAATGTGCCGCGATGGCAATGTTTAGAAACCTAGACCTTCCCATAGCGGGAAGGTCAAGAAACATGGCAATGTTTAGAAACCTAGACCTTCCCATGCTGGGAAGGTCAAGAAACCAGGCCTGACACACCTTGATGTTGTCCAGCGGCGCGCACTGGTGGTTCATATACAGCGACGTGGTCCGCGGCGTCTTGATGGTCTGCACCTCTACGACGAGTGCCCGGCATAGCCCCTCCAGGGCGAAGAAACATAAAGCGAAGGACTTCTCACGGGGTACCCTGCCTGTCTCGTTCTTATTTTTTCGCCTTAGCGTAGAAGATATATTGACTAAGGTATTTTGCAAACATTATTTTGTCTACAATATGCAGGCATCTCAATCCATACATAAGCACAGACACAAGTGAGGGAAGGGCACGGAATGGGGAACGACTATTTAGACGGACTGGATCGGGCACACCTGGTACATCCGGTGGTCTCCTGGAGCGAGCACGAGCGGCGGGGAGCGACGATCCTCGAATCCGGCAATGGTGCCTATCTACGCGACAGCGAGGGACGCGAACACCTCGACGGCTTCTCTGGCCTATGGTGCGTCAACATCGGTTATGGTCATGACAGTGTCGTCGAGGCGGCGGCCCGGCAAATGCGGCAACTTCCGTATGCCACCGGCTACTTCCACTATGCCAGCGAGCCCTCCATCCGCTTCGCCGAGGCTATCGCCCAGCGCACCCCGGGCGATCTCGATCATGTCTACTTCACCCTTGGTGGATCGGATGCCGTCGACAGTGCCGTGCGCTTTATCCGTTACTACCACAATGTCACCGGCGCGCCGCAGCGCAAGCATTTCATCGCCCTGGAACGCGGCTACCACGGCTCCACCAGTATTGGATCGGGGCTGACCGCCCTGCCCGTCTTTCATGACAACTTCGACGGCCCTTCGCCATTCCAGCACCACATCCCATCTCCCTACCCCTACCGCAACCCTGCCGGCCCAAGCGAGGAAGCCATCATCGCAGAGTCGGTGAGAGCGCTGCGGGCGGCTATCGAGCGTCTGGGTGCGGAGAACGTGGCAGCCTTCTTCTGTGAGCCCATCCAGGGCTCGGGCGGCATCATCGTCCCGCCACGCGGCTGGCTGAAGGCCATGCACCAGGTCTGCCGCGAGTACGGCGTCCTGCTGGTGGTGGATGAGGTGATCACCGGCTTCGGCCGCACCGGCCCGCTCTTCGCCCTGGAAGACGAAGGCGTGGTACCGGACCTGATGACCATGGCCAAGGGCCTGACCTCCGGCTACGCCCCGCTGGGGGCCGTGGTGCTGGGCGAGCGCGTCTATCGCGGCATCGCCGACAACGCCCCCGCGGGCAAACCCGTCGGCCACGGTTTCACCTATTCCGGCCATCCCGTGAGCTGTGCAGTGGGTCTGGAAGTGCTGCGGCTCTACGAAGAAGGCGGACTGCTGGCCAATGGCCAGCGGGTGGGCGCCTATTTCCAGCAGCGCCTGGCTGAGCTGGTGGATCACCCGCTGGTGGGGGAAGCCCGCGGACGGGGTCTGCTGGGCGCCCTGGAACTGGTCACCGACAAGGAGCACAAGACGAAGCCGGACCCCTCGCTGCGCCTGGCGGATCGGCTCCTCGCCCTGGCCCGGGAGCGGGGACTGATCTTCCGCGCCTTCGCCGATGACATCCTGGGCTTTGCGCCACCGCTGTGCTGCTCCAACGAGGATATCGATCTGTTGATCGAGCGCCTGTCCTCGACCCTCGATGCCGCCTTGGACGAGCCGGACATCCACGCCGCTCTCCGTCATCGTCCTCAATAAAAATTGGCACCCTGCCCCTTGACCTTACCATGTTGGGAAGGTCTAGGTTCCTAAACATACTGACAACTGCGGCATACCAGAGGAACTTAGACCATGCCAACCGACGAGATAAGCAAGTTGGAATCGACCAAGGGGCATGCCCCTACCAGCGATAACTCATATTCGCTGGGAATCGAGGGCATGAGCTGCGCCTCCTGCGTGGGCCGGGTCGAGAAGGCCATCCGCGGCGTGCCTGGGGTCATCGACGCCTCCGTCAACCTGGCCACCCAGCGCGCCCAGGTGGTCTTCGCCAACGATAAGGCAGATGTCGCCGGGGTCGCGCAGGTGGTGGGTGCCGCCGGCTATCCAGCGACCACCGACACCATCGAACTCGCCGTCAAAGGCATGAGCTGTGCCTCCTGCGTCGGCCGTGTAGAAGGCAAGCTCACCAGCGTCCCCGGTGTGCTCGACGCCAGCGTCAACCTCGCCACGGCGACGGCAACCGTGAAAGTGATCGCCGAGGCCGTGACCACGGACGGCCTGATCGAGGCGGTGAAGAACGCCGGCTACGAAGCCGAAACCATTGGCGACGCCCCCGATCGCAGTGACCGCGAACGCGAAGCCCGCGAACAGGAAATCGGCGAGCTGAAGCGAGCCGTCACCATTGCCGGTATCTTCACCCTGCCCCTCTTCGTGCTGGACATGGGCTCGCACTTCATTCCCGGCCTCCATCACTGGCTGCATATGAGCGTGGGGCAACAGAACCTGTTCTACCTGTTCTTTGCCCTGGCCTCGATAGTGCAATTCGGCCCCGGGCTGCGTTTCTACCAGAAAGGCTGGCCCGCGCTGATGCGTGGCGGACCGGACATGAACTCATTGGTCATGTTGGGTACCACTGCCGCCTGGGGCTATTCGGTGGTGGCTACCTTTGCGCCCCAAGTACTACCGGCTGGCACGGTGAACGTCTACTTCGAAGCCTCGGCCGTGATCATCACGCTGATCCTCGTCGGCCGCTATTTCGAAGCGATTGCCAAAGGCCGCACCAGCGAGGCCATCAAGGCATTGATGCAGCTTCAGGCCAAGACTGCCCGCGTGGTCCGCGATGGTCAGGAAATGGAAATTGGCATCGATGAAGTGCGCCAAGGGGACATCGTGCTGGTCCGTCCCGGTGACAAGATTCCCGTGGACGGCACGGTCGTAGAAGGCAGTTCTTTCGTCGACGAATCCATGATCACTGGCGAACCCGTGCCGGTACGTAAGGAAGCCGGTGCGGAAGTGGTGGGCGGCACCATCAACAAGGTGGGTAGCTTCACCTTCGAGGCCACCAAGATCGGTGCCGATACCCTGCTGGCCCAGATCGTACGCATGGTCGAACAGGCACAAGGTTCGAAGCTGCCCATCCAGGCCATGGTGGACAAGGTCACCAACTACTTCGTGCCGGCGGTGATCGCCGCAGCCCTGGTCACCGTGGGCGTCTGGCTGATCTTCGGCCCTGCGCCAGCCCTGACCTTCGCCTTGGTCAACGGCGTGGCGGTTCTGATCATTGCCTGCCCGTGCGCCATGGGCCTGGCCACGCCCACCTCGATCATGGTGGGCACCGGCAAGGCCGCAAAGATGGGTGTGCTGTTCCGCAAGGGCGAAGCCCTGCAGTCACTGCGGGATACCAGGGTGATCGCGCTGGACAAGACCGGCACCCTGACCAAGGGTCGGCCCGAACTCACCGACCTGGTCGTGGCCAAGGGCTTCGACGAAGCGGAAACCCTGCACCTGGTGGCGTCTGTCGAGCGCCAGTCGGAGCACCCCATCGCCGAGGCCATCGTCAACGCGGCCAAGGCGCGCGGTATGGAGCCAACCGCAGTCCAGAGCTTCGAGGCCATCCCCGGCTTCGGCGTCGCGGCACAGGTGGATGGGCATCGTGTGGAAGTCGGCGCCGACCGCTACATGCGCAAGCTGGGTCTGAACGTGGATGTGTTCTCGAAGACCGCGCACCGGCTCGCCGACGAGGGCAAGAGCCCGTTGTATGCCGCCATTGACGGCCAGTTGGCGGCGATCATCGCCGTTGCCGATCCGATCAAGGAGTCCACGCCGGCCGCGATCCGCGCGCTGCACGCCGAGGGCCTGCAGGTGGCGATGATCACCGGCGACAACCGGCGCACCGCCGAAGCCATCGCCCGTCGCCTCGGTATCGACAAGGTCGTGGCCGAAGTGCTGCCCGACGGCAAGGTGGATGCGGTGAAGAGCCTGCAGGGCGAGGGGCGCCTGGTGGCCTTCGTGGGCGACGGCATCAACGATGCCCCGGCACTGGCACAGGCGGACGTGGGGATCGCCATCGGTACCGGCACCGACATCGCCATCGAGTCCGCCGAGGTGGTGCTGATGTCCGGCGACCTGCGCAACGTGCCCAATGCCATCGCCCTGTCGCGGGCCACCATCCGCAACATCAAGCAGAACCTGTTCTGGGCCTTTGCCTACAACACGGTGTTGATCCCGGTGGCCGCCGGCGTGCTGTTCCCCGCCTTCGGAATCCTGCTCTCGCCGATCTTCGCTGCCGTGGCCATGGCCGCCTCGAGCATCTGCGTGCTCACCAATGCCCTGCGCCTCAAGGGCTTCCGACCGCCGATCGCGATCGAAGCCAACGACGCCGCGGCGACGAGCCGCCCGGTCTCGCAAGCCGCATGAATGCCTGAATGACAACGCGCCTCCTGCCTGCAAGACGGGAGGCGCAAAAAACGACGTTCGGAGAACAACAAGATGAGCCATGACGTTCAGATCACCGCAGCAGGCAAGACCGTTACCGTGAAGGACGGCGACACCATCCTCGATGCCGCCATGATGGCAGGTATCAGCTACCCCCATAGCTGCCGCGCCGGTCGTTGCGGCGCGTGCAAGTCGCGGCTGGTGGAGGGTGAAGTCGAGTTGCTCCCCCACACACGCTTCTCCCTGACCGACGAGGAGCGTGACGCCGGGCTGGTGCTTGCCTGCCGCGCCATGCCGCTCAGCGACTGCACCATTTCCTGGCTGCGCGATGACGAAGCGCTCGCCACTGCTCACCCAGTGCGTAAAGTGAACTGCACCGTCGTGGAACTCGATGACCTCACCCACGACATCAAACAGGTCCGACTGCGCGTGGAAAACGGGGAGCCTTTCTCCTTCACGGCCGGCCAATATGCCCAGGTAACCTTTCCGGGTTGTCCGAGCCGCGAGTACTCCATGGCCAACCATCCGGACGAATCCGTCCTCGAGTTCCACGTGCGTCATGTACCGGGCGGTACCACCAGTGCGCATGTAGCCCATGAGCTGGCGGTGGGAGACACGGTGGAAGTGGAAGGCCCGTTCGGCACCTCGTATCTGCGCGAACGTCATGCCGGACCTATCGTGGCGGTGGCTGGCGGCTCCGGCCTGGCACCGGTGAAATCCATCCTCGAAGCAGCGCTTGCTGCCGGCATGCGCCAGCCCATCCACCTGTACTTCGGCGCCCGCGACGAGCGCGATGTTTACCTGGAGCCCCATCTCCAGAGCCTCATCGAGCGCCACGACAACCTGCAGACCCATATCGTGCTTTCCGAGCCCAATGGCCCCACCGAGCGCAAAACCGGCCTGGTCACCGAGGTCATGGCCGCCAACTGGGACAAGGTGACCGGCTGCCGAGCCTACCTGGCTGGCCCGCCACCCATGGTGGAAGCGGCCACCGAACTGTTACTGGCGCAAGGCGTGCCGGTGGACAACATCCACGCGGACGCCTTCTACACCTCGGCCGATCGCGAGCCCGCGGTGTCCGCCCCAGAAGAACAGGTTACCCAGGGTGAAACCGAGAAAGCCTGCTCGTGCTGCCAGTCGGCATCCTCGTAATACTGCATAGGATCGGGAAAGGAATGACGATTCCGAGCACCGCGCAACGCAGCGATTTGCCCGCACAGACATTTGTGTAGTGTTTCCTTAGTTGATTCAAGGATTGTGCCCCTCCACACATGGAGGGGCTTTTTTATGGACTGGATGGCTAAATTTCCCGGCTGATACTTCGTGCCGCGAGTTGTGCCGGCAAGGCCCATCAATACGGAGTTTTATGCTTCCACCACCACCGATTAGGCATCATCTGCCTAGCCATGGATGATCTAATCACCCCATTGCGAAGTGTCATAACCACCCAGCAACCCCCATCACTTATATAAGGATAATAAAATGAGCGTATTTAGACCCAAATACATCACCTTTGACTGCTACGGCACCCTGACCAATTTCCAATTAGGCAAGATGACGCGCGAGATCTTCGCCGACAGGATTCCCGAACCCGAGCGCATGGATCGCTTCGTAAGTGACTTCAGCGCCTATCGCTATGACGAAGTGCTTGGGGACTGGAAGCCCTATGTCGAGGTCCTCAAGTCGGCCCTCGAGCGTACCTGCAAGCGCTGGGGCATCGAGTACGACGACGCCGAAGGCCAGAGCTATTACGACGCCGTGCCGAGCTGGGGACCGCACCCCGACGTCATCGAAGGCTTGTCGAAAATTGCCGGCAAGATCCCTTTGGTCATCTATTCCAACGCCATGAACGAGCAGATCGACTCCAACGTGGCCAAGCTCGAAGTGCCATTTCACAAGGTCTTCACCGCCGAAACCTTCAAGGCCTACAAGCCGCGCCTGGCGGCCTTCGAGGCCATGATCGACACCCTCGGCTGCGCTCCGGAAGAGCTGCTTCACGTCTCCTCGAGCTTCCGCTACGACCTGATCCCGGCGCAACTGATGGGTATCAAGAACAAGGCGTTCGTGGCCCGCAATCATGAACCTTACTGCCAGGGTTACGGTGCCACCGAGATTCGCGACATTCGCGAGCTACCGGCACTGGTCGGCCTCTGAGTCCGGCGGTGCTGCTCGATGTGTCCAGCAGCACACAAGGAAGTCAACATCTGCTAGCGAGAGGAAAACGTCATGACCAATAAGAAGAATCCCCCCAACATTCTGAGTGAATCCGAGCAAAGTGCCCGGATCCATGAGGCCATGCGACGTGGAATGTCACGACGCGATGCCTTGAAGACATTCGGCATCGCCGGGATGTTCGCTGCCAGCGCCGGCGGACTGCTTGGCAGCGGCCTTGGCTATGCCGGCGAAAGCGCCGGAGGGACACCCAAGCGCGGCGGGCGTATCCGCGTTGCAGCGCATGCCACCTCGACCGCCGATACGCTCGACCCGGCCAAGGGGGCGACCGGAATCGACTACGTTCGCCATGCGATGTTCTACAATGGCCTGACCGAGTTCAACGAACGCCTCATACCACAGCCGTCGCTGGCCGAGTCTTTCGAGACCAGCGATGGCGGCACGACCTGGCTATTCACCCTGCGTCGCGGCGTCACCTTCCACGATGGCAAACCGCTCAGTGCCGCCGACGTGGTATTCTCCATTGCCCGCCACAAGGATCCAGACACCGGTTCCAAGGCGATGTCGCTCGTCACGGATATTGCCGACGTCAAGGCACTCGGCAGTCAGCAGGTACAGATCACCCTCGACTCGCCCAACATCGAGCTGCCGGCGATTCTTGCCGTGTCGCACATGATGATCGTGCCGGAAGGGACCACCGACTTCTCCAAGGGCATCGGCACCGGCCCCTTCCGGTGCCAGGAGTTCAACCCGGGCGTGCGCTCGATAGCCGTACGCAACGACAACTACTGGAGGAACGGACGCCCCTATCTCGACGAGATCGAGATGGTCGGCATCAGCGACGAGCCGTCGCGGGTCAATGCGCTGCTCTCCGGCGATGTGCAACTCATCAACGGCGTCTACGGCCGCTCGGCAGAGCGCATCGAGCTCTCCGCCGAGCATGCGGCCAAGTCCATTCCGTCAGGCAGCTATACCGACCTGGTGATGCGTGTCGATCAGGAGCCGACCAGCCGGCCGGCGTTCGTGGAAGCCATGAAGTACCTCTTCGACCGCGAACAGATCAAGCGTGCGGTATTCCGCAATTACGCCGAGATCGGCAACGATCACCCGATTGCACCCAGCAACCCCTATTATTTCGCCGATCTTCCACAACGCTCCTACGATCCGGATCGTGCCCGCCATCTGCTCAAGCAGGCCGGCGTAGAGGGCGCACGACTGCCGATCGTGGCGTCTCCGGCGGCCAATGGCTCCGAGGATATGGCCGTCTTGCTCCAGCAGTCGGCGCAACAGGCAGGGCTGAATCTGACGGTCAACCGGGTGCCTTCCGATGGCTACTGGTCCAACCATTGGATGAAGCATCCACTCGGGTTCGGCAATATCAACCCGCGTCCGACCGCCAATATCCTGCTCTCGCAGTTCTTCCACTCCGCGGCACCGTGGAACGAATCGGGCTGGAAGAACGAGCAGTTCGACCAGTTGCTGACACTCTCCCGTGCGGAGCCCGATCAGGCCGTGCGCAAGCAGATGTATGCCGACATGCAGACCCTGATCCACGAACATAGTGGTATCGGCATTCCCGCGTTCATCAACGCTATCGATGGCCGTGACAAGCGACTCAAAGGCTACGACCAGACCATCCCGCTCGGCGGCTTCATGGGCTACTCGTTCCCCGAGCACGTCTGGTGGGACGACGCCTGATTCCGTCCGCTCTGTCGTTTCACTCCCATTAGCGTGTTGGCAGCCCCTTTTTTTTGGTGGGCTGCCGTTCTCGTACACAGAGTCGGAATCAGGTCATGAACAACTCCATCTTCAAGATAGTGCTCGGTCGGCTGTCGTCGGGGGTATCGACGCTGCTGATCGTCTCACTGGTGATTTTCGCTATCACCTCGCTGCTGCCCGGCGATGCCGCGCAGCAGATCCTGGGCCAGTTCGCCACCCCCGAACAGGTCGCCGCACTACGCATCCAGCTCGGCCTCGATCAACCCGCACCACTGCGTTACCTGAGTTGGCTGGGTGGTCTGCTGAGCGGCGATCTCGGCCAGTCGGTGAGCAATGCCATGCCGGTCAGCGAATTGATGGCGGGGCGCCTGCCCAATTCGCTGCTGTTGGCCGGCATCACCACTGTAATCGCGGTGCCAATCGCCCTACTGCTCGGTATCGCGTCGGCAATGTGCCGTGACCGCTTGCTCGACCGGGTGCTCAATGTCGGCACCCTCTCCATGGTGGCGGTGCCCGAGTTCCTGGTTGCCACCCTGGCGGTGCTGATCTTTGCCGTGCACCTCGGCTGGCTGCCGGCACTCTCCTATGTCTCGACGGTGGAAGGCATCGGCGACTTCCTGCGTATCTACGCCATGCCGGTGCTGACGCTGTGTGCCGTGCTGGTGGCACAGATGGCACGCATGACCCGTGCAGCCATCATCAACCAACTCGATAGCCCCTACATCGAGATGGCCCGGCTCAAGGGCATCGGCCCATTGCGGCGGGTACTGAACCACGCCCTGCCCAACGCCTTGGGGCCGATCGCCAACGCGGTGGCCCTGAGCCTCTCCTACCTGCTCGGGGGCGTGATCATCGTCGAAACGATCTTCAACTATCCGGGAATCGCCGGCCTGATGGTCGATGCCGTTGCCAACCGGGACCTGGCTCTCGTGCAGGCCTGCGCCATGCTGTTCTGTGCCGCCTACCTGGTGCTGGTACTCATCGCCGATCTCTGCGCCATTCTTTCCAACCCGAGGCTGAGACACCAATGAGCAACTCCATCCTGGATTCGCGGCGCTCGCCGAAGGAACAGCCATCATGGGTATCGGCCCCGCGGCGGCATGCCAAGCCGTTCAACCTGACACGTTGGGTCGGCGCAACGCTGGTCATCTTCTGGCTGTTGGTGGCAATTTTCGGCCCCATGCTGGCGCCCCATCCGGTCGGTGCACTGGTCGCCGACAAGATGTACGCCGGCGCCAGTGCCGCCTTCCCGCTGGGCACCGATTATCTCGGCCGCGACATGCTCAGCCGGGTTCTCCATGGTGCCCGCTATACCGTGGGGTTGGCACTGATCGCGGCGGTGCTCTCCAGCCTGATCGGCGCGAGCCTTGGCATGCTGGCGGCACTCGCGCCACGTTGGCTCGATGAATCGGTGAGTCGACTCAATGATGCGCTGATCTCGATCCCCAGCAAGATGCTGGCGCTGGTGATGGTTTCTGCCTTTGGCGCTTCGATCCCGTTGCTGATCCTGACGGCGATTGTCAGCTATGCACCGGGTGCCTTCCGCATCTCCCGAAGCCTCGCCGCCAACATCGCGACGTTGGAATACGTGCAGGTTGCCCGTACCCGCGGCGAGGGCAAGCTCTACATTGCCGCCATCGAGGTATTGCCCAACATGTTCCATCCGGTGCTCACCGACATGGGTATGCGCTTCGTGTTCATCGTGTTGTTGCTCAGCGGCATGAGCTTCCTCGGCCTCGGCGTACAGCCACCGATGGCCGACCTGGGCTCACTGGTGCGGGAAAATATCGGCGGCCTGAGCCAAGGGGCGCTGGCCGTGATCGGTCCGGCACTCGCGATCGGCACTCTGACCATTGGCGCCAATCTGTTGATCGACAGCCTCTCCGCGAACCGCGGACAACAGGGAGAGTAACGACATGCTTGGAGAAAGCCTTGAAGTACGCGACTTGTGCGTTACTGCGGTAACACCGGATGGCGATGAGATCGAAATCGTCAAGCAGGTGGGTTTTTCACTTGCCCAGGGAGAGGTACTGGCGCTGATCGGGGAATCCGGATCGGGCAAGACCACCATTGCGCTCTCGCTGCTGGGCTATGCCCGCCGCGGCTGCCGTATTGCCGGTGGCAGTATACGGCTGGGTGAAAGCAGCATTCTTGATCTGCCACCCGCGGCCCTGCGCGATTTGCGCGGTCATCGGGTCGCCTATATCGCACAAAGCGCCGCCGCTTCGTTCAATCCCTCCAAGCGCCTGATGGATCAAGTGATCGAGGGCGCCTTGCGGCATGGGGTGATGTCACGCCGAGACGCGGAAGCGAAGGCGGTCGAACTGTTCCGCGAGCTCGCCCTGCCCGACCCCGAGGGAATAGGCGCGCGCTATCCTCACCAGGTCTCCGGCGGGCAGTTACAGCGTCTGATGGCGGCCATGGCTCTGATCACCGACCCGGCGCTGGTCATCCTCGACGAGCCCACCACCGCGCTTGACGTGACTACCCAGATCGAGGTGCTGCGCGCCTTCAAGCGGGTGGTACGAGAGCGTGGTACCACAGCCATCTACGTCTCCCACGACCTCGCCGTGGTGGCTCAGATGGCCGACCGGGTGCTGGTGCTCAATGGCGGTGAGATCCAGGAGCAAGGCGCGATCGAACAGATCCTCGAGTCTCCCCGCCATCCCTATACACGGAGCCTGCTCGAGGCGGCGCGTCCCGAGGAGAGGCTGACGCCACCCACTCTGGAACGCCAGGGTGAGCTGCTGAGAATCGACGACTGGCAGGTGGGTTACGGCCAGCGCGACGCCCAGGGCATTCCCGCCAAGGTCGTACTCGACGACATCTCATTGTGCCTCGAACGCGGCCAGGCGCTGGGCGTGATCGGCGAATCGGGTTCCGGCAAGTCGACCCTGGCCATGGCCGTTGCCGGCCTGACCGCCCACTCCCGGGGGGAAGTCGTGTTCAACGGTCAGGCGCTCTCAACCACGCTGCGAGGGCGGACTCCCGATCAGTTTCGCCGCATCCAGATGGTCTTCCAAAGTGCCGACAATGCGCTCAATCCGGCACATAACGTCGAACGGATCCTGACCCGTCCCCTGCGCACTTACTTCAAACTCGATGCAGAAGAGCGTCGCCGCCGCGTACGCGAATTGATGGATCTGGTGAAATTGCCACACTCGCTGCTATGCCGCCGCCCCGGGGAACTTTCCGGTGGCCAGAAACAGCGCGTCAACCTCGCGCGAGCGTTGGCGGCGAAACCCGACCTGCTGCTCTGCGACGAAGTCACCTCGGCACTCGACACGGTGGTCGGTGCGGCGATCCTGGAGTTGCTGGTCGAGCTCAGGAGCAAGCTCGGTGTCTCGTTGCTGTTCATCAGCCACGACATTTCGACGGTACGCGCGCTGTGTGACGACGTGATGGTGCTCTACAAGGGACGCTGTGTGGAGAGCGGCGACTGCGCTTCGGTGATCGCCTCACCTCAGCATCCTTACACCCAAAAGCTGATCGGTTCAGTGCCCGAGTTGCGTCGCGGCTGGCTGGAATCACGGCCAAGTTTCGCTTCGCTCGAGCAAGATTGCGTAGCATAGCGGCCGTTCCGTGCACGTTCGTGACAATGCGCTGCGTTAAGACGCGGGAATGATCCCCCCCTTTATCCCGATAGCAGCGATACCCTGATCGATGACGATCAGGGTATCGCCTGTGCCGCAACTCGCCTGTCGGGCATGGCCGATCAGAAGTTGGGTTTGCGCTTCTCGAGAAAAGCACTCATTCCCTCGCTCTGCTCGTCGCCGGCAAACCCCAGGGCGAACAGGCTGGTTTCCAGCGCCAAGGCACTGTCGAGATCCTGGTCCATACCGTCATGCACGGCCTGCTTCGCCGAACGCACGGCGTCAGGGCCATTGCCGGCGAGTTGCCGAGTCAGTTCTTCGGCCACGGACTCGAGCTCACCCTGAGGAACCACTCGGTTGACCAGGCCGATGCGCAAGGCTTCGTTGGCGTCGATCTTGCGACCGGTAGTGATCAGATCCAGCGCCATGGCGGGACCGACACGACGCGGCAGTCGCTGGGTACCGCCGAAGCCGGGAATCACGCCCAGGCCCACTTCCGGTTGTCCGAAGACGGCGTTGTCACTGGCGATGGCCCAGTCGCAGGCCAGCGCCAGTTCGCAACCGCCTCCCAGACAGAAGCCGTTGACCAGGGCTACCACCGGCACCGGCAGTCGCTCGAGGCGCTTGAAAGTGGCCAACGCCTGACTGGCGAACTGCCGGGCCTGTTCCGGTGTCTTGTCGCGCATCTCGGTGATATCGGCACCGGCGACGAAGGACTTCTCCCCCGCACCGGTGATCAGCACCGCACGCAGGTCACGACGACCTTCCAGCTCGGCCAGAACGGCGTCCAGCTCGGCAAGCAGGCCGGAATTCAGCGCGTTGAGCGCCTTGGGGCGATTCAGGGTCAGGCGCATGACACCCGCACTGCCCCGGGTTTCGATCAGCTTGTCGCTCATGATGGCTCCTTAGCAGTCAATCACCGATTTTCGTAAATATGGAAGCCGCGCCCCGTTTTCCGACCCAGATAACCGGCATCCACCATGCGCTTGAGCAGCGGACAGGGCCGGTACTTGGGATCACCGAAACCATCCTGCAATACCTCCATGATCGACAGACACACGTCCAGGCCAATCAGATCGGCCAGCGCCAGCGGTCCCATGGGATGGGCGGCACCGAGTTTCATCGCCTGGTCGATGTCCGCTGCGCTGGCAGCGCCCTCCTGGAGCAGGAAGGCCGCTTCGTTGATCATCGGCACCAGCAGGCGGTTGGCAACGAACCCCGGCGAATCGGCAACGGCTACGGCGGTCTTGCCCAGCTCCTCGGCCAGGGCCTCGATCCTGGCCACGGTGGCGTCCGAGGTCTGCTCGGCGCGGATCACCTCGACCAGCTTGAGCACCGGCACCGGGTTGAAGAAGTGCATGCCGACCACCCGCTCGGGGCGCTCGCTGACCGCGGCCAGGCGGGTCAATGACAGCGAGGAGGTATTCGAGGCGAGGATGGCGTCCTGGCTCAGGCTGGAGAGGTCGCGGAACAATTTTT
This sequence comes from Litchfieldella rifensis, assembly GCF_042646605.1. NCBI lineage: Bacteria > Pseudomonadati > Pseudomonadota > Gammaproteobacteria > Oceanospirillales > Halomonadaceae > Litchfieldella > Litchfieldella rifensis. The sequence goes on along the minus strand of NZ_JBHRUG010000002.1, from coordinate 207,195 downwards.
CCTTGAGTTCCGGCTGTTCGGGAGCCGCTTCGATGATCACCTCACAGTCGGCCAGCGCCTCCAGCGAGGTGGTCTTGCCAAGCCGCGCCAGGGTCGCATTGCGCTCGTCCTCGCTCAGCTTGTCCTTGTCGACCAGGCGCGCCAACCCCTTGCCGATGTTGGCTTCAGCACGCTCAAGCTGGTCCTCGGCCACGTCATAGAGCCTTACCTGGCGGCCACTGGACGCCAGCACCTGGGCGATGCCCTGCCCCATGGTGCCGGCCCCGACCACACCGATCGCCTTGTTGTCCATTGCATCTCTCCCGTATCAACGAGTCTCGAAAAGCATTGGACAATAAGGTGCACTCACCAAGCGTTGGCGTCCAGTGCAAGCGCTCAGCTTCGGTCCGTCTGGAACTCCTCGCCGCGCGATTCTCCGATCTGGGTATCCGCGTCGTCGTAATACTCGATGTGGGTGTCCTCTTCACGGGGCGGGCCGACCAGCGGCTCGGCCACCTCGACATCGGGCACCACGTTGGACAGGTCTTCGGCGTGCTCGTGTTCGATAGCGCCCTGCACCAATTCCTCGGTCACGCAGAGCTCAGCACCTGCTGAGGACAACGGTGTCCTGGGCGTAAAGGGTGCCACGGGAATCGGCGCCGGCCGCACACTGCGCCGCCAGAAGAAGAACGCTACCAGGAACAGCCCCAGCGCGCCCAGCGACCAGAACAGGCCATTGTCGCCCACCGCCGTCATTACCGGGGTGATCAGCGGCGGGCTGACCGTCGAGCCGATGGCGTTGATCAGCAGCAGTCCCTGGCTCATGCGCACCAGCGCTCCGGCGGGCGCACGGTCGGCGGCATGGCTGACCGCCACCGGGTAGATGGCGAACACGCCGCCGCCGAGGAAGAACAGCACCACGGCCAGCATCCCTGGCTGGGCAGGCAGGAACAGCAGTGCCAGGGAAAGCCCCGCGATGAAGGTGCCGATCATGATCAACACCCACTGCCGATCGTGCTTGTCCGACCAGCGCCCGATCGGGTACTGCAGCAGCATGCCGCCCAGCACCACCATCGCCATCATCTGGCCGACACTGGTCACCGACAAGCCGGTACGCTGCAGGTACAGCGGCAACAGCGAATAGATGGCCGCCACCGCCAGTCCCGAGCCGAAACAGCCCATCACGCCGGTCGGAGTCATGGTGATCAAGCGGAGCGGCGGCAACGGTTCGGCATGTTCGATCAGCGGCGACACCCGCGGAATCATTGCCATCGGCAACACCGACAGAGAGGCCAGCAGCCCCACCACCATGAACGGTACAGTCTCGCCGGCGGCATCGGTCACCCCCAGCAGCAACTGGCCGACCACCCCCGCGGCATACAGCGAGATCATGTACAGCGCCAACAGGCGACCGCGCACCTTGGTCTCCGATGAGGTCAGCAGCCAGCTCTCGATGACCAGGTACACACCCACCGTGGCCCAGCCGCCAATCAGGCGCAGCACGAACCACGACCAGGGATTCAGCCACAACCCCTGCAGCAGCACGGTGACCGCGACCAGCGAGGCAAAGCAGCCATAGGCACGGATATGCCCGATGCGCAGCAGCAGGCGGTCGTTGAGCATCGCCCCCAGCGCCAGACCGATGAAGTAGGCCGACGAGACCCAGCCGATGACCACGGCAGACTCACCCGCCGCATCGAGGCGCAGGGTGATCAGGGTGGCGAGAAAACCATTGCCGATACCGAGGATGAACAACCCCAGCAAGGGCGCCAGCGCCATGGCCAACAATTGGCGTGACATGAGCGGATGCCTCACGAAAAAAGTATGCGAAAGTAAAGTAGCGCGATACCAGGATGCAAAAGTGACGATCGGCACGAGCAGGCAGCGAACGCCATCGATATCGAGCCACTCGGAAAATCGCGCGGCGACTCCCCGCCCATGGTGGGCGTTGTCGCAATCGGCGGATTATTGTGAATACGCTCACGCCATTCGCCAAGCGTTTTCAGGGAATTTCCAGACGTTTTTTCGTTCGATAATTCGGTGTTATCGAACAGCGTTCATTACTGCTCTCGCCATCATGGCTATCGTGGCGACAGCTTCACTGCGACAGCTTCACTGCGACAGCTTCTGCAGCAGCACCACATCGCTGGCCGGGAACTCGACACGCATCCCGAGATGTTCTCCCAGCCAATGGAAGGTCGACTCACTGAAGAAGCACACGTGCGTCGGGTCGAGAATATAGTGCCAATCGGCAAATGCCTCGCGTGACGTCACCCGTTTGGTCATCAACCCCAACCAGCCTGCGCTGGGCAGGCAGGCAGCCAACCGCTCGAGCTCACGCCCCGGTTCGAACAGGTGCTCGACCACTTCGGTGGCGGTGATGAAGTCGTATGTGTCCCTCAGGACCGAGATATCGGGCGCATAGAACGGATCGTAGATCGCCATCGGATGCCCGGCTTCCTCGAACATCACCGACAGCGTCGGCCCCGGGCCGGCGCCGAAATCGAGGCCACGAGCCCCCGGCATCAGGCGTTCGCGCAGGGGCGTGAACAGACGCGACAGAAAACGCCGGTAGCCCGAGTCATGCGGGGAGTTCTGGTGCTGGTCGTAGACGGCCAACTCGTCGTCTGGCGCCAACCGCTGGTCCGGCGGCACGAAGACCAGCTCGCAGGTTCGGCACTGCCAGTAATCGCGCCGCGCATCGCGATGGTAGTCGGCGGGATTGCCGATACCGCACAGCGGGCAGGACAGGAGCGGTGTCATCATCGTATGCTCTCAAGAAAACAGCGTTGCCAAGCCTACCGGTTTCGGGCCGCTCGAGCATCTCAAGGAGAACGCCATGCTGTCAGGCCTCGACCATCTGGTCGTTACCGTCACCGATATCCCTCGCGCGGTGGATTTCTATACTCGTGTGTTGGGCCTCGAGGCCCGTTATCGCGACGCCGAACGCGTCGACCTGCTACTCGGCGATCTGGCCCTGCGACTGCACCAGACCGATACTCCCGTCAGTCCCAAGGCGGCTTCGCCCACGCCCGGTAGCCTCGACCTATGCTTCCACAGCCTGCTGCCACTCGCCGAGGTCACCCAGCACCTGGAAGCCCTGGCAGTCCCCGTGGAACTCGGCCCGGTTGCTCGACAGGGCGCCTCGGGGACCATCGAATCACTGTATCTGCGCGACCCAGATGGCAACCTGCTGGAGATCTGCCGCCCGGCACGGTGATGGCATCCACGGCGATGCCGGGTATCATTGGGCTCATCAACAGCCACTCATCCGCAGTCTCAAGGACGACACACCATGAGCGATACTGTCACTCCCGAAACCTCCAATGATGTGGCCACCATGACTTGGTCGATCTGATCATTCATGAACCGACGCGATACCGACTCCCCGACGACCTGGCAGGCTCGCACCATCGCCGGCTTGTGGCGCACGCTCGCCAGCCGACGACTGCCGACCCTGTGGCGACTGGCACGCCTGGGCGGTCCGCTGATATACCGCTTCAGCCGCCGCGAGTGCGAGGTCACCGAGATCAACCTCGCCGAGGTCTTTCCCGAACGTGCCGCTGACGAACGCCGCCGGCTGGCTCGCGACAGCCTGGTCCACTCCACCGCCACCATGCTCGAGCTGGGCTTCGCCTGGATGGCCGACCCCGCCCGGGTCGAGGCAGCGATCGTCGAGATCCACGGCCGTGAACTGCTCGACGAGGCCCGTGCCGAGGGACGTGGCGTGATCGTCCTGGCCCCGCATTTCGGCAACTGGGAAGTGCTGAACTTCTGGCTGTCCAGCCACTTTCCGTTCACCGCCATGTACGAACCCCCCAAGATCGCGGCGCTGGATCCGGTGATTCGCCACGGTCGCGAGCGCATGGGAGCCAGTCTGGTGCCGACCAACCCGCGCGGCGTGGCGGCATTGCTCAAGGCACTGAAGCGCAGCGAGGCCGTGGGTATCCTGCCCGACCAGGAGCCCGACTGGGGCAGCGGCGTGTTCGCCCCCTTCTATGCCCGCCAGGCCTATACGGCGACCCTGCTGCCCAAGCTGGTGGCACGCACTCAGGCGCGGGTGGTGACCGGCGTGGCCAAGCGACGTGAGGCCGGCGGCGGCTTCGACATCCACTTCCTGGCCGCCGATGCCCGGGTCTACGAGACTGATGAGACGGCCTCGGCCACCGGCGTCAATGCCTGCGTGGAAGCCGCCATCGCTCTCGACCCGCCCCAGTACCAGTGGGAATACAAGCGCTACCGCAAGGTCCCCGAGGAACTGGCCGGTCATCCCGACCACAAGAGCTTTCGGCTGTACTAAGCGTGACGCAACCTCCGGCGCGGCCGGCCACTTGGCTATGGTGACCGTTGCCGGTCACACACGGATCATGCCCTGCCGTAACGATCGTCGAAACGCACGATATCGTCCTCCCCCAGGTAGGTGCCGGACTGCACCTCGATCAACTCGAGAGGCATGATTCCCGGGTTTTCCAGCACATGTACCTGACCCACGGGAATATAGGTGGACTGGTTCTCGCCGACCAGGAAGGTCTTGTCGCCGATACTGACCCGGGCAATGCCGCTGACCACCACCCAATGCTCGGCACGGTGGTGGTGCATCTGCCGCGACAGCCGCGCCCCAGGCGCGACGTGAATGCGCTTGACCTGATAGCGCGGCCCGGCGTCGATGGCCTGGTAGTGTCCCCAGGGCCGGTAGACGCGAGGATGTTCGATCGGCTCGCGGCGCCCCGCCGCCTGCAGCTGCGCAACGATCTGCTTGACCGCCTGTACCCGATCACGACGCGTTATCAGTAACGCATCCGAGGTCTCGACGATGACCAGATCGTCGACGCCAAGCATCGTCACCAGGCGTGAATCGGCATGCACCAGGTTGTTGTGGCTATCTTCAACGATCACATCTCCCCGCAGGACATTGCCGTGGGCATCGTGCGCCTGGTGTTCCCATAACGCTGACCACGAGCCGACATCGCTCCAGCCGGCCTCCAGTGTCACCATCGCGGCGTCATCGGTGGTTTCCATTACCGCATAGTCGATGGAGTTCGCCGGACAGGCGGCGAAGGCCTCGGCATCGAGGCGCAGGAAGTCGAGGTCGGCATAGGCCCCGGCAAAGGCCCGTCGACAGGCGCCCAGCATCGCTGGCTGTCGCTGCTCGAGTGCCGCCAGGTAGCGCGAGGCTCGAAACACGAACATGCCGCTGTTCCACAGGAACTCACCGCTGTCGAGGTAGGTCTGGGCGGTCTCGCGATCGGGCTTTTCGACGAAGCGGCGCACTCGATAGCCCCCCTCATCGCCCACCGGCGCACCGCGCTGGAGATAGCCATAGCCGGTTTCGGCATGCGTCGGCGTGACGCCAAAGGTCACCAGCCAGCCGCGTTCGGCAAGCGCCATGGCGCGGCCGACACTGGCCTGGAAGGCCATCCGGTCGTCGATCAGATGATCGGAGGGCAGCACCAGCAACACGGGGTCGTCGCCTTGGGCGCTGGCAGCCAGGGCGGCCACGGCGATTGCCGGGGCGGTATCGCGCCCTTCGGGCTCGAGCAGCAGCGTAGCGTCCTCGAAGTCCTGCTGTCGCAGTTGCTCGGCGACCAGGAAGCGGTGGTCCTGGTGAGCGACGACGACGGGGGACGCCGTGGCCAGGCCTTCCAGGCGCGCCAGGGTCTGCTGCAGCAGGCTGGTCTCTCCGGCCAGGGGCAGAAACTGCTTGGGGTAGTGCCGGCGGGACAGCGGCCACAACCGCATGCCGATGCCACCAGCCAGGATCACAGGGGTCAGCATTGGCCCATTTCCCTCACTCTACGATCGGCGTGATGGTGTCGGCCCCGTTCACACTCAGCGTGGTGCGCCAAAATCCTCGTGCAGCCAGTGGCGGACGAGGTCCATCCGCGGACGCTCGGTCGTCGTTGGCGGCAGGGTCCCCGCTACGAACCCCCGCGCCAGGAACGGCTTGAGCAAGCGGGCATCGCCACTGATGACATGCACCGGCACACCCGCGCTGGCATCGTCCCCGGTGATCAAGAGCGCCGGCTGGTGATCGCCCACGACGATCATCAGGGTCTGGTCGTCGACGAAGTCTTCGGCCCAACGCAGCGTGGCATTCACAGCGTAGTCCACCGACAGGGCGAAATGCTCGCGCACGCGTTCCAGGTCCTGCCACAGCACCTCCGGCGGTTCACCGGCATCCACCCAGCGGGCGAAGATGCTGCCATCTCCCACCGTGTCCCAGTCTTCCAGCAACGGGAGGATCGGGACCCAGGGCGCATGACTGCTGATCAGGACGAGTTGAGCGAACAGCGGCTCCTCGTGCGGTTCGCGAATCCGCTGCTGGAAATGGTGCAGGGTGAACTGGTCGGGCATGGTCACCCAGTTCAACGGCGGGCCGGCATAGTCGATATCGGCGGCAGCATGGATCTGGTCGAAGCCATAGGCGCGGCCCTCAGGCCACGGCCTGGTAATCGCCGGCGTCACCGCCACTGTGGTATGCCCCGTGGCACGGAAATCGTCGATAAGGGTCGCCTGGTCGCTATCGAGCATCAGCCGATACCAGAGCTGGTTGTCGATCCAGCGCCCACTCAGGGTGGTGGCATGCGCCAGCCACGACTGACCGCCGCGAGTCGGCGACGCCAGGGTTCCCGACACCACCGACAATCCGGCGGTTTCCAGGCGTTGCGCCAATTCCTCGAGCCGCGGCACGAGGACCTTGCCATAGCGCTCGTCGGTAATGGCCGAGATGCCATAGGACTCGATGAACGCCAGAATCACGTCCTTGTCCCGCAGCCCCTCGAGGACGCGCACCGACTTAGGAGATGCCTCCAGTGTGGCGATGAAGGCCCGGCGCTCGCGATGCGTTTCGAGAACCTGCCGGGCCTGGAACACCAGAGTATCCAATACCGGCATGCGAACGATGGCCACCAACCGCCGGTCGTTCATTTCGCCGACCATCAGCAGCGTACTCGCCAGTAGCATCACACCGGCCGCCATTCCGATCGGCGTACCAAGCCTCACCCGCGGCAAACGCCGTAGCCAGCGGGCCAGCAAGGTGGCCAGCCCCACCAGCATTGCCAGCATCACCACACAGACGGCGACCGCCAACAAGGTGCCGAGACTGCCTACCAGCAGATGATAGATCGACAGCAACAGCGGCACATCGAAATACAGGTTCAAGGCACGACCCAACGCGAGATGCATGGCGGTATCGCCTAGCCCGACCAGCACCACGAGCATGACTAGGACGACCAGGCCCCAGCACAGTACCGGCCTCCATCGCCAAGCAGGCAGCAGGACCAATACGGCCACCCCCCACCAGGCTTCGAGCGCGATCCAGCCTGTGGCCAACTCACCGAAACGCAGCCACAGCGGTGCCAACAGCACCACATTGAGCACGGCGCCGCATACCAGCCACTTGAACATCGAACGGGAAGGCATTGACGGGAGTCCCCAGGCGACATGAACGTCCATCACACAAAGTACAACCCTTGTAGCGATATGTCCTGGCAACTTCACCAAGGTTTCGTTGTCACTACACCAAGGAGCCGGTCGGGCTTGATCGGTCGCCACCAAGGGAAAGGCCTTTCGAACGATTTTTTATCGATCTTTCAAGGCGAGTAGCCAGCGATAGAACGAGAGGGATCGCAGAACATGGTCGTGTGTGGCGTTTCTGCAGGAGATCGGCACTACGTCCGACAGGCTTCTGGGAATCATTCATTCAGGGAGGACGATATCATGCGCTCGGCGCGACAGCTGGCCATCGCCTTGTCCATGGCTTTTTTTGCGCCGCTCTCGTGGGCCCAGTCCAATGCCACGTTGCCGTCGGTGTTTGCCGAGGTCACCGACCAAGCACGAGAGCTGGCCGCTTCACCTTATCAGGATCGCTCGATCCCACTCCCCGATGCCCTGAAGGGGCTCGACAACGCTACCTACCGATCGATCCATTTTCGTGGCGATCAGGCCCTATGGCGCAATAATGGGCTATTCTCGGTCCAGCTCTTCCATCCCGGCTTCCTGTTCGACAAGCCGGTACGGATTCACCTGGTCGAGGATGGCGAGGTCCACCCCCTGCCCTTCCGCAAGGATCTCTTCACATACAAGGACGGCGCCGCCCCCTTGGCGGACCAGGATCTGAGCGATATCGGTTTTGCCGGATTCCGGCTGCACTACCCGCTCAATCGCGAGGACTATCAGGATGAATTCCTGGTGTTCCGGGGGGCCACCTACTTCCGCATGATCGGCCGCGACCAGGGTTATGGGCTCTCGGCACGCGGCCTGGCCATCAATACCGCTTCACCCGATGGCGAGGAATTCCCCGCCTTTCGCGAGTTCTGGCTGTTCAAGCCCGAACCCGGGGCCACCACCATGCATGTGGTCGCCCTGCTCGACAGCCCCTCGGTCGCCGGTGCCTACCGTTTCGCGATCACGCCGGGTGAGCGGGCCACGGTGAATGTCGAGGCCCGCCTGTTCGCACGCCAGGATATCGACAAGCTGGGTATCGCTCCATTGACCAGCATGTTCGTCCACGGCGATGCCAATCCCTATCGTGCGGATGACTACCGCCCACGAGTGCATAGTTCCGAAGGACTGCTGATGCATACCAGTGCCGATGAATGGATCTGGCGTCCCTTGAGCAACCCACAAGAGCTGCGCATCTCCCGATTGCAGGACGAGAACCCCGAAGGGTTTGGCCTGGTCCAGCGTAAACGCGACTTCGAGAACTACCTGGACATGCACCTCAACTTCGAGCGTCAACCCAGCCAGTGGGTGACGCCGCTGGATGACTGGGGGCCCGGCGGCGTGGAACTGGTGGAAATCCCCAGCAACTCCGAGACCAACGACAATATCGTTGCCTATTGGGTGCCCGGGCAGCCGCTGCAGGCCGGCGAGGAGCGCACCTATCGCTACCGAACCTCTACCTTCGACGCTCGTTTGCCCCAGCAGACCTTGGCCAGTGTGGTGCGCACCCGACAGGGCTGGGGGGGAGTTCCTGGGGAGAACGAACCACCCCCGCGCAGCTATCGACAGTTCATCGTCGATTTCCGAGGCGGTGAACTCTCCAGCCTGGATGCCAGCCATCCGGTCGAGGCGCAATTGACCGCATCGACCGGCGAAACCCGACAACTGCGGGTCAGGCAACTGCCCGACAACAAAACCTGGCGGGCTTCATTTCACTTGCGCCCCGATGGTGAGAAGCCCTCGGACTTTCGACTGTTTCTAAGCCTACGAGGCGAACCGCTGACGGAGACATGGAACTATGTATGGAACCCGAACGAACTCCGCTAGGCCAACAACATCAGCCTCAGCCGACATCCCCGGGCAGCGCTGCAGGCGCTTGATCTTCACCCTGCTGGTCCTGAGCAGTACGGTGCTGGGTGCCTGGGCGATGTTCCAGATCTTGCATGTAGGCGGCATCACGCCGCTGCAGGGCGTGATTCTGGTGCTATTCACGATCACCTTCACCTGGATCGTGATCGCCTTCTGGACCGCGTTGATCGGCTTTATCCTGCAGCTCGCCCAGCGCGATCCACTGACATTGTCCAGGCGCGATGCCGAATCCCGTTCGGCCCCTCCCGACGACCATCGTACGGCCCTGGTGATGCCCATCTTCAATGAGGATCCACAGCGAGTGGTCAGCGGCCTGGAACAAACCTGCCGCTCGCTGCTCGACGAATCGGTGACAGCCGGCAATTTCGAGGCATTCATACTCAGCGATACCACGGATGCCGAAATCGCCCGTCAGGAGGAAACCGCCGTCGCCGCCCTGCAGCAGCGGTTCGAGGGGCGAATGGCCGTGCATTACCGGCGTCGGGAATTCAATCATGGCCGCAAGGCCGGCAACCTGGCGGAATTCTGCCGGCGCTGGGGGCAGCGTTACGAGTTCCTGGTGGTGCTGGATGCCGACAGTATCATGGGAGGCCGGACACTGGTGTCTCTGGTACGTGCCATGCAGGACAGCCCGCGTACCGGCCTGATCCAGACGGTACCGATTCCGATCCGCCAGAACACCATCTTCGGCCGCTTCCAGCAGTTCGCTGCGGCCCTCTACAGTCCCATGCTGGCAACCGGGCAAAGCTTCTGGCAGGGCGATGCCGCCAACTACTGGGGGCACAACGCCATCCTGCGCACTCGTGCCTTCATGGCGTGTTGCGGTCTACCCGAGCTCTCCGGACGCCCGCCGCTGGGCGGCGAGATCCTGAGTCACGATTTCGTCGAGGCGGCATTGATGCGTCGCGCCGGCTGGCAGGTACGGCTCGACACGGCCATTGTCGACAGTTTCGAGGAAATGCCCGGCAATCTGCTGGATTTCGCCAAGCGCGATCGACGCTGGACGCAGGGCAACCTGCAACACCTGCGCCTGCTCGGCGGACGCGGGCTGCACACCATGAGTCGCCTGCACTTTCTGTTCGGCGCCCTGGCCTATGTGTCGTCGGTCTTGTGGGGCTTGATGCTCGCCGTCAGCACAGTGGAAGCTGTCGGCCGTGCCCTGAACACTCATCGCTTCTTCAGTGATAGCTACCAGCTGTTCCCCAATTGGCCGCTCCCCACGCCCGGCCTGGTCCTGCCATTGCTGGCCATCACCATTGCGCTGCTCCTGTTGCCCAAGGTGCTGGGCATACTGCTGGCCTGGGGACAACGCCCTGCGGCCTTCGGGGGCAAGGCACGCCTGTTGGCAAGCGCACTGCTGGAAATCGTCTTCGCGGTACTGATCGCCCCGATCATGATGGCCTTCCATAGCCTCTTCGTACTGGGGGTGCTGAGTGGCTACAACGTCACCTGGAGCCCGCAGGTACGCGAGGGCCGCACGGTCCCCTGGCGCAAGGCTCTGCGCCACACCTGGGCCGCGATCCTGATCGGGGCGATATGGGCAGGCAGTACCTACGAACTGGCCCCCATGTTCTTCTGGTGGCTGGTCCCGGTATGGGCCGGCTTGCTGCTATCGGCGTGGCTGGTGCGCATCACCAGCAGTCTGCGTCTGGGTCGTCGCCTGCGGCAGGCTGGATTGTTACTGGTGCCGAGCGAGGTGTCACCGCCCAGGGTCCTGCAGGAGTTGGAGGCGCCCCTGCCCATCGCTGAGGTGGCACGGCTCATGCCGCCGCCTCCCGAGGCGCCTGGCGAGATGCCGGTGCAGTCATTCACGAATTTCACTCGTCACGCGATGCGGCCACTGGCGAATGCCAGCGTCAAGGAGTAGGCCATGGCCGCTCGCGACAGTGCCCTGCCGACCCGGCTACGGGGTTGGCTGGGCCTGACCCGCTCGCTGACGATCTACTGGCGCCCGGGGCGCCAGCGAGCTCTGCGTGAACTGTATGGCGAGTTCCTCGCGCCCGGCGACCTGGCGTTCGATATCGGCGCCCATCTCGGCGATCGCAGTGCCGCCTTCGCCGCCTTGGGTGCCCGCGTGGTGGCACTTGAACCGCACCCCCAGCTGTTCCGTTGGCTCACGCGGCTGGTCGGCCACCATGTCGGGATCACCCTGTTGCCTCAAGCCGCCGGGGCCGAATGTGGCCAGGCCGAACTGGCGGTCAGCCACGCCACCCCCACGGTCTCGACGCTGGCCAGCGACTGGTGGCAGCACATCGGCCAGTACAATGCCGGCTTCCGAGAGGTATGCTGGGAAACTCGCCTGCAGGTCCCGGTCACCACCCTGGATACGCTGATCGCGGCCCATGGTCGTCCCACCTTCTGCAAGATCGACGTGGAAGGCTTCGAGGCACAGGTACTGGCTGGGCTCAGCCAGCCGCTTTCCGCGGTGTCGGTGGAGTTCGTCACCGGGGCGCTGGATGTCGCACGCGACTGCGTGGACCGCCTCATGGTACTGGGCGAGTATGAGTTCAACGCCATCGCCGGCGAGCGGCGCACCTTCCTCTGGCCACGCTGGCAATCGGCCGTGGCCATCCACGCCTGGCTACGCAACGGTGTTGATGGCCTGGCCTCCGGCGATCTCTATGCACGACTCATATCGCGGGAGAACGCCTCATGAGCACCTCGAGTTACCCTCTCTGGCAGGACTTGACCAGTCAGGACGTCGCCGAACTGCCAGAAGACAGTATCGCCGTCATGGTATTAGCGGCCATCGAGCAGCATGGTGCCCATCTACCGTTATCCACTGACCTCGATATCGGCGAGGGGCTGCTCGAGGCCGCTCTGGAGCATTTGCCGGATGGATTTCCATTGGTCCAGCTACCGAGCATGGTGGTAGGCACCAGCGATGAACACCTAAGTTTTCCAGGCACCTTGAGCCTGCCTCCAGACGTCGCCATCGCCACCCTCGAGGCCCATGGCGATGGCGTGGCTCGTGCCGGACTCGAAAGGCTGGTTCTGATCAACAGCCACGGCGGTAACCAAGCGGTGATGGACCTCGCCGCACTGGCGCTACGCCAACGTCACGGCCTATTGGTGGTCAAGGCACAGTACATGAAGATGCCTCCTCCCGGGATGTTGCCAAGTGGCGGTCTACCTGCCGAGGAACTTCGCCATGGATTGCATGGAGGTGCCGTAGAGACCGCCATGATGCGTTACTTGGCTCCCCACAAAGTGCGTGTCGAGCACCTCGATCACCCTACTTCACGAGGTGAGGCGATGGAGAACGAAGGCTGGCTGCTGGCTCCTGCAGGTGAAGCAGCATTCGCCTGGCTGGCTGAGGACTTGCACCCCAGCGGCACGACAGGAAATGCTCGATTGGGTACGCCCGAGTTAGGGGAACGCTTGGTCGCGCATTACGCCAAGCGCCTGGCACGTATCCTGCGCGAGACTCGCGACATGGAGATCGAGGACTTTCAAGCTTGGCCGGAAGAGTGACCATTGAGGACCTCGTCGAGTAGATGGCCGGCCCGCTCGGCCTTGGCACTCAAATAACGATGATTATGATCGGTGAGTCGCCCGTAGAGTGCCTGACGATCGACGACCTCGACGCCCCCCTCGACCAGGGCATCGATCTTGCGTGGATTGTTGGTCAGCAGTTGGACGCGTCGGATCCCCAGTGCCGCCAGCATGTCCACCGCCACCCGGTAGTGGCGCTCGTCCTCGCCGAAGCCGAGGATCTGGTCGGCGTCCAGGGTATCGAACCCGGTATCCTGCAAGGTGTAGGCGCGCAGCTTGTTGGCCAGGCCGATCCCGCGGCCTTCCTGGGCCAGATACAGCAACACCCCGCCGCCCATGGCATCGATATCCGCCACGGCGTTGCGCAGTTGTTCACCGCAGTCGCAACGCAAACTGCCGAACAGGTCGCCGGTCAGGCAGGCCGAATGCAGGCGCAGTGGTACGGCGTCCTGCCAACGTGCAACCTCACCGATCACGATAGCCACATGCTCCCGCAAGCCGTCCGGCTCGCGGAACAGGATGAAACGGCTTTCCTGGGCATCAGCAAGCGGCACCCTCGCCTCGCTGACCCGTTTCAACAGTCCGGACGACATCTCGAAACAGCGCACCGCGTCGGCAGCCGCCACTGCCAGCAGGCTCCCCTCCTCCACCAGCCCTCGTACCCGGGCCTTCGCCTGGTCCGGCACCCGGGCCGTCAGCGCCGCGGGAATCAGCAATGCTCGGCGCATCAGGGCCAGTGCGGCGCGGTCAGCCAGGCCGGCACGTTCCGGCGTCTGGAAGAGCCGGAGCCGGCGGAGCTCGGCACCGAAGGCCAGGGCATTCAAACGCTGCAGGTTCAAGGGGGCTTCCTGCGTCAACGGCAGGCGTGCCGCCTCCGCCGCGACCGACTCGCCCAGCAAGGCCAGGCGATGACGACTGACCACCAGTGCCGGCGCTTCGCCGGCTGTCGCGACCAGGTGGTCGAGTACCCCGTCTTCCACGCCCTCGACGGGCTGGACCAGTACCTCGTGATCGCCGTCGCGCAGCAACACCGGGAGGCCGCGGCGAATATCGAAGATGGCACGTTCGATCTGGTGCATGGGCGTCTCCTCTCAGGCCGGGGCGGGAAGTTGTGCTTCGTGGGCGAACTGCGCATCATGTGAGGGCCGCTTCGAACCGGAGGCCGCATGTCCCACACGTCGTACGATGCCTCGCTGCTCGAGGCAGTCTGGTCCTGTGTGTGTCAGGCACGCGAGCTCGACTGGTCTGCAACGACCGTGTTGCATCTCGCCGCCCAGGGCATCCCTCTGACTCTCGAACGCGGCGGCATCTGGCATGCCGAGGCGCCGCTGCCTGCCGAAGCCCGCGACCTGCTCGACTGCCTGCTGCCGCTGGTGGCCGATACCGGCCCCGTGGTGATCGCGCAATTGGGGCAGAGCCTGGACGGGCGCATCGCGACGCTGAGCGGGCACTCGCATTACGTGAATGGCCTGGCAAGCCGTGTCCACCTGCACCGCCTGCGGGCCTTGGTCGATGCCGTGCTGGTCGGCGCCGGCACCGTGGCCGCCGATAATCCGCGGCTCACCGTGCGCCATGTCCGCGGCCGCCATCCGCAACGCGTGGTGCTCGATCCCCGCGGGCGCGTGCCGGTCGATCGCCATGTCCTGCAGTGCGGCGAGGCCCCGACCCTGCACTTGATCGGCGATGGCGTGGTGCCTTGCGCGCCAGTCGGCGAACATGTGACGCGGATGACGATGCCGGTGACGGCGTCCGGTATCGAGCCCCGTGCCATCCTTGAGCGGCTGGCGAGCCGGGGTCTGAAACGGGTACTGATCGAAGGCGGCGGGATCACCGTGTCGCGGTTCCTGGAAGCCGGTGTCGTGCAGCGCCTCCACCTGTTGGTGGCGCCGCTGCTGATCGGCTCCGGGCGCGCGGGCCTCGACCTGCCCCCCATCGCCACTCTCGATCAGGCGCTGCGCCCCGCCACGCGGCGTTTTCCCTGTGGCGACGACACCCTCTTCGATCTCGACCTGACCACCTCGCTCACCTGACGGCGAGGCAGGCGGTGCGCCATGGCGATACCACAGGTGCAGCGTCGTCGGCAGCACCAGACCGGCGCCGTCACACGACACTTGCCACCTCCGGCGCATCATCGTTCAGGTCCTTCCCGGTGCCGGTGAATGAGGAGGTCGGGCGAAGATATCGACATGTCCGACCCGGACACCCAGGCGGCCCGCCGCCAGCGCGGTGTGGCGCCGCCCATGCCAGGCAGCCAGACGCGCTGGCGACATCGATGCCTGCTCGGTAGCGGCGTCCCGCCAGCCGTCCAGCACGGCGCCGGCGAGTTCCTGAGTGACGAGAGCGCCGGGTGGCAGTACCCAGGGGCTGGACGCCAGTTCCACGACATAGCCACGACGCAGGAAGGCCTCGTGCAATGCCTGGGGCGCCTCACCGCCCAGGGCGACGCCCAGGCCCTTGTCACGCTGCTGGTGGGCCCGGAACAGACGCTGGACCCAACGGTCCTCGGGATCGTCGAGTACCCGGCCCCGGGCGTCGATGAAGGCCCAGTGGCCATCGACGGTCAGTGTCAGCAAGGCGGCGGCTCGCTGCCGGGCGCAAGCCGCCACGAACGCCTCCATCCAGCCACGAGAGGTCAGATCGAGCAGTGCCGAGGCGCAGATCAGGTGGGCGCCTTCCCACCAGGTGGCATCGAGGCTTGCCAGATCATGCGTCCACGTTTCGACGCCGATCGCGAAACCCCGACGATCGCTCACCCCGCGGCAACGCCGCGCGGCCTGGTCGAGCAGCCCGCGATCCTGGTCGACCAGGCGCCACCGCTGCGGCCCCGGCAGGCGCGGCGCCAGGTAGCGCGAATTGCTGCCGCTTCCGCAGCCCAGGTCGATCAGCGTCAACGGGTGCCCCGGCGAGTCCTGCAGCAGCCAGTCTCCGGCCAGTTGCGTCAATCGCGGGTCGCGTGCCTGGGCGTCTGCTCGCTCGCGCAGCGCCAGCCAATCGAACGAAAAGACGCTACCGACGGCCCCCGCCTTCATGGCTGGACTCCCGGCATGTCTTCAGCATTCAAGGGGCGACGTCGCAGGGCGGCGGCGAAGGCATCGCCGGCGGCCTGCCAGTCGTGCTGGCGTTCGCGGGCGCGGCGGGCGCCACGACGCAGCCGGATGCGCAGTTCGTGATCGTCGAGCCACTGCTGCAGCGCCTCGCGCAGCGCCGCGACTTCTCCCGCCGGCACCGCCAGTCCCGCTTCGGCCGGCAAGGTATGCGCCAACGCGCCGCCGGTCGTGGTAATCACCGGCAGGCCATGCGCCAGCGCCTCGGCCACCACCATGCCGTAGCCCTCATAGTGCGATGGCAACACGAACAGATCCGCTTGATGATAGGCTTCGCCCAGTGCGTGAGGCGGCCGTTCCCCCAGCAGGCGCACGCGCTGTTGCAGGTCATGCCGACGGATGGCGGCGATCACGCGCTCGGCATGCGCGCGATCGTGCTCGAGCCCTCCGATGCAGTCGCATTGCCAGGCCCGATCGGCCAGGGGCGCCAGCGCCTCGACCAGCAGGTCGTGGCCCTTGCGTGGCGTGATGGTGGCCACGCACAGCAGACGCTGGGGGCGTGACTCATCGTGTTCGGACGCGACACTGGCGGCCAGTCCGGCCGGCTCGATGCCCGGCTCGACCACCGCGACCTTGGTGGCCGATACCGAGAAGTCCGCCAGCCGTCGCGCGGTAAAGGCACTGGTGACGATGATGCGATCGACTGCCGCCAGGGCGCGGGTCTCACTGATCGCAAAACGCGTGCGTTCGGCATCGGCAAGGCCGGTTTCATCGGCCAGGGGATGGTGAATCAGGCCAGTGATATCGAGCCGTGCCGCGTGCTTCGCCACCACCTCGGGAAGGCCGCTCATGGCCAGACCGTCGATCACCACCCGGGCGCCGTCGGGCTGACGGGCCAACGCCGCCTGCAGGGCGTCGGCCGCCACGGCATCGGGTTCGGGAAAGGCGCCGTCCAGGCCGATCACCTCGACCTGCCAGCCCCGCTTGCGCAGGGCCTCCACGATCCGTGCATCATAGACATAGCCGCCGGTGAGCTGCGCGGGGTCTCCGGCGACGATCAGGGTCAACGCCATCATAGGGCCCCCTCGTAACTGGCCCAGGCGACATGCGATTCGTGCAGGGTCACGCACATCGCCGTGAGTCCCTTGGCAGTATCGCCCAGGCGTCCGCGTTGCACGGCCTTGGCCAGGCGCTCGAAAATCACCCGGGCCATGAACTCGGTGGTGGTATTGCGCCCCCGGAACTCCTCGAGTTCATCGAGGTTGCTCAGGTGGAACTCGGCCAGTATCTCACCCAATACCTGACTGGCGAGGCCGATATCCACGATCAGGTCGTCACGGTCGAGATCCGGGCGCTTGAAAGTCACGTCGACGACATAGGTCGCGCCGTGACAGCGCTGGGCGGGTCCGAAAGTCTCGCCGTTGAAACTGTGGGCAATCATGAAATGGTCACGAACGGTCAAGCTGAACATGCAGTTCTCCAGTCCGAAAGCGGGGGCTATGGATAGCGCAGCCGGTGGCACAGCACCTCGCCGTCACCGGCAACGAGACTTGGCATGGTTTCGGGCAGGTCGTGAAAGTCGCTCTCGCCGCTGATCAGGGCATCGAGGCGCGCATCGGTCAGCAACTCGAGAGCCAATGACAGGCGCTGACGACGATCCCAGCGAGCGCTACGGGCAGGCGAAACCGTGCCGACCTGGCTCGCGCGCAGAGTCAACCGTCGGGCATGGAATCCCTCCCCCAGCGGTAGGCCCACCTCTTGTTCACCGTACCAGCTCATTTCCAGCACGCTGGCCTCCCGTCCCGCCAGCGCCAGCGCCTGGCGCAGCCCCGCCGGGCTGCCGCTGGCATGCACCACCAGATCGTTATCGCCCACTGCCTGCTCCGGCAGGCAGAACGCCACCCCCAGGACACTGGCCAAGTCGGCGCGACGGGGAGCGATATCCACCAACTGTACCCGCGTACCGGGGATACGAGCGCATAGATAGGCCGTCAACGCGCCGACGACCCCGGCACCGACCACCGCGATGCGATCGCCGATGCGTGGCCCGGCATCCCACAGGCCGTTGACGGCGGTTTCCATATTGGCCGCCAACACCGCGCGTTGTGGCGGAACACCGCCGGGCAAGGGCAACACGGCATGGGCAGGAACCACATAGCGATCCTGGTGCGGATAGAGGCAGAAGACATGCCGGCTGAGCAGCTCGACGGGGCCAGCTTCGACGATCCCGACATTGGCATAGCCATATTTGAGAGGACCGGGAAAGTCTCCCTCCTGGAAGGGCGCACGCATGCGCTGGTATTCGCTGGTCGGCACCCGGCCAGCGAATACCAGCGATTCCGTGCCGCGGCTGATGGCACTGAACCGAGTCCTGACCAGTACCTCATCATCGCGCGGCACCGGCAATGACTCGTCGCACAGGGCGCCATGGCCGGGGGACCGGATCCAGAATGCCTTGGCGAGTATCGGGGGCATATCACTTTCCTTGTGCAACGACATCTCAACATCTCGACTCGCGACGATGGTGAGAAGTTCAGTTCTTGTACAATATCAATACCAAAAATATATCACGCATCACTTTTTGGCACCGACGTTGCACTGGCCTATGCTAATTACATTGCAGTCACTCTCTCAGCATAGTCGGGGTCGTTCCCGGGAGTCCTCGATGCACGAGCCACCGACGCGGCCCGCCGCGCTTCCCTGGCGAGATCATGTTCCCCTCCTGCTGGAACTGGCCTCGGGCCTGGCGATCACGATCGCGACGATCGAGGCGCTGCGCAGGGGTTTGGCGGCCCCGCCCGGCATGCAGTACGGCGCCGGGCTGATCTACGTGGCGATGGCGTTCGTCATTCTTCGCACCTTCCCCGACCGCTGGCTGGGGTGGGCCAATCGCATCACGCTGTTGCGGGTCGCCCTGGTGGCCGTCATGACCGGAACCCTGTGGTTTCCCGAGTTCCTGGAGCAGCATGCCACCGCCATGGTGGTGCTGGCCTTGACCATCCTGCTGCTCGATGGCGTCGACGGTTGGGTCGCGCGCCGGACTCACTCGGCCAGCGCCTTCGGCGCGCGCTTCGACATGGAAATCGATGCTGTCTTCATCGTGGTGCTGTGCGCCGCGCTGCTGGTACTCGACAAGGTCGGCCCCTGGGTATTGGTCATCGGCGCCATGCGCTACGCCTTCATCGCCGCCGGCTGGCGCTGGGCCTGGCTGCGCGTCGAGTTGCCCGATAGCCGTCGCCGCAAGGTGGTCTGTGTCTGGCAGATCGTCACACTGCTCACCTGCCTGCTGCCGGACGTCGACCACAGCCTGACTTCGCTGTTGGCAGGCTTGGTCCTGCTGCTGTTGCTGGCATCCTTCGCGATTGATGTCCGTTGGCTGGCCACCGAATCCAAGCGGACGAGGTCGAATTGACCTTCGCGTGCGGGGCGCTGCGCCGGTAAGCGTCGTCAATCGCCTCCTGCCAATCTGAAATATGGGAACCATTTCCATGCTCAGAATCTACCCAGGGGCAAAAGGCTGGCAAGCCGCGCCCAACCTGCTAGACTGACGACACTCGCTTGACGGGGTGCCGGTGGAACCGGCTGAGATCGCCTTACGACACGCATCGCGCGAATGTCGTCACGGCGGGGCCCGTTGAACCTGACCTGGTTAGGACCAGCGTAGGGATCAAGCGACAAGCAGGCGCCCGATCCAACCTGCCCCTGTCCCTTCCCCGCCGGTCCTCCCTAACGACCACACACTGGCTTAATAAGGAAGGGAGAACCCTCGCATGGCAAAAACTGCCCACTTTCTCGCCGATAGCGCGCGCGTCGACGCTGCTGCCGTCCAGCCACTGCCCGGCTCGCGCAAGGTCCATGTCGAAGGCTCGCGTCCCGATATCCGCGTGCCGTTCCGCGAGATCTCGCTGTCGCCGACCAAGACCTCCGGCGCTGACGAACAGAACCCGCCGTTACTGGTTTATGATACGTCCGGTCCCTACACCGACCCGGATATCGGTATCGACCTGCGCCAGGGCCTGCCCGAACTGCGCCGCGCCTGGATCGACGAACGCGGCGATACCGAGTTCCTCGACGGCCCAACCTCGGAGTACGGCCGACGGCGCGCCAACGATCCGCTGCTGGCACCGCTGCGCTTCGACCTCACGCGCACCCCTCGCCGCGCCAAGGCCGGCAAGAACGTCACCCAGCTGCACTATGCCCGCCAGGGCATCGTCACGCCCGAGATGGAGTTCATCGCCATCCGCGAGAACCAACGCCGCCAGGCACTGGGCACCGAGGAAGTCGAACGGATACTGGGCCACCAGCACCCCGGCCAGGGCTTCGGCGCCAAGCTGCCCGAGGAGATCACTCCGGAATTCGTGCGTCGTGAGGTCGCCGAGGGGCGGGCCATCATTCCCAATAACATCAACCACCCGGAATCCGAGCCGATGATCATCGGTCGCAACTTCCTGGTGAAGATCAACGGCAACCTGGGCAATTCGGCGGTGACCTCCTCGATCGAGGAAGAGGTCGACAAGATGACCTGGGGCATCCGCTGGGGTGCCGACACCATCATGGACCTGTCCACCGGGCAGAACATCCACGAGACCCGCGAGTGGATCATCCGTAACGCGCCGGTGCCGATCGGAACCGTGCCCATCTACCAGGCACTGGAGAAGGTCAACGGCGTCGCCGAGGATCTGACCTGGGAGGTGTTCCGCGACACCCTCATCGAGCAGGCCGAGCAGGGCGTGGACTACTTCACCATCCATGCCGGCGTGCTGCTGCGCTATGTGCCACTGACCGCCAAGCGCGTCACCGGCATCGTCTCGCGCGGCGGCTCGATCATGGCCAAGTGGTGCCTGTTCCACCATCAGGAGAGCTTCCTCTATACCCATTTCGAGGAGATCTGCGAGATCTGCAAGCAGTACGACGTGGCGTTCTCGCTGGGTGACGGCCTGCGCCCCGGCTCGGTGGCCGACGCCAACGACGAGGCGCAGATGGCCGAGCTCAAGACCCTGGGCGAGCTGACCAGGATTGCCTGGAAGCACGATGTCCAGGTGATGATCGAGGGTCCCGGCCACGTGCCCATGCATCTCGTGAAGGAAAACATGGACAAGCAGCTCGAGTACTGCGACGAGGCGCCCTTCTATACTCTCGGCCCGCTGGTCACCGACATCGCCCCCGGCTACGATCACATCACCTCCGGCATCGGCGCGGCGATGATCGGCTGGTACGGCTGCGCCATGCTGTGCTACGTGACGCCCAAGGAGCACCTCGGCCTACCCAACAAGGACGACGTCAAGACCGGCATCATCACCTACAAGATCGCCGCGCACGCCGCCGACCTGGCCAAGGGGCATCCGGCGGCCCAGCGCCGCGACAACGCGCTGTCCAAGGCGCGCTTCGAGTTCCGCTGGGAAGACCAGTTCAACCTGGGACTCGATCCCGACACCGCGCGTGAGTACCACGACGAGACCCTGCCCAAGGACTCGGCCAAGGTAGCGCATTTCTGTTCCATGTGCGGGCCCAAGTTCTGCTCGATGAAAATCAGCCAGGAAGTGCGCGACTACGCCAAGGACAAGGGCCTCGAAGGTGACCAGGAAGCGGTGATGAAGGGCATGGAGGAACAAGCCGAGAAGTTCCGCGAGCAAGGGGGCGAGCTCTACAAGGAGGTGTAATGCGCCCGGCCAGTCTCTCGAAACTGGCTGAGCCACCCCGTCGACAACGCCCCCTCGTGGGGCGTTGTCATATCCAGGATGCCAGGGAAGGAACGCAAGGGTGCCTCGATGGGTCGTCTACACTGGGGACGGAACGCTGCGGTTGTAAGCAAGTCGATGATGTCACCCGGAAGGTTGTCGTCCTATCCAGGACGACCCGATTCAAGGAGTCGAAACCATGGCAGCCAACTCTCATTCTACTTGCCGTTCACATCGCCTTTGGCCCCTTCCTCAATTCGGCATATTGGCTCTTGCGTTGACAGTCTCCAGTGCTGCACTTGCCCAGGAACAGGGTGGCGACCTGCAGACGATCGATGTCGCCGGTACCGACCAACAGCTCAGGGCGCCCAAGGGCGTCCAAGTGGAAAAAGTCGCCTCACTGGACTCACCGCGAATGATCAGCATCGGCCTCGATGGCGAGATGTTCATCGGCAGCAGAAGCGGCAGCATCTACCGTTCGGTTCCCCCCTACGACCAGGCCACCTCTCTCGCCGAAATCGGAGACCTTCCAAACAGCGTGATACAGCGTGGCAATCATCTCTACGTCGCCACCACCACGGCCTTGATGCGGGCCGATTACCAGGCCGGCGCGTCCCTCGCGGCCGATGACTTCGAGGAGGTCGCCAAGCTGCCAGGCGGGGGCGGGCACAATACTCGCACCCTGACGGTGGGTTCCGATGGCCGGATTTACCTATCCCTGGGCATTCAAGGCAATTGCTCGGATCAGTTCATCGGCGAGGGCTACGATTTTGCCGATCGCCGCGGTGGCATCATGGTGCTCGACGAAAGCGGCGACTCGCCACAATGGCGACCCTATGCCACCGGTCTACGCAACCCGGTCGGGCTGGCCTGGAATCACGAAGGCGTTCTCTTTGCCACCAACAACGGCCCGGATCATTGGGGTTACGAGCTGCCGCGAGAAGTGGTGGTGCGTACCGAGGAAGGCAGTTTCCACGGCATGCCCTGGTTCCAATGGGTAGAGGGAGAATATCGCCGCGACGACTGCGTCAATAGCGAGCCACCTCAGTCAGCGGACACCATTCCGGCGCCAGCCGCCACCCTGCCGGCACGCAGCGCCCCCTTGGGAATGGACTTCCTGCCCGAGGGCAATGGCCTGGCACTGGATGCCGTGATCGCCGTACACGGCAGTTGGGCGACCCTCCCCGATGGCAGTGCCTCCGGCGACCCGGCGACACGCCGTGAACCGAAAATCGTGGGAATTACTTTCGATGGCCAGGGTCAGGGAGAGGTCAGCGAACTGCTGAGCGGCTTCCAGAACGAACAGGGACGGCGTTGGGCACGTCCCGCCGGCATCGCCTTTGCGCCGGATGGTGCGCTCTATTTCACCTCCGATAGCGGCAACACCGGGCTCTATCGGGTGACCTTCGACGGCGAGCCGGTGGGTGCCGACACTACCCTCGATGAAGTGCCTCAAGGCGACGAATAAGAGATCCATCGGGTTGCCACCAACCCGATGGGCAAGATCTCACTATACGAGACGAACTTCCGATTTTATCTCGCTATGCTGTGGTCTGGTTCATCGACCCGTGACACGACATGACGTCCGATCGCCATTCCACAGCGCAAGGCCCCTCGACCCTGGTGCATGCCATGCAGGTGCTACAGGTCACCGCCGCTTGTGGCTATCGAGGGGCAAGCATCGATGACTATCTGGATGCGATCGATCTCAGCCGCCCGACGATCTATCGGCTGTTGAAGGGGCTCAAGGAGCAAGGGTTCCTGCGCCCCTCGCCGCTTCGGGGGCGCTATCTGCTGGGCTATGAGCTACTCGTGCTCGGCGCCCAGGCCGGCAACGGCGCAGGACTGCGCGACCTGGCCCGCCCCCGACTGTTGGCGTTGGCGCAACGCCTCGGCGACAGCTTCTATCTTTTCGCCCGCGATGGCGTCAATGCCGTGTGTCTCGAAGTCCAGAACGGCGACTATCCGGTCGGCAGCTTCGTGCGTGCGACCGGTGGCCGCCTGCCTCTCGGTGTCGGCCAGGCCTCCATCGCGCTACTCGCCTATCTCGGGGAATCGGAACGCAAGGCGATCCTCACGCACAATGCTCCGCAACTACAACGCGACTACAATATTTCCCCCGCCGATGTCGAAGCCGAAATCCACCATCTCTTGACGACCGGTTATGCGCGAGGCGTCGAAGGCTCGCAACTGCCCGAATATACCGGCCTGGCCATTCCCATTCTCGACCATAGCGGACACCCTCTCGGAGCGATGAGCTGTTCGATGCTCAAGTCGCGCATGACCGACTCTCATAAGCAAGAGGTGTTGGAAAGCATGCAGGCCGAGGTCCTTGAGATGGTGCAGCAGGCCCACGGCCTGTTGTACGTGGAATAAAGTCCGCATGGCCTGGCCTCCCCTTCCCTCTCATCAACGCCCCTGCGGCTGGAATCTGTGGCTGCCGAGTCGCGAGCCCTTCCCCGCCCTGCGTGGCGATGCCACGGCCGACCTGGTGATCGTCGGTGCCGGCTATACCGGCCTTGCCGCCGCTTTGGCGTGGCAAGAGGCCCGTCCCCAGGACCGAATCAAGATTCTCGATGCGGACCGTCTCGGCGAAGGCAGCCCCGGACGCAACTCCGGCTTCATGCTGGAAATCGCGCTGGCCAATGATGCCAGCCCCGGTGAGCTCGAACGGATGTCACGCCTGAATGCATTGACCCGCCAGACCATGGCGCGGTTGCGCCAGCGCGTCGAAGCGTACGGCATCGACTGCCGGCTCCAGCATAGCGGCACCTATCGCGCGGCTAGCAGCCCCGCCGGACGCCGCTTCCTGGCTTCATATCGCGCCTTCCTCGACGCCGCCGGGCTGCGTTACGACACACTGGAAAGTGATGCGCTGGCCGAGCGAATCGGTACGCGCTACTACACAGCAGGCCTCTACTCGCCCGACTGCTACCTCGTGCAGCCCGCTGCCTTGGTCCGGGGCTTGGCGGAAACGCTCCCCGAGGCCGTCGAACTGCACGAGCGTTGTCCGGCCATCGCCATTCGCCGCGATAGCGAGGGCTGGCATGTCTCCACACCCGAGGGCGAAATACGCACGCCTCGGGTCATTCTCGCCAACAACGCCTTTTCACGCGCGTTCGGCGCCGATGCGTCACGCCTGACGGCCATTTATACCTATGCCGCCGTGACGCCCGTGCTGGCGGACACGGATCGTGCGCGGATCATGCCCGAAACGTGGGGACTGCTGCCGGCGCATCGACTCGGCTGCACGTTGCGCACCACCTCCGAGGGACGCCTGATGATCCGCTCGCGCTACAGCTACGAGCGCGAGGCCAGCAATGCCCGAATCGAGGCCTCGCTGCAAGCGAGCCTGGAGGCGCGCTTCCCCGAACTCGCCCCGGTGAATTTCGAACACATGTGGGGCGGCACCACCGGGCTGACCCACAACGGCGCACCCCTGTGGGGCGAGATTCAGCCGGGCCTGTATGTCTCGGCGGGCTGCAACGGTGGCGGCATCGTCAAGGGCACCTTCCTCGGCGATGCCCTCGCGCGACATGCCCTCGGCCAACCGGTCGAGGATATCCAGGCGCTCTTCGGCCGTCCCAGCTGGATGCCACCCGAACCGGTCCGCCGCATCGGTTTCCATCTCACGGCGGCGTTGGAACGGCGTAAGGCCAGCCGCGAAACCTGAGTTCTTTCCTCCACAACAACAATCGAGGTAACCAATGGACCTTCACGATCATCTTGGGCTGCTGTCGGTCATGCCGGCGGCACTGGCCATCCTGCTGGCTTTCGTCACGCGCAACACCGTGTTCTCCCTTGCCGTCGCCTGTTTCGTCGGCGTCATGTCGATGGACAAGGGACTCATGGGCTTTCCGACGCTGCTCAAGGAAACGTTGGGCACCACCAGTTTCTCGTGGATACTCCTGCTCGAGCTGTTCATCGGCACCGTCATCGCGTTCTTCCAGCGCACTGGCGCCATCCAGAACTTCACCTCCTGGATCGAACGCCGGGCGCTGTCGCGGGTACGCGTTCAGCTCGTCGGCTGGTTCATGGGCATGTTCGTGTTCTTCAGCGACTATTTCAGCCCGCTGTTCGTCGGCACCACCGTGCGCGGCCTTACCGACCGCTACCAGGTCTCCCGGGAGAAGCTGGCCTATATCGCCGACTCCACGTCGGCGCCGGTCAGCGTTCTGGTACCGATTACCGGCTGGGCGGTGTTCATCTCGGGGCTGCTGATCGGCATGGGGCCCATCGAGGATGCCGGCCAGGCCATGTCGGTCTTCCTGGGGGCGATTCCCTATAACATCTATGCTTGGCTTTCCGTGCTGACGGTCGGCTTGGTGATCGTCGGTATCGTTCCCCTCTTCGGCCCGATGCGCCAAGCGGAACAACGTGCCCAAGAGGAAGGCAAGGTACTGCGGGACGGCGCCGAGCCGCTGGTCGGCGAAGAACTCACCGATATCCAACCGTACGACGGTGTACGCACCTCGCTGTTCCTCAACTTCTTCCTGCCGGTACTGGTCGTGATCAGCATCGCCGTGGGCACCTTCATCGTCATGGGATCCGCCAAGACCATGGAAGCCTTTCTCGCGGCATCGGTGGCCCTGGGCGTGATCATGCGACTACAGGGCATTCCCTTCCATGACATCATGAAAACGGCCATCTCCGGGATGAAAGGGGTGATGCCCGCGATCGTCATTCTCGCCCTGGCCTACTCGTTGAACCAACTGTCCAAGGACATGGGAACCGCCACCTATATCGTGGAAGTGACGCAGGATTGGCTGACCCCTTCTTTGCTACCCGCGATGACCTTCCTGATCGCCGCGGTGATCGCTTTCTCCACCGGCACCTCGTGGGGCACTTTTGCGATCATGATGCCGTTGTCCGTGCCGATCGCCTTCACCTTCACCGGCGATCAGGTCACGCCGCTGATCTACGCCACCGTGGCGGCCGTGGCGGGAGGAGGCGTATTCGGCGACCACTGCTCACCACTGTCGGACACCTCGGTCCTGGCCTCCACCGGTGCGGCATCCGACCATATCGACCATATCAAGACGCAGATTCCCTTCGCCCTGGCCGTCGCGTTCCTTGCGCTTGTCGCCTATCTGATGGCGGGATCCTGGCTGTAAAAAGCGCCTCGCTGGCGACCGGGCTGTGCTGGTACGGCCCGACAGAATGGCCGGAATGCCGTCAGAACCGATAGCGCACCCCCACACTGGCGGCATCGAAGGTGTACTCCGACTTGTCCAGATAGCGCATGAAGTCGGCGCCGACCGCCAGATTGGGGATGATGTCGAACTCGGCACCGGCGCCGTAGGAAAAGCCGCTTTCCCGCTCGCTGCCGGAGAAGGGGCCCACGGTGAAGGTGCCTTCCACCGCGGTGACACCGGCCAGGCCATAGACGCGGAACTCATCGCCTACCGGCAGGATCCCCTTGGCATAGGCACCCACGATATAGTCCAGTTCGGTATCCTGGCCTTGGTTGGTATCGGAACCGCCGCTACCAAGATGGCCCTCCGCAGCGATGTAGTCGTTGAACTGGACGCCACCTAGCAGGCGTAGCCCCAGGCTATCGGCGGAGGGCCCGCTGTCGGGGTTGAGCTCCCAGAACATGGCATCACCGCCCACGTAGCTCTGAGGATAATCGGCAGGCTGGAACGACTGCGCCTGCACGATTGTGGGCAGAGCGCCAGCGGCCAGGAGCGTCATGGCGGATGCGACGATGACTTTCATGGTCCACCTCCCTTTAGGAAACATGGTTTCCTAATTATTCTTGTAGTGTGGTTGACGGGCCCATCGACGTCCCTTTCGGTGCAGGCGGGTTGTTCGTTAGCCTGAAGGTTCAATTCAATGATATGTCGATTCCGCGTTGAACGCCGGAAAAGCAGGGGCGAAAGCGTTCCTTGCAGCCTTCCCGGGCAACGCTATGGTAAGAAGACATCCCGTTGAACGGGAGGCCGACCAGCGATCGCGATATTCCAGGACACATCCTGAGGAGGACGTTTGCATGGCCTCATCGACCGATACCCTAGAGAATCTGACCCTTCACCAGCTGCGCTCACTAGCCCATCGTGACTTCAAGCCACAGGTGGAACTCTGCCCGACCAGAGCCGGCGTCTATCTGGTGCGTCTGCATGATGGGCACACCGCCTATCAGCTCGTCGACAGTCACCAAGCGCCGCGTCACTTTCATGCCATCGAAGAGGTGAAGGACCTGTTGCGTCCTCTGGGCTTCACCGAGGGCACCCTGACCTTCATCGATGACAGCGACGAGATGGTCGGCAGCGACATGGATACCGTGAGTAACCAGGACGCCCTGGAGAACGGTACTCGCATTGGCTTCTAGGCCACACAAGAAGCTTGTCCCGTGCAGCCTCTCGTGAGGCATGCCGCTACCCGCATTGGCGCCTTTTCCGTGCCCGGGTCGTCAGCAGGACACCGACGATCACCACGAGGCTGCCGACGACTTGGGCCAACGCAATGCGCTCCCCGAGCAACCACCAGGCCCCCAGCATGGTGAATACCGGCAGCAGGTTGAGGAAGACCGCCGCTTGGGTCGGCCCGATATCGCCGATGGCGCTGTTGTAGAGCAGTAGCGCCACCACCGAAGGGAAGATGCCCAGATAGGCCAGCCCCAGCCACTGCTCACGTTCGAGCGGCAACACCAGACCGTGAATCGCATTTTCCCAGAACGCGATCGGCGCCAGGGCCAGATTGGCGATCACCAGCATCACCAGCAGCCCGCCATAGCGCGGGAACTTGGTCAGATGCTCCTTGACCAGCAGTGAGTAGCCGACCCAGACCAGCACCGCCAGTGCCATGATGGCATCGCCCAGGTTGACCGTAACCGGCCCCTCTGCAGTGCCGCCCAGGGTGATGACGCCGATGGCACCGGCCAGCGACAACGCCACCCCCAGCCATTGCACACCGCGAAAACGTTCCCGGAACAGCACGAAGCCGAACAGGATGGTGACTACCGGGATAGTGCTCTCCAGGATGGCGACGTTGGTCGATGACGTATACTGCAGGGCGGCGTAGATCAGCGCATTGAAGAAGGCCACACCGGTCAGTGCCAGCCCCACCAGCGGGCGCCAGTGACGCTTGAATACCGGCCACGCATGACGCGCCTGATGCCACCCCAGCGGCAGCATCAGCAACAGCGCGATGAATACGCGCGAAAAGGAAATGGTAAAGGGAGGCAGATCGCTCAATGCCTTGCCGACCAGGATGTTGCCCGCGAAGATGATGACGGTAAGCAGCAGAAAGATATAGGGTCTCAGGG
Organism: Litchfieldella rifensis; assembly: GCF_042646605.1. NCBI lineage: Bacteria > Pseudomonadati > Pseudomonadota > Gammaproteobacteria > Oceanospirillales > Halomonadaceae > Litchfieldella > Litchfieldella rifensis. The sequence continues at coordinate 178,420 of NZ_JBHRUG010000002.1, read as the reverse complement.
TTCGCATCACGCCTCCGACGCGGACATGGAAAGCATTGGTGGGTGCAGAGCGCTAATACGCGAATCGTCCCTGGCCGGCTCCAGGGCAATCGGAATATCCTAGATCTCTTGTATACATGAAAGGGGAAAAATACTATGCCCGGCCTATTACCCGACGTGGATCCCGACGGACTGTTCGAGTACTCGGTGGTCTATACCGACCGCTCGCTCAACCACATGTCTCGCTCCTTCCAGCAGGTGATGCGTGACATTTCCCGCACTCTCAAGCACGTCTACAACGCCCCAGCCGCAGTGATCGTGCCGGGCAGCGGCACCTTCGGCATGGAGGCGGTAGCCCGTCAGTTCGCCACTGGGCGCAAGACCCTGGTGATTCGCAACGGCTGGTTCAGCTACCGTTGGACGCAGATCTTCGAGATGGGTGACATCCCGGCTGCCAGCACGGTGCTCAAGGCTCGCCGTGTCGGGGACGGCCAGCAGGCTCCCTTCGCGCCGGCGCCCATCGACGAGGTCGTGGCCACCATCGAAGCCGAAAGGCCCGAGCTGGTATTCGCTCCCCATGTGGAGACCGCCTCAGGCATGCTATTGCCTGACGACTATCTCAAGCAGGTCGCGGATGCCGTGCACCAGGTCGGCGGGCTCTTCGTGCTCGACTGCATCGCCTCCGGCACGCTGTGGCTGGACATGCAGGCAAGCGGCGTGGACGTGCTGATCAGCGCGCCCCAGAAGGGCTGGAGCGGCTCACCATGCTGCGCCATGGTGATGCTCTCCGAGCGGGCCCTGGAGCGTCTGGAGACCACTACCAGCACCAGCTTCGCCGCCGACCTGCGCAAGTGGCACCAGATCATGCAGGCCTACGAGGCCGGTGGCCATGCCTACCACGCCACCATGCCCACCGATGGCCTGCGGCGACTGCGCGACATCATGCACGAAGCCGAGGCCTACGGCTTCGACAAGTTGCGTGACGAACAGCAGGCACTCGGCGACCGCGCTCGTGCCCTGCTCACGCAGCACGGCTTCGCCAGTGTCGCCGCCGAGGGCTTCCAGGCGCCCGGCGTCATCGTCAACTTTACCGACGATGCCGGTATCGCCACCAAGTTCATGGCTGCCGGCCTGCAGGTCGCCGGCGGCGTGCCGCTGATGTGCGACGAGGGCGACGACTTCCGGACCTTTCGCATCGGCCTGTTCGGTTTCGACAAGCTGTATCACATCGCGCGCACGATCGAGACACTGGAACAGGCATTGTCCCGGATCCGCTGATACCCTGGGTCGTAGACGTGGCGTCTCACACGCGAATGGCCGGCGCCGCCCCCGCCAGCCGAAAGGAAAACCAGCCGTGTCAGGCGGTTGTACTTTCCGGCTGGCCTCCACTGGCCTAGAGTGGAGGAAGCTGTCTCATGCTCAGAAGAAGGGGTCGTTCAATGGATTTCCAGGAGCGCACGTCACAAAAGCCCGTGCCAACCCAACGCCGACAGTTGTCGCTGTTCGCGAGGAACTTCTTCAAACATCCCCGCATGCTGGGCTCGATCATTCCCAGTTCTCCCTTCCTCGTCAGGCGGTTGCTGGACCAGGTCGACTGGGAACGCGCCCGGGTCATCGTCGAGTATGGCCCCGGTGTGGGTACCATCACGAGCGAGATATTGCATCGCATGCATCCCGAAGCGGTGCTGGTAGCCGTGGAAACCAACCAGGACTTCGTGGCTTTTCTTCGCGACGCGTTACCCGATCCACGGCTGCATGTCGTCCATGGCTCGGCAGTCGAGGTCCAGGATACCCTCCTGGACCGGGAGCTCGAGATCGCCGATTACGTGATTGCCGGCATTCCCTTCAGTACCATGCCGGAGTCCCAGTGCGAGACGGTGCTGCGTGCCACGCACCAGGTCCTCGCGCCAAGCGGAGCCTTGCTGATCTATCAGTTCTCGCCAAAGGTCTTGCCCCATCTCCAGCGTGTGTTCTCGGAAGTCCGACGCAGCTTCGAACCATTCAATGTGCTGCCGGCACAACTCTATTACTGCGTGCCATAAGGAAAGCGCCACCAGCGTCACGAAGATGCATCGGCCAACAGGAAGCGCTCGATTCTCTCCATCCGTTCACGATGCACGTCGGAACGATCCATGAACGGATGGCCGTAGTCCTCGCCGTCGATGACCATTGCCCCGCGCTTTTCGGCTTCGAGGCGCAACTCGCGAGTCATCCTGGCACCAAGCACCGAGTCCCGCTGTCCGGTAATCACCAGTAACCGACTGGCATCGTCGGGGAGGTGCTCGACGGGGTCGATGCGTCTCGGGCAGCCATAGGGCGAGAAGCGACTGGGACTGGAATCGATCACCGCGCGATCGAAATCGACGCCACTGCCGATCACATTCATCATGACGGCACCGCCCAGGGAGGTGCCATAGAGCAGTCGGTGCCGATAGCGCTCGTTGAGGGCGGTGACGATCTCCTTGTAGTCCTCGATGATGGCATTGATTCGCCTACGCCCTTGTGAGTCGCCATAGCCACGGTAATCGAACACATAGGTGTCGAAGCCGGCGGCGGCAAACTCGCCCAGACGTTGGATCATCATGTCGGCCACCATGGCATTGCCCATGGCCATCAGCAGATAGCCGCGCGGCTCGCCGTCATCGGTCCCCTCCCCATGGGCGGCATAACGATAACCGGCCAGCCGCTTGCCGTCGCCGGTAACGAACGTCGTCGCTTCCACATGCTCGAGCCCCGCCACGCGCGCCGGGTTGGGGTTGGGGGCGGCCAGGCTCCATTGCCAGAAGAAGAAGCGCTCCTTGAGCGGCCCGCAGACAGTGGCTTCCCGGTCGGCGGCGTGGGAATTGCCGACCAATGCCGTGATCACGATCACCAGTAGCACCCTCAGCATCACACCCTCGGTTTCGCATCGATCGCGACATCTTCCGCGGCTCGGCTCGTGCACCTGCCACCTCATGCGCCGGTGTCAGGCCACCATGATCCTGGGTGAGTCGGTTCCGGTGTCCGAGCGATCGCGTAGGCACCGCTCCGCCTCATCATCGGTGACGATCACGTCGAACTCGTCCAGTTGTGCGAAATACGCTGGCCGGATGAGACCGAACTTGCTGGCATCGGCGACCAGGACGCGCTGCGCGGCGTTGTCGATGGCAGCCTGTTTGGGCGTCACCTCGTGGAAATGGAAACAGCTGACGCCACGCTCGACATGCACACCCGCCGCGGAGATGAAGGCCTTGTTGATCCCCAGCCGCTTGATGGTCTGGGGCATGTCATCGCTGCCGAAGGACAACGACGATGCGTAGAACAGCCCGCCGAGCAGCAACAAGCGCACATTCGGCAACTGACTGACGGCATTGGCGACGTTCAGCGCGTAGGTCACTACCGTCAGTTGCTTGTCGGCTGGCAGGGCCGTGACCAGCGGCATCAGGGTGGTGCCACAGTCGATGAACAGGGTATCGCCATCCTCGACGAACGACGCCGCACACTGGCACAAGCGCTGCTTGGCCAGGTAATGACTGCCCTCTTGCTCGTCCAGGTTGTAGACCGGGGCATACTGTGGATCGTTGGCCATCACCAGACGTCCACCGAGAAAACTCATGGCCCCGTCACTGGCAGCCACATCGCGACGGATGGTCATTTCCGAGACACCGCACAGCTTGGCCGCCTCGGACAGGTGGATGGTACCGCCACGCTTCAGGGCTTCCTGCAAACGCGCCAGCCGCATTGCACTACGGCCTTTCATGGACCCTCACTCTCCTCTCTCGCACTTGCCTTGATAATACCTTGCTCATCAATCGGTTGACTTGTTCATGCTGCGCCACTGAGGAGCAAATTGCCACTCTCGGAGCAACGACCAAGATCGCATGGGAACGATGGTCGATGGCAACTAGGCTTGCAAAATGTTAGTAACATAACATTTTTATGTTATATTTGTAACTTTACAACGACAACCTTAGAGGATTCCCATGCCCTCGCCTCTGGTATGCACCGTGCATGCCTCTAGCCCACCATCAGCGTCTGCGTGAAGGAAAGACAATGACAATCATCATGAGCCTGGTCGGAATGGCGACACTGATTCTCATCGCCATCATCTTCTCCTACAACCGTCGCGCCATCCGCCTGCGAACCGTGGCCGGCGCCTTCGCCATCCAGGCCGGTATCGGCGCCTTCGTGCTCTACGTGCCCTTCGGACAGGCGGTACTGCAGACCATTTCCAACGGTGTCAGCCAGGTGGTGATGTACGCCAACGATGGCATCGACTTCCTGTTCGGCGGGCTGGCCAATGCCGAGCAGGTAGGCTTCGTGTTCGCCATCAAGGTGCTGCCGGTGATCATCTTCTTCTCGTCACTGATCGCCGTGCTTTACTACCTGGGCGTCATGCAATGGATCATCCGCCTGTTGGGCGGCGCGCTGCAGAAGGCCCTGGGCACCTCGCGCACCGAGTCGATGTCGGCGACCGCCAACATCTTCGTCGGCCAGACCGAGGCCCCGCTGGTGGTACGCCCCTTCATCGCGCGCATGACGCACTCGCAGTTGTTCGCGGTGATGTGTGGCGGCCTGGCCTCGGTGGCCGGGTCGGTACTGGCCGGCTACGCGGCACTCGGCATTCCCATGGAGTACCTGGTCGCCGCCTCCTTCATGGCTGCGCCGGGCGGCTTGCTGTTCGCCAAGCTGATCATGCCCGAAACCGATACGCCCGATGACGACATCGCCCACGCCCAGGAGCGTATCGAGGAGGAGGATCACCCGAGCAATGTGCTCGATGCCGCGGCGGCGGGGGCCACGTCGGGATTGCGTCTGGCGGCCAACGTCGGTGCCATGCTGCTGGCCTTCATCGGCCTGATCGCCTTGATCAATGGTATTCTGGGTGGCGTCGGCGACTGGTTCGGCATGGGCGACTTGAGCCTGGAGTTGTTGCTCGGCTGGCTGTTTTCCCCCCTGGCCTTCCTGCTCGGCATTCCGTGGGAGGAAGCGACCCTGGCCGGCTCCTTCATCGGCCAGAAACTGGTGGTCAACGAGTTCGTCGCCTATATCAACCTGGCACCCTACATCGACGGCGAGCAGATGGTTGCCACCACCGGCCAGGCGATGACCCCGCACACCGTGGCGATCCTGTCCTTCGCCCTGTGCGGCTTCGCCAACCTGTCGTCCATCGCCATCCTGTTGGGAGGGCTGGGTAGCATCGCGCCCAGCCGTCGTCACGACATCGCGCGCTTCGGCATCAAGGCGGTGCTGGCCGGTACCCTCTCCAACCTGATGTCGGCCTCGATCGCCGGGTTCTTCATTGCGCTGACCGCCGCGGGCGGCTGAGATCACACACACCATCACGACCAGTGGAGCAGGCGGTCCATGCGAAGGCCGCCGCCCCGATCACCGCACGCCGTATCATTCCAGACGAGTAACGCCATGACCGAATTACAGCATGCCGCACGCCAGGCCCTGGCCCTGATGGACCTGACCAGCCTCAACGATGACGACAGCGACGCCACCATCGCCGCCCTGTGTCGTCAGGCCCACACCCCTGCGGGACACCCCGCCGCCATTTGCATCTACCCCGCATTCATTACCGGGGCACGGCGCGAACTCGCGGCCCTGGGGCTCGACGAGACGGTGAAGATCGCCACCGTCACCAACTTCCCCCACGGCAGCGACGATATCGAGCGGGCCGCCAGCGAAACCCGGGATGCCGTGGCCCGTGGTGCCGATGAAGTCGACGTGGTATTCCCCTACCGCGCACTGATGGCCGGCGATGTGGCCGTGGGCCAGGCCTTGGTCGAGGCCTGCAAGACCGCCTGCGGCGAACGCACGCTGAAGGTGATCCTGGAAACCGGCGAGTTGCAGGATCCCCAACTGATTCGACGCGCCAGCGAATTGGCGATCGCCGGCGGCGCCGATTTCCTCAAGACGTCGACCGGCAAGGTGGTGGTGAACGCCACCCTGGAGGCCGCCGAGATCATGCTGAGCGCGATCCGCGACAGCGGCCGTAATGTCGGTTTTAAGGCCGCCGGCGGCGTACGCACGGCCGACGATGCCAAGGCCTATCTGGATCTCGCCGCACGCCTGATGGGCGAACACTGGATGACGCCCGCCCACTTCCGCTTCGGCGCCTCGAGCCTGCTCGGCAACCTGCTGACGACCCTGGAGATCGAACAGGGGGCTGACCCGGCGCAAGGAGACTACTGATGCTGCCCCAGGAGATCATCCGCCGCAAACGCGATGGCCAGGCGCTCAGTGACGAACAGATACGGCGCTTCGTCGCGGGTATCGCCGATGACAGCATCGGCGGCGGCCAGATTGGCGCCTTCGCCATGGCGGTGTTCCTCAACGGCATGAATGCCGCCGAGCGCATCGCCCTGACCACCGCCATCCGTGACTCGGGCGAAGTACTCGACTGGAGCGGGCTCGACCTGCCCGGCCCGATACTCGACAAGCACTCCACCGGCGGCGTCGGCGACCTGGTGTCGCTGGTGCTGGGGCCCTGGGTCGCCGCCTGCGGCGGCCATGTGCCGATGATCTCGGGACGTGGCCTGGGGCATACCGGCGGCACCCTGGACAAGCTGGAGTCGATTCCCGGCTACGACGTCACCCCCGACAACGCCACCTTCCGCCGGCTGGTCCGCGAGACCGGCGTGGCCATCATCGGCCAGACCGGCAGCCTGGCCACCGCCGACAAGCGCCTCTACAGCGTACGCGACGTCACCGCCACGGTGGAGTCGATACCGCTGATCGTGGCCTCGATCCTCGGCAAGAAACTGGCCTGCGGTCTCGATGCCCTGGTCATGGACGTCAAGGTCGGCAGCGGCGCCTTCATGCCCACTCCCCAGGCCTCCCGCGACTTGGCCGAAGCCATCGTCGACGTCGCGAGCGGTGCCGGCACCCCGACCACCGCGCTGCTCACCGACATGAACCAGGCCCTGGCCTCCTGCGCCGGCAACGCCCTGGAAGTCCGCGAGGCGATAGCCATGCTCACCGGCGACATACGCGGTGGGCGGCTGTTCGAGGTCACCCGGGCACTGGCCGCAGAGATGCTGCTCGCCGGCGGCCTGGCCGACACGCACGCCCAGGCCGTCGAGCGGCTCGATGCCGCTCTCGACTCGGGAGCCGCCGCCGAGCGCTTCGAGCGCATGGTCGCCGGGCTCAACGGCCCGCGCGACTTCCTCGCCCGCTACGACCGCCACCTGCCCAGGGCGCCGGTGGTGCGCGCCGTGCCGGCGCTCCGCCCGGGGTATGTCCAGGCCATGGACACCCGGGCCCTGGGCATGACGGTGGTCGAGCTGGGCGGCGGTCGCCTGCAGGCCGGTGCCAGCATCGACCACGCCGTGGGACTGGCGCAGGTCGCCGCCATCGGCGACGCCGTCGACGCCGAGCGGCCACTGGCGCTGGTCCATGCGCGCAGCGAGGCCGATGCCGAGCGTGCCGTGCAGCAGATCCAGGATGCCATCAGGGTGCAGGACGCGCCCGTCGCGTCTCCCACCCTGATTCATGATGTGCTTCGTCCCACCACCCCTACTGGGGAGGCGATATGAAACGCGCCATCGTACTGGTGCTGGATTCCTTCGGCATCGGAGCGACGCCGGATGCCGCCGGGTTCGGCGATGCCGGTGCCGACACCCTGGGCCATATCGCCCAGGCCTGTGCCCGCGGCGAAGCCGACATCGGCCGAACAGGCCCGCTCTCTCTGCCCAACCTGGCACGCCTGGGGCTGTTCCATGCCCACCGCGACAGTACCGGTGCCTGGGCCGAAGGCATCACGCCTCCCGCGCAGGTGCACGGTGCCTACGGTCATGCCCGGGAACTGTCGTCGGGCAAGGACACCCCGTCCGGCCACTGGGAGATCGCCGGCGTGCCGGTGCTCTTCGACTGGGGCTATTTCGAGGACCGAGAGCGCAGTTTTCCGTCCGAACTGCTCGAGGCGCTGATCCGCGAGGCCGAGCTCCCCGGCGTGCTGGGCAACTGTCATGCCTCGGGCACCACCATCATCGAGCGCCTCGGCGAGGAGCACATGCGCAGCGGCAAGCCGATCGTGTATACCTCGACCGATTCGGTGTTCCAGATCGCCTGCCATGAGCAGACCTTCGGCCTGGAGCGACTCTATCGACTGTGCGAAATCGCCCGGCGCCTGCTCGAGTCCTACAACATCGGGCGGGTGATCGCACGCCCCTTTACGGGAGAAGACGCCGCGAGCTTCGCGCGCACCGCCAATCGGCGCGATTACTCGGTGGAACCGCCCTCACCCACGGTGCTGCAGAAACTGGTCGACGAAAGAAATGGCGCGGTGGTGTCGATCGGCAAGATCGCCGATATCTATGCCCACTGCGGCATCACCAGGACGATCAAGGCCAGCGGCCATGAGGCCCTGTTCGATGCCACCCTGGAAGCCCTGGACCAAGCCGGCGACGAGACCCTGATCATGACCAACTTCGTCGATTTCGACATGCTCTATGGCCACCGCCGCGACATCGCCGGCTATGCCGCTGCCCTGGAGGCATTCGACACGCGCCTGCCGGAATTGCTGGACAGACTCGCCCCCGATGATCTGTTGATCCTCACCGCCGATCATGGCTGCGACCCGACCTGGCGCGGCAGCGACCATACCCGCGAGCATATCCCGGTCATCGCTCTCGGCGGCGGCCTCGCGCCAGACTCGCTGGGCGCCCGCGAGACCTTCGCCGATATCGGCCAGTCGTTGGCTCGCCACTTCGGCCTGAGCCCGATGGACCACGGCCGCAGCTTCCTCTGACGTCGCCATCCACCCCTTCACAGGAGCGCCCCATGGCAACTCCCCACATCCAGGCCCACAAGGGCGATTTCGCCGATACCGTGCTGATGCCCGGCGATCCGCTACGAGCGCAGTACATCGCCGAGACCTTCCTGAGCGACGTGCGCCAGGTCAACGCCGTACGCAACATGCTGGGCTTCACCGGCCGTTATCAGGGCCGCGAAATCTCGGTGATGGGTCACGGCATGGGCATCCCGTCGGTGTCGATCTACGCCAAGGAACTGATCACCGACTACGACGTCGGGACGCTGATCCGCGTCGGCTCCTGCGGGGCGGTGCGCGACGACGTCAAGGTCCGCGATGTGGTGATCGGCCTCGGTGCCAGCACCGATTCCAAGGTCAACCGCACCCGCTTCATGGACCACGACTTCGCCGCCATCGCCGATTTCGACCTGGTCAGCCACGCGGTCAGCGTGGCACGCGAGAAACGCATCCCGCTCAAGGTCGGCAACATGTTCTCGGCCGATCTGTTCTATTCACCACAACACGAGCTCTTCGAACTGATGAAGCGCTACGGCATCGTCGGTATCGAGATGGAAGCGGCCGGACTGTATGGCGTGGCGGCGGAGTACGGCGCCCGGGCGATGACGATCTGCACGGTGTCGGACCACATTCTGCGCGGCGAGGCGCTGAGTTCGGCCGAGCGCCAGAACACCTTCGACGAGATGATGGAAGTGACACTGGAAACGGTCCTGCGCGACGACGCCAGCCGCCGTGACGAGGCCTGAGCCATGACACACCCGATCCCGCACGAACTCCATCGGCAACTGCTGGCCGTCCGCGACAACGCCTATGTGCCGTACTCCGGGCATCCGGTGGGCGCGGCGCTGGAAAGCAGCGACGGCCAGCTCTTCTACGGCTGCAATGTGGAAATCGCCAACTACAAGGGCCTGTGTGCCGAGGCCTCGGCGATCGCCGCCATGGTCTCGAGCGGCCGGCAAGCCATCAGCGCGCTGTACGTGATCGGCCCCGGCGACCACCTGTGCACGCCGTGCGGCGACTGCCGCCAGCGAATTCGCGAGTTCGCTTCCACAGCGACGCGCATCCACGTGCTCGACGGCCGGGGCGAGTGGCTCAAGAGCTACAGCATGGACGAGTTGCTGCCGGATTCCTTCGGTCCCGAGAACCTCGGCCGGCCCTCGTCCCTGCGCCCCTGACGCGGCAGCCGACCGACGGCCGGCTGCTACTGCACCGGGTCCCCCTAGCCTTCGTTATGAGCCGGGGGCGGCATGCTGGCCAGTGTCAGGTGTCGCAGCACGCCGTAGCCCAGCGCCGCGACCAGCACGCCAACCAGTGGCGGCAACACTGGGGAAAAGTAGGCCGCCGCGGAGCCAAGTGCATAGGCACCCAGGCCAACCCAGTTGAAGGCTGGCAGACGCGCCTGCGCCAGCAGCGGATAATTTTGCTTATGGTGCAGCCAGAAATCCGCCATGATCACACCGCCGATCGGCGGGATGAAGGTACCGAGCAGCACCAGAAACGGAATCAGCATGTCGTACATGCCCCCGACCGCCAGCAGTGTACCGATCGCGGCACCGGCAACGGTCACCAGGCGACGCTTGTCGGTGCGCAGCAGATTACAGCCAGCCACGGCGAAGTTGTAGATGGTGTTGTCCTGCGTGGTCCAGATGTTGAGGAACAGCATCAGCACCGCCAGCACCACGAAGCCCTGGGCCAGCATCACATCGACGATATCCGCCTGCTGATAGATCATCGCCCCGAGGGCGCCGGTCAGCACCATCAGACCGTTACCGACGAAGAAGGCAGCCAGGGTCGCGATGACCGCGATACGCGGCGAGCGGGCAAAGCGGCTCCAGTTGGTGGCCTGGGTACCGCCACTGACGAAGGTACCGATGATCACGGTAACGGCTGCGGCGAAGCTCATGCTCTCGGTGGGGGTCTGGCCTGCCAACGCCGTCACGCCACCGACATCGACCAGGCCGGTATACAGGCTGATCAGGATGAACAGCAGCATCGCCGGCACCGCAACGCGGGACAGCCAATCGAGACCGCGATAGCCGATCATCGCGGTGACACAGAAAGCGAAGCCGAACGCGACCATCAGCGGGATCTCGAGCCACTCGGGAAGGCCGGTGGTCTGCACCAGAATCACGGCGATGGTCGCCGTTCCCCAGGCATACCAGCCGACCTGAGTGAACCCCAGGATCATATCGGACAGCTTGCTGCCGACCTCGCCGAAGCAGAAACGCCCCATCAACACCGAGTTGAGCCCGCTCTTGCAGGCGATGTAGGCCAAAGCCGCGGCATAGGCACCAAGCATCAGGTTGCCGACGACGATCACCATCAGCAGCTCGGCAAAGCCGAATGCCGTGCCGAGGGATCCCCCCGCCCACATGGTGGCAGTGAAGAAGGTGAAACCGAGCAATACCATAGAGGTGGAGAGCAGCCCCTTGCGCCTACCCTCGGGAACTTCGCTCAACGGATAATCGGATGTACTCATTATTATTGGCTCCGCGATTGGCGAGAATGGCGTCGAGACGCCGAGGGACATGCACGCCGCCTGCCCGCGGCCATGGCCAAAGCCACCCAGGCACATAAACGCCCCGACCGTCTGACGGACGGGGCAGCATCTGCAGCGCACGCTGGGCATCAGGACAGGCGTTCGGTTTCGATGGCTGCTGTCGGGATTGTCCTGTTGACCGGAGACAGCACCAGACTGGCCGCATAGTAGACCACGGCGCCCAGTGCCGAGCCGGTGAACCAGCCGTAGTCGTAGAACCAGTTCATGGTGCCGGTCGTCAGCGCCAGCAGGGTCAGCGCGACCGGCACCCCGAAGGCGATGAATCCCGCCGGATTGATTGCCGGGTAGGCTTTGTTGTCCTGATAGAGGCTCGGCACGTCCAGCCGTTGACGCTTGATCAGGAAGTAGTCCACCGCCATGATGCCGGCGATCGGTCCCAGCAGGCTCGAATAGCCCAGCAGCCAGTTGGAGTACATGCTCTCCAGCGATACCCCCGAGGTGATGATGCCGGCCTTCTGCAACAGGTCATAACCCATCAGCAGCACGCCCACCAAACCGGTGATCAGCACGCCGCGGGGATGGTCGACCAGCTTCGGCGCCACATTCTGGAAGTCGTTGGTCGGCGAGACGATATTTGCCGCCGTATTGGTGGACAGCGTCGCAATGATGATCAACACCATGGCAACGCTCACCCAGAAGGGGTTGTCGATCATGCCGATCAGGTTGACCGGGTCGGCGACAGTGCGACCGACCAGCGATGCCGACGCAGCCGTCATCACCACCCCCAGGGCGGCGAAGAAGAACATGGTCAACGGCAAGCCGATGATCTGGCCGACGATCTGGTCCTTCTGGCTCTTGGCGAAGCGGCTGAAGTCGGGAATGTTCAGCGACAGCGTGGCCCAGAACCCGACCATGGCGGTCAGGCCGGCGAAAAAGTAACCGTAGACCGGCGCCCCTTCCGGGCGCGACGGCGGCTGTGCCAGCAGCTCGGTCATCGACATGTGCGGCCACGCCCAGAACATCAGCCCGACGCCGACCGCCAGCAGCAAGGGAGCCGCCAGGGTTTCCAGCCATTTGATCGACTCGGCGCCACGAATCACCACATACAGATTCATGGCGCCGAAGACGAAGAAGCCGATCACTTCGCCGACGCCGCCCAACGCCTGCCAGGGCGGAAAGATCGCCGACAGCAGCAGGTGGATGGCCAGGCCGCCGAACATGGTCTGCACACCGAACCAGCCACAGCCGACCAGGGCCCGGATCAAGCACGGCACATTGGAACCCAGGATACCGAACGACGAGCGTAGTACCACCGGAAAGGGGATCCCGAACTTGGTGCCGGGAAAGGCATTCAGCGTCAAAGGGATCAACACCACCACGTTGGCCAACAGGATGGCCAGCAAGGCCTCACCGACGCTCAGACCGAAATAGGCCGTGAGCACCCCACCCAGAGTATAGGTCGGCACGCAGATCGACATCCCCACCCACAGCGCGGCAATGTTCCAGCGCGACCAAGTCCGTTCACTGGCCTTGGTCGGGGCGATATCGACATTGAAGCGAGGACTGTCGCGTACATCGTCGCCCTCCTCCAGCTCGATCAGGCCTTGCCTGTCCAACATCCGAGATGTCTTGACGGTCATTGTTGTTCTCCTCGTCATTATTGTGTTGCAAGCCGATCTGGCGAATCTGCCAAATATACGGCAATAAGCATGCCAAAGCGCTGCCATCCACTACCTTTGGCGCGATACCCCTATCAAAACTTGACTGAAAAGACAGGAAACTCGTCTCGACGAAGCCTCCCGACATCAGATGGCACCAAATCCATGACAGGTACGCTTCATGACAGGCTAGTCAGTTTTCATAATGGTTCAAGCAATGATCTCACGATCACTAAGAAAACCTCGAAACATAGACTTATCTTTTTGTTTATAAATAACTTTTCCAATCAATATCAGCAAAAACCAAAATAGAGCACCTTTTCACCAATTTGGTGAAAAGGCACAAAAACACAAAAATAACCCTTAAATTACAGTATGTTGAAATAAATTCCATAGCATGAAGAAAAAACTTGCACGGCTACCACAACAGGGTCTAGCTTTGAAAAAGCTGTCTTGTTAGTCAGCTTTTTAAAATCTGAATTCATCGCGGTCGCACCACCATCATGCCTTGCCATGAGATCTGGCGAGCGACCTGACAACAAGCACAATACGAGCGGATATCCCATGCAGAAGATGAAGATCGGCCTCATTCAGATGGGCCTGAAAGCCAGTACCGACCTGGAACCCGCAGCGATTCGCGACGCCATGAACGAGGCGCACCTGCCGTTGATCCAGCAGGCTGCCGATGCTGGCGTGCAGGTACTCTGCTTCCAGGAGGTGTTCAACCAACCCTACTTCTGTCCCAGTCAGGACCCCAAGTGGTACGCCGCTGCCGAGCGCGTGCCGGAAGGCCCGACCTGCCAGCTGATGCAGAAGCTCGCCGCCGAGCACCGCATGGTGATGATCGTGCCGATCTACGAGGAGACCGTCACCGGGGTGTACTACAACACCGCCGCGGTGTTCGATGCCGACGGCAGCTACCTGGGCAAGTACCACAAGACGCATATCCCCCAGGTCGCCGGGTTCTGGGAGAAGTTCTACTTCAAACCCGGAAAGTCCGAGTGGCCGGTGTTCGATACCGCCTACGGCAAGATCGGCGTGTACATCTGCTACGACCGCCACTTCCCCGAAGGCTGGCGCGCCCTGGCACTGAACGGTGCCGAGGTGATCTTCAACCCATCGGCCACCGTGGCCGGTCTCTCGCAGTACCTGTGGGAACTCGAACAACCCGCCTCCGCCGCCGCCAACGGCTGCTTCATTGCCGCCATCAACCGTGTCGGTACCGAAGCGCCGTGGAATATCGGCGAGTTCTACGGCTCGACCTATATCGTCAATCCGCGCGGCCAGATCGAGGCTCAGGCCAGCGACAAGGACGACGAACTGCTGATCCACGAGATCGACCTCGCGATGGTCCGCGAAGTGCGCAACAACTGGCAGTTCTTCCGCGACCGCAGGCCTGACGCGTACGCCCGCCTGACTGACGGGGAATGAGCGGTCTGTTCGCAACAACTTTCCGTTCAGACCCAATCCCGCGAAGGCAATCCATAAATACAAGTGAGAACGACCATGACACTACTGATTCGTGGCGGCACCGTCGTCACCCATGAAGAATCCTACCGTGCCGATATCCTCTGTGAGGACGGCAAGATCCAGGCGATCGGCACGCATCTCGACGCCCCGGTCGGCAGCGAGGTGATCGACGCCGCCGATCTCTACGTGATGCCCGGCGGCATCGATCCGCATACCCACATGCAGCTGCCGTTCATGGGCACCGTGGCCAGCGAGGACTTCTACACCGGCACCGCGGCCGGGCTCGCCGGTGGCACCACCTCGATCATCGACTTCGTGATCCCCAGCCCCGGCCAGTCGCTGATGGAGGCCTTCGAGACCTGGCGCGGCTGGGCGGAGAAGGCCGCCGCCGATTACGCCTTCCACGTCGCGATCACCTGGTGGGACGACAGCGTGCGTGAGGACATGGGTACCCTGGTGCGCGAGCACGGCGTCAACAGCTTCAAGCACTTCATGGCCTACAAGAACGCCATCATGGCCACCGACGACATCCTGGTGCAGAGCTTCTCGCGCTGCCTGGAACTCGGCGCGGTGCCCACGGTGCATGCCGAGAACGGCGAACTGGTCTACCACCTGCAGCAGAAGCTGCTGGCTCAGGGCATGACGGGGCCGGAAGCCCATCCGCTGTCGCGCCCGCCCCAGGTGGAAGGCGAGGCGGCCAGCCGCGCGATCCGCATCGCCGGCACCCTCGGCACCCCCATCTACCTGGTCCACGTATCGACCAAGGACGCGGTGGACGAGATCGCCTACGCCCGCCAGCAGGGTCAGCCGGTGTATGGGGAATGCCTGGCCGGCCACCTCGTGCTCGACGACAGCGTCTATCTCGATGCCGACTGGACCCGCGCCGCCGGCCACGTGATGAGCCCGCCCTTCCGTCCCAAGGGACACCAGGAGGCCCTATGGCACGGGTTGCAATCCGGCAACCTGCAGACCACCGCCACCGACCATTGCTGCTTCTGCGCCGAACAGAAGGCCATGGGCAAGGAAGATTTCACCCGGATCCCCAACGGCACCGCCGGTATCGAGGATCGCATGGCGGTGCTATGGGACGAGGGCGTCAACAGCGGCAAGCTGTCGATCCACGACTTCGTGGCCCTGACCTCCACCAATACCGCCAAGATCTTCAACCTGTTTCCGCGCAAGGGCGCGGTGCGCGTCGGTGCCGACGCCGACCTGGTGCTCTGGGATCCGGCGGGAACGCGCACCATCTCCGCCACGACCCACCACCAGAACGTCGACTTCAACATCTTCGAAGGCAAGACGGTGCGCGGCATTCCCCGCCACACCATCAGCCAGGGCAAATGGGTGTGGCGTGACGGCGAGCTGCATGCCGAGCGTGGCGCCGGCCGCTACCTGGAGCGCCCGGCCTATCCCGGCGTGTTCGATGTCCTGCAACGCCGCGCCGAACACGACGCACCGCAGCCGGTCGAGCGCGGCTGACGACGCCCGCTCGGCAAACGACGCCATAACAACAAGAGGCCATTACCGTGACCAATGACTTGAAGCACCTGCCCCGGGTCGGTGACGCCGGACTCAGCCAGCAGACGCTGGCCGACAACTTCAGCGACCTGCATCCTCCGCTGACCGAGCGCCAGGCGATCATCGAGAGCCAGCGTTGCCTGTACTGCTACGACGCGCCCTGCATCGACGCCTGTCCGTCGGATATCGACATCCCGCGCTTCATCCGCCAGATCAGCGAGAACAATATCAACGGCGCCGCCCACACCATCCTCGAGCAGAACATCCTCGGCGGCAGTTGCGCACGGGTCTGCCCCACCGAGATCCTCTGCGAACGGAGTTGCGTGCGCAATCACGACGCCGAGTGCCAGCCGGTGCTGATCGGCCTGCTGCAGCGTCATGCCACCGACCATATGCGCTTCGAGTGCCACCCCTTCGCCCGCGCGGCCGACAGCGGCCGACATGTGGCGGTGGTCGGCGCCGGCCCGGCGGGGCTGGCCTGCGCGCATCGCCTGGCGATGCATGGCCACCGGGTGACGGTCTTCGAAGCCGAGGCCAAGCCCGGCGGGCTCAACGAATACGGCATCGCCCGCTACAAGCTGACCGACGACTTCGCCCGCCAGGAGGTGGAGTTCCTGCTCGAGATCGGCGGCATCGAGCTTCGCTACGGCCAGCGCCTGGGCGACAACCTGAGCCTCGCGCAGTTGCATGCCGATCACGACGGCGTGTTCCTCGGGCTTGGCCTCGGCGCCAGCCGTGAGCTGGGGCTGACCGGCGAGGACGCGCCGGGCCTCGCGCCGGCCACCGAGTACATCAAGGAACTGCGCCAGGCCAGCGACCTCACCCAGCTGCCGCTGGCCAGGCGCTGCGTGGTGATCGGCGCCGGCAACACCGCCATCGACATGGCCACCCAGATGGCGCGGCTCGGCGCCGATGAGGTGACGCTGGTCTACCGGCGCGGCATCGACGCCATGTCCGCCACCGGTCACGAACAGGAGATCGCCAAGGCCAACCAGGTCCGTCTAGTGTGTTGGGCCCGGCCGCAAGAGGTGCGGCTCGACGACCGCGGCCGCGTCGCCGGCATGCGCTTCGAGAAGACCCGCGAACAGGACGGACGCCTCATCGGCACCGGTGAGACCTTCGAGATCGCCGCGGATGCGGTATTCAAGGCCATCGGCCAGTCCTTCGCGGCCGAGAGCCTCGCCGACCCGCTGGCGGCGGAGCTCGAGCGAGACGGGGGCAGGATCCACGTCGACGACAGCTTTCGCACCTCGCTGCCCGGCGTCTACGCCGGCGGCGACTGCATCGCATCGGGGCAGGACCTCACCGTTCAGGCCGTGCAGCACGGCAAGCTCGCCGCCCACGCCATCCACCAGGATCTCTTGGCCAAGCAGGAGGCCGCATGAACAACATCGTCAATGGCGTCGATCTGAGCATCGACTTTGCCGGCATCCGCTCGCCCAATCCCTTCTGGCTGGCCTCCGCCCCACCCACCGACAAGGCCTACAATGTGGTACGCGCCTATGAGGCCGGCTGGGGCGGCGTGGTGTGGAAGACCCTCGGCGAGGACCCGGCGGCGGTCAACGTCTCCTCGCGCTACTCGGCACACTACGGCAAGAACCGTGAGGTGTTGGGTTTCAACAACATCGAGCTGATCACCGACCGCTCGCTGGACATCAACCTGCGCGAGATCGCCCAGGTCAAGAAGGACTGGCCGGACCGGGCGCTGATCGTGTCGCTCATGGTGCCCTGCGAGGAAGCCTCGTGGAAGCATATCCTGCCGCTGGTGGAGGCCACCGGCGCCGACGGCATCGAGCTCAACCTGGGCTGCCCCCACGGCATGCCCGAGCGCGGCATGGGCGCCGCAGTGGGGCAGAATCCGGACTTGATCGAGAAGGTCACCCGCTGGTGCAAGCAGTATTATTCCAAGCCGGTGATCGTCAAGCTGACGCCCAATATCACCGACATACGCGCCCCGGCCCAGGCCGCCCTGCGTGGCGGCGCCGATGCCGTGTCACTGATCAACACCATCAACTCGATCACCAGCCTCGACCTGGATCACATGGTGGCCAAGCCCACTGTGGGTCACCAGAGCACCCATGGCGGCTACTGCGGCAGCGCGGTGAAGCCGATAGCGCTGAACATGGTCGCCGAGATCGCCCGTGACACGCCCACCCGCCATCTGCCGATCTCGGGCATCGGCGGGGTGTCCAACTGGCGGGATGCCGCGGAGTTCGTGGCGCTCGGGGCCGGCAGCGTCCAGGTGTGCACCGCCGCCATGCTGCACGGCTTCCGTATCGTCGAGGAGATGAAGGATGGCCTCTCGCGCTGGATGGGCGAGCAAGGCTATCGGTCGATCACGGAGTTCTCCGGCAAGGCGGTGGCCAACACCACCGACTGGAAACACCTCGACATGAACTTCAAGACCATCGCTCATATCGACCAGGACAAGTGCATCCAGTGCGGGCGCTGCTACATCGCCTGCGAGGACACCTCCCACCAGTCGATCGCCCAGTGGGTCGAGGCCAGCGGCGCCAGACGCTATGAGGTCATCGAGGAGGAGTGCGTGGGCTGCAACCTGTGCCAGATCACCTGCCCGGTACAGGACTGCATCAGCATGGTCCCGCAGGACACCGGCAAGCCCTACCTGAGCTGGGAACGGGACCCGCGCAATCCGTTCCGCATCGCGAGTTGAAGGGAGCCACCTAAGAAAGCCCCTAAGGGGTCAAACCAATTCCACGCAGGACCACCGTGGTCACCGATTGCACCGCCTTCTCGAACTGAATGTCGTCGAGGGGGCGGTCGTCGTTGAGCAGGGAGATCTGGTAGTCGAAATCGGCGTAGTGCTGCGTCGAGGCCCAGATCATGTACAACAGATGCGCCGGCTCCACCGGCAGGATGCGGCCGTCGTCGATCCATTCGCGGATCTTGGCCTCCTTGAGTTTGGCCCACTCGTAGAGGTTGTCGCGCAGCTGCTCCTGAAGGATCGGCGCCCCCTGCATGACCTCCGATGCCCACACCTTGGAGCCATGTGCCCGCACCCGGGAATGGTTCATCTTGGCGCGGATATAGGACGACAGCACGATGCGCGGGTCGTCGTAGAGCTCGAAGCACAGGGCGTCCTGTTTCCATACCTCGAGCAGCCCCAGCAGCACCTCGTGATACAGCTCTTCCTTGGTGGCGAAGTAGTAATGCACGTTGGACTTGGGAATATCCGCCAGTTGCGCAATGTCCCCCATCGAGGCACCGGCATATCCCTTCTCGGCAAATACCTGCTCGGCCGCCAGCAGGATCTTCTCGACATTGCGTCGACGAATCTCACCCTTCTTCTTCGCCATTGCCTTGCAACCCTTGTGTACAGGAAGTGTGCATGACTGGATGCATGTCGTGATTCAGCTTATCACTTTGTCTTGGCCCCGAAACGCTCGTGCAGGTAGGCATTGATGGTAGCGGACTCGTAGCGCCATTCCTCGCGGCCATCGTCACGGGTAATCCGCAGGCACGGCACCTTGACCCGGCCGCCGCCGGCCTTGAGATCCTGACGATGGTCGGGATCGAGCTGGGCGTCGCGGATTTCGATCGGAAGGCCCAGGCGAGCGATTTCCTTGCGCACCTTGATACAGAAGGGGCAGGTACGGAACTGGTAGAGGGCGAGATTCCGACAGGCCTGATCGACGCGGGCCTGCTCGTTGGCGCTGCGCTCGATGGACTGAGGCGTGCTGAGTTTCTCGGCGATCAGCACCACGGGCGCGAGCAGCAGCCGCAGGGTGCGAAAGAAATAACGCAAGAACAACCGCATGGGGCAACCATATCCTCTAAAGAGTATCGAAGACCTAGGATAACATCGATGCCGGCTGCGCCGCCTGATACATGATTAAAGTCGGCTATCACGATGCCGATACCGGTGGGACTTGCCTTCGCCCCGCGCCGGGGT
The DNA here is from genome assembly GCF_042646605.1 of Litchfieldella rifensis. Classification (NCBI taxonomy): domain Bacteria; kingdom Pseudomonadati; phylum Pseudomonadota; class Gammaproteobacteria; order Oceanospirillales; family Halomonadaceae; genus Litchfieldella; species Litchfieldella rifensis. The sequence continues at coordinate 158,624 of NZ_JBHRUG010000002.1, read as the reverse complement.
GACCATTGCTATCACGTCGTGACGATGGCCATAACGAAAGCAAACCCGCCTCGGAGCCAGGGAATGCCCATTGCCCGCTTTTCACCCTTCGAATTACTGCTGCTGAAGAGCCGCAACCAGGCCGATACCGCGGGGCTGCTGTTGTTGGCCTGGGTGCTGGCCAGCAAGGGACATCTCTCCGAAGGCGACCGCCAACGCCTCAGCGAACTGTCGCGAGAGTTTCGTCATGGCCATGAACTCGAGCCGATCGTCGATATCGCCATACAACAGGACCTCGGCGCCATTCAACTGGCCGCCGAGGTCATGCAGAAGGACTGCTGTGGCGAACAAGCCTACCCCTTTCTGCGCCAGGTCATCGCCCTGGCGATAACCGAAGGCAAGCTGGCCATCGCCAATCACCATATCCTGCGCTTTCTGGCCGACCTGCTGGGGGTCTCGCCGCCCGAGTTCGCCCATCTTTTCACCGAGGTTGCCGGCAAGGAATTCGCCAACCCCGACGACCCCAGCCGTACCGGCTACTGGCAGGCCAAGGAGCGCCATCGCCAGCAACAGGAGGAACGTCAACGTCAGCATCAGCAGAGCCACGAGCGGCACTCTTCCGGACATCAATATCGTCAGCACTCGGGAACGGGGGGCTCCCAGCGACAGCATCACTACCACTCGACACGAGAGCCACCGCCCGGCGAGCAGACGCGGCGCGCGCTGGCGGTGCTCGGCCTGGAGCCCGGCGCCAGCCGCCACGATATCCGCAAGGCCTATCGTCGGCTGGCACAGCTCCACCACCCGGACCGCTTCTTTGCCGAGGGCGACGCCGTGGTCGCCACGGCGTCGCGACGCTTCCAGAGGATCCGGAAAGCCTACGACTATCTGATGCAGGCAGGCTAGGTACCATGCGTGATCTCTACAAGCGCCTGGGCATCGCTCCCCAGGCTACCGACAGCGACATCGCCACTGCCATCGAGGCCTGTAAGCACACGGCACTGAAAGCCGATGCCAGCGCCGTGCTGGGGGTGAAATCACGCCGCGAGGAATATGATGCGCTGCATGCCACGCTGCGTGACATCGGTCTGCTGCGGGCGCGCCTGGGCCTGACCCATGGCCATTACTGGCAGGACAGTGTGGCCAACGATTTCTCGCTGCCCCCGGACAATACCTGCGCACGCCATGATGAACTGATCGGCCGCGTCACTCACGCCGTCACACTGCATAATCGCTGGCAACGCTGGCGTGGTCCCTGGTCGATGGCCGGCCTGCTGGCCTTGGGCATCATGCTGGGAGTGACGCTCTGCCATCTGTTGTGGTAACCGTCACGCTGCGATCCTGTTCGTCGGCCAGGAAGCAGGCATCCAGCACCGCCTGCATCGCCGCTCCACGGGCGAAATCGGGCTGGTCGTTGATCCCGCTCTGGATACCGGCGATGAAGCGCTGGTAGATGCTCGGGGTCTGCGGACATGCCACCGACGTCCAGCGCGCCGGATGGGTATCGTCGCCGAAACAGGTCAGCACCCGATCCCTGGCGTCGTCGAGCACCACGCTGATCGCGCCCTTGTCACCGTACACGCTCAACTTCAGCGAATTCAGGTGCCCTGTCGCCCAGCGCGTGGCCTGGATGGTGCCCAGCGCGCCATTGGCGAACTCGACGCGCATCAGAGCGCTGTCGTTGGCATCGAGCGCATAGTCGCCGATGCGGTTGCCCGGCGCCTTGTCGAAGCACTTGAGCTGGCAGTTGACCCGCGTGATATCGCCTACCGGGAAGCTCGCGAAGTCGAGGATATGCACCCCCACATCGCCCAGCACCCCCTTGCTACCATGCTCACTGGAGAGTCGCCACAGCCACTGACTATCGCGATCCCAGCGCCCCCAGGCATGACTGACCAACCAGCTCTGCAGGTAGCTGGCATCGACATGCATCACCCGGCCGATGGCACCGGCGGCGATCAACTCGCGGGCATGCTGGATCGCCGGGGCATCGCGATAACTCAGGTTGACCATGTTGATCACTCCGGCCTGCTCCGCTGCCTCGGCCATCTCCCTGGCATCCGCCTCATGGGTGGCCAGCGGCTTCTCGCACAGGATGTGCTTGCCGGCGGCGATCGCTGCCAGTGAAGTCGACTTGTGGGCGCCGTCCGGGGTCACGTTGCTCACCGCCTGGATATCGTTTCGCGCCAGCATCGCTGCGAGATCGGTATAGACGTCGGCGATACCGTGGGCGTCGGCGAAGGCACGCGCCTTGTCGGCGTCGAGGTCGCAGACCGCCACCACCTCGCAGCCGTCCAGGGAGCGGTAATGTCTGACGTGCTCACCGGCCATGCTGCCGGCACCGAGGATTGCGAGCTTGATCATTAGCGGAATCCCTCCTCACCGGGTTTGTGCAGTCCTTCGCCCTTCACCTCCACCGGATTCGGTGCCTGTTCCGGGGGCACATTGGGACAGCTGTCGATCCAGCGCGAGCCCTCGGGGCGCGCCCATTTCACGGCATTCCTGAGTACCCGCCGCACCTGCTCGTCGTAATAGATCGGGTAGGTCTCGTGACCGGGACGGAAGTAGAAGATCTTGCCGTTGCCCCGCTTGTAGGTCAGTCCTGAGCGGAACACCTCACCACCCTCGAAGGCACTGATGAAGATCACCTCGTCGGGATTCGGCACCGCGAAGGGCTCGCCGTACATCTCGGTGTGCGGCAACTCGAGGTAGTCCCCCAGCCCCTGGACGATGGGATGACCGGGGTTGACCACCCACAGCCGCTCGCGCTCCCCGGCCTCGCGCCACTTCAGCGAGCAGGTGGTGCCCATCAGGCGCTTGAAGATCTTCGCATAATGGCCGGAGTGCAGCACCAACAGGCCCATGCCCTGCAGTACCCGGGCCTGGACCCGGTCGACGATCTCGTCGCGCACCTCGCCGTGGGCGGCATGGCCCCACCACAGCAGCACGTCGGTATTGTCCAGGACATCCTCGCTCAGGCCGTGCTCGGGATCCTGCAGCGTGACCGCACGCGCCTCGATCCCGGAGTCCTCGTTCAGGGCGGCAGCGATGCAGGCATGCATGCCTTCGGGATAGATCCGGGCGACCACCTCATTGGTTTGTTCATGCACATTCTCTCCCCAGACGGTGACCTTGAGTGTCATCGCGATTCTCCTTTTCAGGGTGATGGGTGGCTATGTCGTGTACTTTGGCCAGCCGCCAATATCGAAAAAGTAAACGTTTACTCTTAAAGAGTAAACGTTTACTTTCTAGTTTTTACGCCGATTCGACCAAGGTATGGGGATGCAAGTCACATGCCGATGATGGTCATCTGCACGGGGAACAGGCGATTGGAAGCACCTGCCGTGAATGCAGGCGGACTATCGTGAACACCCCCGGGGGCATCAGCTCGTCCGGCGACGAATCAGGCTGACCGGCAAAGCGACATGTCGAGGGGGATCGCCGGCAACGGCCTCGCCAAGCAGGACTACCGCCTCGCTGGCGATCTGGGCGATGTCCTGACGTACCGTGGTCAATTGTGCGGCCAGGGTCGGCAGGTCGTCGAAGCCGGTCACCGCCACCTGGTCCGGCACCTGGATGCCATGATCCTCCAGCGCCGCCAGGCAGCCCAGCGCCAGTTCGTCCTTGTCGCAGACGATGCCGTCGAAGTCCGGCGGCCCCTGTCGCAGCAAGCGGCCAAGATGGCGATAGGCGGTCAGGCCCGGGTCATAGTTGAAGGGCACACTGATGCGATGGTCGGGAAGTCCGGCTTCTTCCAACGCCTGCAGGTAGCCCTTGAGACGATGCTGGTTATGGGGCCACTCCAGGTCATCGCCCATGTAGGCGATCTTGCGGCGTCCCGTCTCGATCAGGTGGCGGGCAGCGAGGTAGATGCCGTGTTGATCGTCCGGGGCCACCGAAAAGCTCCCCTCCTGTCGCTCGCCGATTCTCACGTACGGCACCCCATAGCGGGTCAGCCATGCTGGCCGCTCGTCATCCGGGGCGCTGCACAGCAGGATCGCCGAGCCAGCGCGATGCGCCAGCGACTCGGTCTCGTCGTGGTGGAAGAACACCGGCACCATGCCCTGCCGGTGCAATGCCAGCGTCAGGTGTTGATAAATCAGGGTGTAGTAAGGACGCAGCTCGATATCCTGCCGGCCGAGGGAAATGCCGACCACGACATTCTTGCCGCTGATCAGGGCTCGCGCCGCGGCACTCGGCTGGTAGTGGATATCGCGGCTGATCTGCAGGATATGCTCGCGCAGCGCCTCGCTGATGCCCGGCTTGCCGTTCAGCGCCCGGCTGACCGAGGCGATGGACACCCCCGCCGCCTTGGCGATTTCGTGGATGGTGGCGCTTTTCGCTCTCGTGCCGGAATCGGTACTGCGTTTCGTCATCGCCCTAGCTCGGTTGTCGAAGCGCCCATCGAGCGCTTTCGAGATTGCCTGTAGGGGAGCGATTGTGCCCGACCCCGCACCGCAACGCATCTCAAGTGGATGGATCCGGCGAGCCGCCGCTGACGCTGGTGGCGCCGCGGGGATCGGCGGCCCCCGCTTCGCCGGGGGCACGGCCGCTGGCATCGCGGTCCTCGTGCGGCGACTCACCAGTAGCTTCGCCCCGAGACGTACCGCCAGCCCGGCCTTCCATCTGGATACTCAGGCGTGGCATGGCCAGCTCCAGGCCCTCGGCGTCCATGCGCTGCTTGAGACGCAGGTTGAAGGCGCGCGCCACGTCCCATTGCATCACCGGTGCAGTACGCATGCGCATGCGCAGCACCGCCGCCCCTTCCTCGAAGCGCTCGATGCCCTGCAGCTCCAGAGGCGACCAGATATTGTGTCGCATCACCGGATCCTGACGCAGTTCATCGGCCACCTCGCGTACCAACGCGATGGCATCGTCGATTTTCATGCTGTGCGGAATGCTCACACGCATCAGGGCAATGCCGAACTGGCGCGACATGTTGTGGATCGACTTGATCTGGCTGAAGGTGATGATATGCACGATGCCGTCGATGTCGCGCAAGCGCACGGTGCGCAGCGTCAAGCCTTCGACGGTGCCCATGTGACCGCCCAGGTCGACGTAGTCGTCGATGGCCAGTGAGTCCTCGATCAGGATGAAGACACCGGTGATCAGGTCCTGCACCAGGGTCTGGGCACCGAAGCCGATGGCCAGCCCGATGACCCCGGCACCGGCCAGCAAGGGCGTGACGTTGACCCCCAGGTTGGCCAGCCCGACGATGGCGGCGATGACCACGATGGTGGCGAAGATCACGTTGCGGACCAAAGGGGTGATGGTCTGTACCCGAGTGCTATTGACCTGGCGACCGCGAGCCCTGGCCGACGAGGTCAATGCCCGCTGTATGGCGGTATCGGCGAAGATCCACACCAGCCAGGCCAGCAGCACGGTGAAACCCATGGCCAGCAGTGCCTGGCCGATCCGCGCACTGGCCACGCCCTGCCCGCCGATACCGATCAGCGAGCCGCCCCACACCTGCAGCGACAGTTCGGCGAAGGCGACCCAGCACAGCATGTGCGCGAGGGCATAGCCGAAACGCTCCAGGCGCTTGCGGTACTGGGAAATCCGTTTGCGCCGGGTCACGGTTTCGCCGTGGCGACGGATCAACCCGGTGACTACCAGGGTCAGCACCAGCAAGGCGGCGGAAATGATCGCCCGGGTCAGCGCCCCGCCGGCATCGCCCACCGAAACGAAGATCGCTACCAGCGAGGCCCCCACCAGCAGCAGGGCCGGAATGTGCCACAGCCCGCCCAGTACCCGGATCACGTCATCGGCCGTGCTGGCCTGCTTGCGCTGGGAATAGGCACGATTGCGAATCACGTGCTTGACGGGGCGCTTGAAGCTCAGCACGAAAGCGCCGGTGATCAGGGCCGCCAGGACATTGGCCAGTACCGACAGCAAGCCAGCCAGGTCGCCACCCAGCAAGTCGATCAAGCGACTGGAGTCCAGGGCATCGGCCAGGGCCACCAGGGCGCCGATCGCGAACAGTCGGCGCCCCCCACGCTGGCGCAGCAGGGTGACCGCAGCATGACGGTGCCCATGGCTGAACACCGAGAACACGGTCTCGCTGACCACCGCTAGCAGGCGCCCGCAAAGTGCCACATAGGCGACGACCAGCGCGATCGTCCGTCCCGGATTGGCGGGAATGAACTGGGCCAGCGCCAGCATCAGGGCAAAGGCCAACAACCAGGGCAGCAAGCGCCGCAGGAAGTGGACCCCCAGCAGCCAGGCCTTGGGCTCCCGAGGCAACACCAGCGGCCAGTCATACCGCTGGGCCAGCAAGCGCCCGGCCGCGATCAGGATGATCAACATCCCGACCCAGATCCCCAGCATCACTGCTGTTTCGATCGCCAGCCGTACTAGTTTGACGCCGCCGGCATCGGACACGAGATCACGGACGTCGCCCCTTGCCTGATCGACCTGGCGTTGCCAGATGGCGAGTGGCGACCGACCGGCCTCGGCCTGTTCCCCGAAGTCGCTGAGGGTTTCGGCGAGCGCGCCGAGCAGCCCCTGACGGGGTATCGTTTCCTCGTCTTCGACTTGCGCCGTGGCCTTGCGGAGTTCCTTCAATCGCTCCAGCAGCGCCCCACGGCGCTCGTCATTCTCCAGGGTGGCGATCACCTCGTCGAGCGACTTGCGCAATTCCTGAGGATCCGGCTCTTGAGCCTTTTGCTCCTCGCCTCCCGGCAGTCCCGGCAACGACTGCGCCTGCAGGTTTCCAGCAGCCAACAGCGACAGTGACAGGCACAGCAGCAACAGCAGTGAATGGCGGACGCCATGGCGCCAGGCAGTGACGGACAAGAGTGGCTGAAACATGCTTCCTCCCTGGGTGGCGCGAAGACCAGAGTCTGCACAGGCCAGCGAAAACGGTAAAGTACACGACGCCGCTGCCACAGTTGTTTCTGCAAGGGCAATTCCCTCACCATGGGACGACAGCTATGGTAAGAGAGGTTGGTGAGCGAAAGCCATTTCGTGCACCCGACAAGGAAAACAAGCAAGGAGAACCTGTGATGCGCACCCTACTCACGCTGTTGTGCCTGGTACCGGGGTTGTTGGCTGGCTCGGCAATCGCCGAGGTGGAGGAGGAATCGTCACCGGACGAGCCAGGAACCGAAGTCAATATCGCCTGGGGGCCCCGCGTCGAAGGCGAGATCTTCGAGTATTCGACCGGTGGAGAAACCTACCAGGGCTATCTGGCGCGCAACGTCAACGATAGCGAAGCGCGCCCGGCGGTCTTGGTGGTGCACGAGTGGTGGGGGCTCGACGACTATGCGAGAGCACGCGCCGATCAGCTGGCCGCCCTTGGCTTCGTGGCGCTGGCCGTGGACATGTATGGCGGTGGCCAGACAGCGACGCACCCCGACCAGGCGAGCGAGTTCTCCGCACAAGTCATGCAGGATTGGCCTGCTGCACGCGCCAGACTCGAAGCCGCCATGAGTCAGTTGCGCGAGCATCCGGCAGTGGCGGATACGGGCATGGCGGCGATCGGTTATTGCTTCGGCGGCGGGGTGGTGATGAACATGGCACTCGCCGGCATGCCGATCGACGCCGCGATCAGTTTCCATGGCAGTCCGACCCAAGCGGTAAACACGCCGCAGGCATTCGAAGGCGTGGTGCAGATTCACAACGGTGGTGCCGACTCGTTGGTGACACGTGAAGACCTGACAGCGATGGCCGGCGCACTCGAGGCACAAGGGGCCGACGTCGAGGTGATCAATTATCCCGACGCCCGCCACGCCTTCACGAACCCCGGCGCCGATGCAACAGGCGAGGAGTTTGGCATGCCGCTGGGCTATGACGCCGCGGCCGATGCGGCTTCCTGGCAGGCGGCCCTGCTGGCGTTGGACAAAGCCCTCAACAATGACTGATCGTGCGGGATACCCTGAATCACACGACTTCACGCTAAGCTACCCGAATCTTTCATATGATGAGCAGAAACCCCTCAGCCATCACCCCCCAGCCTCCTCCGCATCCCCGCAACCCCGAAGGCGGGATTCGACGCGTCGGGGTGGAGATCGAGTTTGCCGGCATCGTACCCCACGATGCCGCCCAGCTCGTGATCGAGCGCTTCGGCGGCCACGCCGAGGCGATCAGCCCACACCGTCTGAAGGTGGTCGATAGCCGCTGGGGCACGTTCGTCATCGAGCTGGACGCCAAGTATGCCCATCCCGATACCAAGGTGACCAACAGACCTCCCAAAAGCGACGCGGAGTGGGATCTGCAACGCCACCAGATGCGTGTCGACCTCCATACCAAGACCCGCGAGCTGATCGGCGACGCGGTGACCGGCCTGGTGCCCACCGAGGTCGTCTGTCCGCCGGTGCCGTGGAACGAGCTGGGCGATCTCGATGCGCTGTTCGATGCCCTGCGCGAGCATGGTGCCAAGGGTACCGATGCCAGCCTGCTGTACGGCTTCGGTCTGCACCTGAATCCCGAGGTGCCGAGCCTTGCGCCCGACAGTCTCCTGGCGCACCTGCAGGCCTACCTGCTGTTGGCCGCCTGGCTGCGCGACCAGATCCATATCGACATTACCCGGGAAGTGCTGCCGCACGCCAACCCCTTCCCCAAGAGCTATGCCATCAAGCTGCTTGATCCGGATTATCGCCCCGGGCTGGACCAACTGATCGCCGACTACCTCGTGTACAACCCCACCCGCAACCGCGAGCTCGACATGCTTCCGTTGTTCGCTTACCTGCGCCCGGACCACTGCAGCGAGCTATTCGCCGACGACATGATCAAGCCCCGCCCGACCTTCCACTACCGCCTGCCCAATGCACAGCTCTCGGCACCCGACTGGGGGCCCACCATCGAGTGGAACCGCTGGCAGAAAGTCGAGCGCCTGGCGGCCGATCCGGCGCACCTCGCCTCCCAGGCACGCGAATACCTCGCCCACCATGCCCAGTCCCCAATGTCCCGCTGGTTGGATAAATTGCGCGACTGGATGAACGAATGACACGCCCGCTGATCGGCATCACCACCTCGGACCGCAAGAGCCTGATCGCCTGGTTCTTCGACTGGTTGGCGGTGTGGCGCCACGGCGGCCGACCGCTGCGGTTATCGCCATCGCGGGCTATGCCCTCCTATCTCGATGGCCTGATCATCGGCGGCGGCGACGATATCGAAGCCCATCTCTATGGTGGCGAAGTCCAGCTCGACGTGCGGGTCGATCCTCAGCGGGACGCGCTGGAGTTGCAACTTCTCGAACGCTTCATTCCCCGGGCCTGCCCGGTGCTGGGCATCTGTCGCGGCGCCCAGTTGATCAACGTCCACCTCGGCGGCACCCTGGACAGTGATATCTATACCACCCACCAAGGACTCAAGCGCCGCCGCACGGTGCTGCCACGCAAGACCGTGGATATCGTCGCCGACAGCAAGCTGCACCGCATCCTCGCGGTTACCTGGTGCCGCATCAACAGCCTGCACCATCAGGCGGTACAGAAGACCGGTCAGGGCATCGAGATCGTCGCCCGCGACCGCGACGGCCTGGTCCAGGGGATCGAGTCTCGCCAGCACGATTTCCTGATCGGCGTGCAGTGGCATCCCGAGTGGCTGCTATTCAACCGTCCTCAGCAGCGCCTGATCCACGCTCTGATCACGGCTGCCGCGCGCCACCGCGACTGACAGGCTTACCCCTCCTTGGACCATGGTCGCCTCTCGCAGGGAAGACACTCTGCTCTAAGCTGAAGGCAGACAACGAAACCATTCATCACCCTGGCAGCGGACCGATCTTCCATGACTACCGCCGACTCTGCGACCGCGACGACCCTGATCGTCGGTGCTGGCCCCGCCGGCTGCCTGCTCGCCAAGCGCCTCTCCGAGGACCCCGCCCAGCGCGTGATCCTGCTCGAGGCCGGCGGCAAGGACGACTATCCGTGGATCCATATCCCGGTCGGATATCTCTACTGTATCGGCAACCCGCGCACCGACTGGTGCTACCGCACCGAGGCCGATCCCGGTCTCAACGGTCGCAGCCTGGGATACCCACGCGGCAAGGTGCTCGGCGGCAGTTCGTCGATCAACGGCATGATCTACATGCGTGGCCAGGCCCAGGATTACGATCACTGGGCGGCACTCGGCAACCCCGGCTGGGACTGGGCCAGCATCGAGCCGCTGTTCAAGGCCAACGAGGACCACTTCGCCGGGACCAGCGAGCATCACGGCAGCGGTGGCGAGTGGCGGGTGGAACGCCAGCGTCTCGAGTGGGAGATCCTCGAGGCCTTCCGTGACGCCGCCAGTGAATGCGGCATCCCCAAGGTGGATGACTTCAATTGTGGCGACAACGAGGGCGTCAGCTATTTCCAGGTCAATCAGAAGCGGGGCGTGCGCTGGAATGCCGCCAAGGCCTTCCTGCGCGGGCTGGACAAGCGCCCCAACGTGACGCTCATGACCAACGCCGAGGTCGACCGCCTGCTGTTCGCCGAGCCGGCCGCCCGGCGCGGCCCCTCCCCCCGCGTCAGCGGCGTGCGGGCCCGCATCAAGGATGCCTGGCAGACCATCCACGCCGACGAGGTGATCCTGTGTGCCGGCTCGATCGGCTCGCCGGCGATCCTGCAACGCTCGGGAATCGGTCCGCGCCGCCTGCTGTCGGCTCTCGACATCCCGTTGATCCATGAACTGCCCGGCGTTGGCGGCAACCTGCAGGATCACCTGCAGTTGCGGATGATCTTCCGCGTTCAGGGCGTCAAGACCCTGAACGCGATCGCCCGCCACTGGTGGGGCAAGGCCGGCATGGCCTGGGAGTATTTGATCTCGCGCAGTGGGCCGCTGTCGATGGCTCCCAGCCAGCTCGGCGCTTTCGCCCGCTCGGATGCCAAGCAGACCCGCGCCAACCTCGAGTACCACGTGCAACCATTGTCGCTGCCGGCCTTCGGCGAACCGCTGCACGATTTCCCCGCCTTCACCGCGTCGGTATGCAACCTACGACCGGAAAGCCGTGGGCGTGTCGACATCCGCTCCCGCGACCCCTTCACGGCACCGTCGATCGCCCCTCACTACCTGAGCACCGAGGAGGACCGGCGAGTGGCGGTGGATGCCATTCGCCTGACCCGGCGTATCGTTGCTTCACCGGCGCTGACGCGCTATCGCCCCGAGGAGATCAAGCCCGGCCCCGAACTCGACAGTGACGAGGATCTGGCCCGGGCCGCCGGTGACATCGGCACCACCATCTTCCACCCGGTAGGCACCTGCAAGATGGGCCATGACAGCGAGGCCGTGGTCGATGCTCGCCTGCGTGTGCACGGTATCGAGGGATTGCGCGTCGTCGACGCCTCGATCATGCCCACCATCACCTCGGGCAATACCTGCTCGCCGACGCTGATGATCGCCGAGAAAGCCGCTCGCCTGCTGCTCGAAGAGCGCCTTGGCATGACAGGGTCGGTCGTCGACACCGACACCACCCCGGTTTGAGCTTCCACAACGTCAACGGCCGCCCGTGGGCGGCCGTTGACTCGAGGGCGATCGGGAAATACGAGGTTCAACCTTCCAACTTGGCGTCCAGGGTGATCTCGGCCGTCAGCAGCTTGGAAATCGGGCACCCTGTCTTGGCCTTGTTGGCCGCGTCCTCGAAAGCCGCCTGGTCGGCACCGGGAATGCGGGCGGTGGTATCGAGATGCACCTGGGTGACGCTGAAGCCGCTGGCGTCCTGGTCGAGGGTCACCGTGGCCAGGGTCTTGATGCTCTCGGCTTCGTGGCCGGCTTCGCCCAGGATCATCGACAGCGCCATGGAGTAACAGCTGGCATGGGCGGCTGCGATCAATTCCTCGGGATTGGTGCCCGGCTGTCCCTCGAAGCGTTGCTTGAAGCCATAGGGGTTGTCCTTGAGCGAACCGCTTTGGGTGGACACCGTGCCCTTGCCTTCCTTCAGGCTGCCCTGCCACTCGGCAGATCCTGTCTTCTTGATGCTCATAGTACCTCCTGGTTGCCTTGACCTGAGTGGCCCCTCCTGAGAGACCACCCGTTTCGCTCACCTCAGTGTAGACGGCCATCGAGACCGTTATCGTAGGGCCTCCAGCGCTGCGTCATAGTCCGGTTCCTGCTTGATTTCCGGCACCAGTTGGCTATGGATCACCTGGTCGTGCTCGTCGATCACCACCACGGCACGCGCCGTGAGCCCGGCCATCGGCCCGCTGGACAGCGCTACGCCATAGTCGCGATGGAACTCGGGGTGGCGGAACGTCGATAGGGTGGTGACATTGTCCAGTCCCTCGGCACCGCAGAAACGCTTGGCGGCGAATGGCAGGTCCGCCGACACCACCAGCACCACGGTATTGTCGAGGGACGAGGCCAACTCATTGAACTTGCGTGTCGAGGTCGCGCAGGTGGGCGTATCCACACTGGGCAGAATATTGAGAACCTTGCGCTTGCCGGCGAAGTCGGCCAAGGTCACGTCCTGCATTTCCTGGGTCGTGAGGCACAGCGCAGGCGCTGGCCGGCCGACCTTCGGGAATTCACCGGCGACATCGACGGGGGTTCCCGCCCGGGTTACCTGGTTCATCGTTTCTCCTCGGTCTCATCAGGGAATCACAGCCTCTACACCATAGCCCATATGGCGCCCTGGGCGGGGCTTCGAGTCCTACTCCGGAAATTTCCGTAGCGCCGTCAACTGGTCGGCCAGCGACTTCCGGCCCAGACGCTGCATCGCCGCGATGTTGCGCTCGGGAATCGCCTCGGGATCGGGGTAGTGCACCAGCGCCTGTTCGATGTCGGCTTCACGCAGCAGGTGCAGCATCGGCCAGGGCGAGCGATTGGTGAAATTGGCCGGTTCCTCCGGTTCGGCATCCGCGAAGCAGTAGTCGGGATGAAAGCTCGCCAACTGGTAGACGCCTTCATAGCCCTGATCGATCAACAGCGTCTCGGCGATGGCCAACAGGTCGAGATAGTCATCGAAGTCGTCCACGCCGCTGGTCAGCACCAACAGGGTAGTGGCGATGTCCGGGGTACCGTCCAGACGCCGACACTCCTCGATCAGTGTCGTCAGGGCGGTCGGCCAGTCATCGGCGGCGACGCCCACATAGCGAATCGTCCCGCGACGCAGCTCGCGTCCGGCGAAGGGGCAGACATCGTGCGCCACCACGAAGTCCTCGACCCAGGTACGGGTCGCGGCAAGCGCACTGGTGGATCGGCTCATGGCAAGACTCGAACGGTGAGAGGGTATCCAGTATAGCCGAGATCGCCGCCGGACATTGCAAAGCCTCACTCCGTGGGCCAGCATGGGTATAGAAAAGGCTTCCATGAAAATGCATGACACGAAGAGGTCATCATGAACTCCAGCGTTCCACCCCGGGTGCAATTCGCCGCCACCGCCGACCTGCCTGCCATCGAAGTGCCTGCCATCGGCCAGGGGACCTGGTACATGGGCGAGGGCCTGGCGCCGCACCGCTCGGAAGTGCGCGCATTACAGCAGGGCCTGGATCTCGGTCTGTCACTGATCGATACCGCCGAGATGTATGGCGATGGCGGTGCCGAACGAGTGGTCGGGGATGCCCTCGCCGGTCGCCGCGACCAGGCCTTCCTGGTGTCCAAGGTCTACCCCTGGAATGCCGGCCGCGACAGCGCCATCACAGCCTGCGAGCGCAGCCTCAAGCGCCTCGATACCGATCATCTGGATCTCTATCTGCTGCATTGGCCGGGCAGTGTTCCTCTCGACGAGACACTGGAGGCGTTCCTGCGCCTACAGGAGCAGGGCAAGATTCACCGTTTCGGGGTTTCCAACTTCGATGTCGATGACATGGCGTCCTTGCATGGGCGACCGGGCGGTGACGCCTGTGCCACCAACCAGGTGCTCTATCATCTGGGTTCGCGAGGCATCGAATATCGCTTGCGCCCCTGGATGCGCGAACGCGGCATGCCCTTGATGGCCTACTGTCCCCTGGCACAGGGCGGTCGACTGCGTGACGAGCTGATGTCGCATCCGGAGGTACTGGCGATCGCCTCTGATCGGGGCATCACGCCGGCCCAGCTCCTGCTGGCCTGGGCGATCCGCCCGGTGGAGGGGGTGCGCGACGTGATCGCCATTCCCAAAGCCGTGAGACAGGAACATGTCACTCAGAATGCCGCGGCGCTGGAGGTGACCCTCAGCGAAGGAGACATCGCCAGGCTCGATGCCGCCTTTCCGGCACCGGAACATCAGGTACCCCTCGATATCGTCTAGCCCTTCCCTCTCTGGGAGGCCAGCCGATCCGCCAGCCGGGTCGGCTCCGGCAGCTTGGTGCGTCCCAGGCAGCGCACCACCCACGCCAGTGCCGTTTCCAACCCGAGACGATGACCGGGAGACACATACACCGGCTTCACGTTCCGACGACTGCGCAGTACGGCGCCAATCGTCTCGTCGCCATCGCGCAGCGGCGTCCAGTCTCCACGCTGCGTCGGCACCTCGCCGTGCGCGCCGCACAGGCGCGACTTGGCGATGCCGATGGTGGGCAGATCGAGCCAGAGTCCGAGATGGGAAGCCACGCCGAGGCGACGCGGATGGGCGATTCCCTGGCCATCGACCATCACCAGGTCGGGAGGCGCGCTCAGGCGCGAGAAAGCGCCCAGCGCCGCGGGCACTTCGCGGAAGGACAGCAGACCGGGAATATAGGGCATCCGCGTGGGCTCTCGATGAACGACCTGCTCGACGGGTTCAAGGCCCGGCCAGCGCAACACCACCACAGCGGCCCGGGTGATATCGCCCTCCTCCTCGAAGCCGATATCGACACCGGCTATGCGATGCACCTCACCGAGGCGATCGCGACGTTCGACTTGTGGTGCCAAGCGGTACTGGAGCTCGATCGCTTCGTCTGGATCCAACGCCCACTCATGCAAGGGTGTCGCTACTCGCAGAAGCCCCACCCCTCGAGCAGCATGCGTAACTTCTCGACCCGGGCACGGTTCTTGCCGAGGTCGGTGATCCCCAGGCGCGAGGCGCTACGCACGTGGCAGACGCCTTCTTCCTCGCTCCACAGGAATTCCAGGTCATCGACGAAGCCCAGAAAGGTTGAATGGCACTCGGCATGCAGGTAATCGTCGGTGGCTGTGATGATCTCCGCCTCTTCACAACCGGCCAGCGCGGTCTGCAAGCGGGCCATCAACTCTCGCTTGGTACGATTGCCGGGATCCAGCGGCTCGATGTAATGGGCACGGTCGTCGGCCTGGCTGCAGACACAGTTGGCGGTCGAGGGGCAGCTTGCCAGCTTGCCCTCATGGACACCCAACGTCTCGGGGCGCTTGCTGGTCAGCGGATTGGTCATCATGGTCATAGAGAGTGCGTCCTCTGTTGTTGTGACGATGATTTAGACAGCATGGCGAGTCACGCAGAACTCACTCTTCTCACTAAAACGGAAATATTTTCCACAATAAACGACATATCAAGCCAAAGCAGGCCCGACTCCCGATATCTCCCTCTGCGACTTCGATGCTCTCAGTCAAGTTCATTGCCATCACATCTGCAAGTGCGTTCCGCCAACGCAAACGCAGCGAGGCGAGCGCGGGCTTCCGTGGCACGCTAACGTGTATCATCGAAATCAGAATCCACGTGATCGTATGCGGAGCCTGCGTTGAAGCTGATTCATACTGCCGACTGGCACCTCGGCCAGACCTTCCACGGCCAGGAGCGCCACTTCGAGCATCGCGCATTCCTGACTTGGCTGCTCGACACCCTGGTGGCGCGACAGGCCGATACCCTGCTGGTGGCCGGCGATATCTTCGATGTCGTCAACCCCTCGCTGCGTGCCCAGGAGCTGCTCTATGACTTCATCGTCAGCGCCCACGAGCGCCTGCCGACGCTGGACATCGTGCTGATTGCCGGCAACCACGACAGCGGTAACCGCATCGAGCTGCCCGCCCCCTTGATGAAGCGTTTGAATACTCACGCGATGGGGCGTGTTCACTGGCATGACGATGGCACCCTCGACGCCGAGCGGCTGCTGGTACCGCTGACCGACGCCGACGGCGAGACATGTGCCTGGTGCCTGGCGCTGCCCTTCCTGCGTCCCGCTGAGGTGACCGGTGGCGGCCTCGCTCGCGATGACAGTGCTGAGGGCGACAACCGCAACGACTATGTGGCCGGCATCACTCGCGTCCACGGGCAGTTGGTTGAAGCGGCCCGTGATCGACGCCGGCCCGGCCAGGCGCTGGTGGCCATGAGCCATGCCCACCTGCACGGCGCGGCCGTCTCCGAGGCCAGCGAGCGCCCCATCGTGATCGGTGGTGAGGAATCGATTTCCGCCGCCATCTTTCCCTCCGAGATCGCCTATGTGGCGCTGGGCCACCTGCACCGCGCCCAGCGAGTCGGCGAGGAACGCATCCGTTACAGCGGCAGCCCCCTGCCGATGGATTTCAGCGAGGTCGACTATCCCCATCAGGTCGTCGAGGTGACATTGGACGGCGAACGGTTGGCCGCCACCGAGGCCATCCCCATACCGCGCCAGGTGGCCATGCACCGCCTCGGTCCCGCGGGGCTTCCCGAGGTGCTGACCGAACTCGAGGCGCTGGCGCACGATCCCGCCCTACCCCGGGAGCAGTGGCCCTGGCTGGAGGTGCGCGTCGAGCTCAGCGCCCCGGTGCCAGACCTGCGCACCCGGGTGGAAGCGGCGCTGGAGGGTAAGGCGCTACGCCTGCTGCGACTGGAACGCCGCCTGCCCCAGGTCGACAGCGAGGGCGCCCAGGCCCGGGGCGACCTGGAGGCGCTGGGACCGCGACGGCTCTTCGAGCGTACCTGGCAGGAACGCTGGGGCGAGCCCCCCACCGAGGGGGTGCTGGCCGACTTCGACCGGCTGCTCCAGGACGTGCTGGATGGCGATGTCCCTGCAAGAACCGCGAGGGAGGAGCGCGCATGAAGATCCTTGCCCTACGCCTGGCCAATCTGGCCTCCCTGCCCGGCCCCCTGGAACTCGACTTCACCGCATTCCCCCTGCGCGACGCCGGCCTGTTCGCCATTACCGGCCCCACCGGCGCCGGCAAGAGCACCCTGCTCGACGCCCTGTGCCTGGCGCTCTACGGCAGCACGCCGCGGCTGCGTCAGGCCCCTGGCCGCGATGCCCCGTTGCCCGATGTGGGCGACGAGACGGTGAGTACCGCCGATCCCCGCACCCTGCTGCGCCGCGGCACGACCAGCGGCCATGCCGAGGTGGACTTCCTGGGTCGCGACGGCCGCCGCTACCGGTCGCGCTGGGCCGTGCGCCGCGCCCGGGAAAAAGCCGATGGCCGCCTGCAGGCCGTGGAACAGTCGCTGCGCGACCTCGAGAATGATCGCCTGCTCACCACCCAGAAGCGCGAGTTCGACCGCCTGCTGCCGGAACGCCTGGGGCTCAGCTTCGACCAGTTCACCCGTGCCGTGCTGCTGGCCCAGAGCGAGTTCGCCGCCTTCCTGCAGGCTGACGACAACGAGCGCAGCGACCTGCTGGAGCGCCTGACCGGTACCGCCGAATACTCGGCGATCTCCATGGCCGCCTATCGTCGCGCTAGCGAGGCGAAAAAGCAGGTTGATGCCTTGGAGGCCAAACTCGCCGACGACCTGCCCGCCGAGCCCGAGGCCCGAGCCGAGCTCGAGCACAGCGTCGAGGATGCCAAGCGCGAGCTCGACAGCGTGCAACAGGAAGCAAAGCGCCTGGAGACCCGTCAACGGTGGCACGAAACAGACGAACGGTTGAGCAAAGCCTTCGCCGAGGGACGCCAACAGCAGCAGAATGCCGAGGCCCGCTGGCAGGCACTGGCCGAAGCCCGCGCGGACAGGGAGTGGCGGCGCCTGCTCGCCCCCCAGCGCCATCGCCTCACCCGACAGGCCGAGTTGCCCGGCGAGATCGCCACCCTCGAGGAGACCCACGCCCGAACAGGTAAAGCGCTGGAGGAGGCCAAGGCCACGCAGCAAGACGCCGACAAGGCCCGGGATCAGGCCGAGCAGGCGCTGGCCGAAGCCAACAAGGCTCGGCAGCAGGCCGAACCCGCACTGCGAGAGGCACGTGAGTATGCCCAGCGGCTTGCCACCCTGGAGAAGCAGTTGGCGGATCTCGAGACGAACCACCGTGAACGCCAGCAGCAGGCTAGCCAACTCGCCAGGGAGTACCGGCAGGCCGAGGATGACCAGCGCAAGCTGGAGCGCCAACGCGATGAGTGGCAGGCCACCCTGCGTCAACTGATGGGCGATCACCAGCAGCTGGACAGCGCACGCCAGGCGACACAGCGGGACCATGATCGTGCCGCGCGGCGCAGCCTGGCGTTGAGTGAGCTGGCTAGCGCCTGGCGGGACGCCTGTCGTGCCGAACAGACCCACCGGACGCTGGCCAAGCGCCTGGAGGACGACAAGCAGCGCAAGGCGCAGCTTATGCAGCAGGGCAAGGCCGCCCGGCAGCGGCTGGACGACCGGGAGCGTCACTACCGCACCGTGCATGAGGTCATCGAACGCAACCGTGCCGTGCGCAGCGAGAGCGTGGTAAAGCTGCGCGAAGGCCTGCAGGAGGACAAGCCCTGCCCAGTGTGCGGTGGCCTCGACCACCCCTGGCGCCACCACCCGCCTGAGACGCCCGAGTCGGCCCAACTTGCCGCCCAGCAGGTCGAAGAGGATCGCCAGTTGGCACAAGCGCAGCAAGAGCGCGACCAGGCCCAGCAGGAGCGCGATGACCTCATGGGCGAGTACCGTGCCGTCGAGGCTTCACTGGGACAGCACCGTCGAGACCTGCAGGATGCCGAGCAGCGCCTGGCCAGTGGCCGGCAGGTCCTCACCCACCACCCGCTGTATGATGAGCTTGACGCCATCGACGCCACCGAGCGCGAGGCCTGGCTGGAGAACCAGCGCCAGGCAAGCGACGCGGAGCGCCAGCGTGCTGAAAAGACCCTACACGAGCTGGGTCGCGCCGAGACCGAGTTGACACCGCTGGAGGAGGCGCTACGCCAGGGCGAGATACGGCTCGCTCAGCTCGCGACCCAGCGGGTTAGCCTCAAGCAGGAACTGGCCAGGCTGGCCGAGCGGGTCACGCCCCTGCGCCAGGCACGAGATGAGACCGCCAGCCAACTCAAAGGTATACTCGGCGAGCACGCCTCCCCGGACGCCTGGCAGCAGCATCTGGACTCCCGCCAGGATGACGCCCGAAAGGCCCGGGACACCGCTCTCGACCGTTTCCATGCGGCACAGCGCGAGCAGGAGCGGCTTACCCAGCAGGCAAGCCATGAAGCGGATCAAACCGCCAAGCTACGCAAGGAACGCGACGCTCTGGATCGTGAGCTGGCCGAGTGGCGCTGTACGCACCCGGAGCTCGATGACATCACCCTGGAAAGGCTGCTGGCCCAGTCAGACGAGGAAGCCAGACGTCAGGAGCGGCAACTGGCCGAGGCCGAGGAGGCGCATCAGCGCGCCGACGCCAGCCTGGCCGAGCGCTGCCAGTCGCTGATCCAGCACCGCCGTGAACAAGCGTTGGCCGAGAGTGACGACGCCCTGCTGGGAGATGAGGTGGAGGCCGAGATCCAACGGCGCCGTGAGACCCTGGCAGATCAACAGGAAGCCCTCTCTCCGAGGCTGAAGGACGCCCAGCAGACCCGCGACGAGGCCGTTCATGCGCTGCGCGACGACGATCGACGCCGGGAACGCCAGCAGGAGGGCCAGGCCGAACTGGAAGCGGTGCGGGCCGAGCAGGTGCGCTGGGGACGCATCAGCGAACTGATCGGCTCCGCCGACGGCAAGGTGTTCCGCCGCATCGCCCAAGCCTACAACCTGGAGCAGCTGCTGGAGCACGCCAACCTGCACCTGGCCGGCCTCAGTCGCCGCTACCGCCTGGTGCGCGGCGGCACGTCGTTGGGCCTGCTGGTGGTGGACCACGACATGGGCGACGAACGTCGCTCGGTACACTCGCTCTCCGGCGGCGAGACCTTCCTGGTCTCCCTGGCCTTGGCGCTGGGGCTGGCCTCCATGGCCTCCGGCGAACTGGTCATCGAATCGCTGTTTATCGACGAGGGCTTCGGCAGCCTGGATCCGCATTCCCTGGCGCTGGCCATGGAGGCGCTGGACGGCCTGCAGGCCCTGGGCCGCCGCGTCGGTGTGATCTCCCATGTCCAGGAGATGCACGAGCGCATCCCGGTGCAGATACAGGTAGAACCCTTGGGCAACGGCACCAGTCGGGCGAGGATGGTCAGTGTTTGAGGGATCGACCTCAAATGAATCGCCCCCGGCCAAAGCCGGGGGCGATTTATCAGGGTGATACGACTTGAATCACGCGAGGTCGAAGCGATCCGCGTTCATCACCTTGTTCCATGCCGCCGCGAAGTCCTTCACGAACTTCTCCTTGGCGTCATCCTGGGCGTAGACCTCCGAGATGGCGCGGAGCTGGGAGTTGGACCCGAAGACCAGGTCCACCGGGGTGCCGGCCCACTTCACCTCGCCGCTCTTGCGGTCACGCCCCTCGAACACGTCTTCATCGGCGTCGGTCGGCTTCCACTCGGTGTCCATGTCGACCAGGTTGACGAAGAAGTCGTTGGTGAGGGT
Source organism: Litchfieldella rifensis (assembly GCF_042646605.1). Taxonomy (NCBI): domain Bacteria; kingdom Pseudomonadati; phylum Pseudomonadota; class Gammaproteobacteria; order Oceanospirillales; family Halomonadaceae; genus Litchfieldella; species Litchfieldella rifensis. The sequence goes on along the minus strand of NZ_JBHRUG010000002.1, from coordinate 138,202 downwards.
GCCGGGCCGGTCGGTGAAGACACCGTGCTTCGTGCCGCCATGGTTGGCGTCCAGCGCACGCATGCCGCCGACGAGTACCGTCATCTCGGGCGCGGTCAGCTTGAGAAGCTGTGCCCGGTCCAGCAGCAGCTCCTCGGCCGGGACGGTGTAGCGCTGCTTGAGGTAGTTGCGGAAGCCATCGGCGATCGGCTCGAGGTACTCGAAGGACTCCGCATCCGTCTGCTCTTCCGTGGCGTCGGTGCGGCCCGGATGGAAGGGTACCTCGATGTCGTGTCCGGCCTGCTTCGCGGCCTGTTCGACGGCAGCGTTGCCACCGAGCACGATCAGATCCGCGAGTGATACCCGCTTGTTGCCGGACTGGGCGTCGTTGAAGGCCTGGTGGATCTTCTCCAGCGTGTCGAGCACCTTCTTCAGCTGCGCCGGCTCGTTCGCTTCCCAGTCCTTCTGCGGGGCCAGGCGGATGCGCGCGCCATTGGCGCCGCCGCGGTTATCGGAGCCGCGGAAGGTGGAGGCGGAGCCCCAAGCGGTCTTGACCAGCTCCGAGGGGGACAGGCCGGAGTCAAGGATCTGCTGCTTGAGCGCGGCGATGTCCTTGTCGTCGATCAGCTCATGATCGACAGGCGGAACCGGGTCCTGCCAGATGAGGTCTTCCTCTGGCACCTCGGGACCGAGGTAGCGGGCCTTGGGCCCCATGTCGCGATGCAGCAGCTTGAACCAGGCGCGGGCAAAGGCATCCGCGAACTCCTCCGGGTTCTTGTGGAAGTGCTCGGTGATCTTGCGGTAGTCCGGATCCAGCTTCAGGGAGAGGTCCGTGGTGAGCATCATCGGCTCGACCTTCTTCGACGGGTCGTGCGCCATGGGCACCTTGTCTTCTTCCCTGACGTTCTTGGGCCGCCACTGGTTCTTGCCGCCCGGGCCCTGGGTGAGCTCCCAGTCATAGCGGAACAGGAGGTCCAGATAGCCCATGTCCCACTGGGTGGGGTTGGAGGTCCAGGCGCCTTCCAAGCCACTGGTGCTGCTGTCGTCGCCCATGCCGGTGCCGTGGGTGCCCTTCCAGCCCAGGCCCATCTGTTCGAGCGGCGCGGCCTCGGGCTCCGAGCCGAGGGTGCTGTCGGGAGCGGCGCCGTGGGTCTTGCCGAAGGTGTGGCCGCCGGCGATCAGCGCCACCGTCTCGTAGTCGCTCATCGCCATACGCGAAAAGGTCGCGCGGATGTCCTTGACGGCCTTTATCGGGTCGGGCTCGCCATCCGGGCCTTCCGGGTTCACGTAGATGAGGCCCATCTGGACGTTGGCGAAGGGCTGGTCGAGTTCGCGATCTCCGTGATAGCGCTCGCTCGCCAGCCACTCCTTCTCGGCCCCCCAGTTGATGTCCTCTTCGGGTTCCCAGATGTCCTCGCGACCGCCGCCGAAGCCGAAGGTCTTGAAGCCCATGGACTCCATGGCGACGTTGCCGGCCAGGATGATCAGGTCGGCCCAGGACAGCTGGTTGCCGTACTTCTGCTTGATCGGCCACAGCAGGCGGCGCGCCTTGTCCAGGTTGGCGTTGTCCGGCCAGCTGTTGATCGGGGCGAAGCGCTGGTTGCCGGTGCCGCCACCGCCACGGCCGTCGGCGGCCCGGTAGGTGCCGGCGGCGTGCCAGGTCATGCGGATGAAGAGCCCGCCGTAGTGGCCGTAGTCGGCCGGCCACCACTCCTGGGAGTTGGTCATGAGGTCGGTCAGGTCCTTCTTGACCGCCGCCAGGTCGAGCTTCTTGAACGCTTCCCGGTAGTTGAAATCCCGGCCCAGGGGGTTCGACTCGGGGGTGTGCTGGTGGAGAATCTTCAGGTTGAGCTGGTTCGGCCACCAGTGTTCGTTCGTTGCGCCGCTACCACGCACGGAGGTCTGAGCCCCATGCATGACGGGGCATCCGCCTGCGGTGTTGTTAGCTTTCTGGTCCATATCGCTCTCCATTGGTGGCTGATCGTTGCTCATGGCTGCTGCGTGGCTGGAACTCGTCTGTCAAACTTTCACAACCTGTACGATGGTCAGAATGCCTGACGGGGCAACGCGTCAGAGGTCATGACGCGAAGCGACCATGGCACGCCTTACCCGTTACCGTCTTAGAATAGGTATAGCAATTCCTGGCCATAGGATGGATTTGATTTTCTGCACCAATTCAATAGCTTGTTTTTATGGCACTCTTTCACCCGACTTCATCAGCAAGCCACTGAAGCGCATCAGGTAATCTCGTGGGCATCTGCACGTTGCGTTGTCCCTGCATGCATGTTCCCTGGTCCCGGTTACCTCCACCGCCGGTGCTTGCCATGTCGGCACGTTTCCCAGCTTCGGGCGAGCCTGCCACGTCAGCTCGACAGGTGCTCCTTGAACACCTTCATCAGCTCGCGCTTGTCCTCGAAGCCGATCCCCGGGACCTCGGGCAGGGCTACCAGGCCCTCCTCCACCGGCGTGGAGTCGGCGAAGCCACCGAAGGGCGCAAAGACCCGTGGATAGGACTCGTTGCCACCGAGCTTGAGCCCGGCGGCGATGTTGAGGGCGAACTGGTGGCCGCCATGGGGGATGCATTGGCGCGGCGACCAGCCATGTATGCGTAGCTCGTCGAGTATGCGCAGGTACTCGACCAGGCCATAGCCCAGTACCGGATCCATCTGCAGGATGTCGCGGTCGGCGCGCATGCCACCGTAACGCAGCAGATTGCGCGCATCCTGGTGGGAGAACAGGTTCTCGCCGGTGGCCATGGGCGGGTCATAGTGCTCGCCGAGTTGCTGCTGCAGGGCAAAATCGAGAGGGTCGCCCGCTTCTTCGTACCAGCGCACCCCATAGGGCGCCAGGCCATCGGCGAAGGTCAGCGCGGTCCTGAGATCGAAGCGCCCATTGGCATCGACGGCCAGGCGTGAGGCATCGCCGACTACCTCGAGCGCCGCCTCGACCCGCTCGAGGTCTTCCGCCAGTGGCACCCCACCGATCTTCATCTTGGTGCAGGTGTAGCCCAACTCGAGGTAATCGCGCATCTCCTCCCTCAGAGCACTGACCTGCTTGCCGGGATAGTAGTAGCCGCCCGCGGCGTAGACCGGCACCCACGGGTCCGCCTCGCCATCGCCGAAACGCTCGGCCAGCACCTGTGCCAGGGGGCGGCCCTCGATCTTGGCGACGATGTCCCAGACCGCCATGTCGACGATGCCGACCGCTACCGAACGCTCGCCGTGCCCACCGGGCTTCTCGTTGGCCATCAGCGTGTCCCAGACCCGGCAGGGATCGAGATTGCGGCCGCTCTCGTCGAGCAGCGAGGCCGGATCGGCATCGCGCAGACGCGGCAGGAAGCGCTCCCGCAACAGGCCGCTCTGGGCATAGCGTCCGTTGGAGTTGAAGCCATAACCCACCACCCGCCGGCCATCGACCCGGACATCGGTATAGAGGGCGAGCACCGAGACATCCATTTTGGCAAAGGAGATATAGGCATTGGCGATGTCGGAAGCGATAGACACGCGAGCCTCGCGGATATCGGTAATTCGCATCGTGCGACTCCTACAGCAGCAGCCCGGTGGGCAAGCGTACGTTGAGAACCAGGGTAAAGGTGAGATAGAAGACACCCACCAGCACGCCGATGATCGGAACCCACTGCAGCAAGCGGCGCCACGATACCGGCCCGTCCACCCGGGCCAGGTACCAGGTGAGTAGGAAGACGGCCACGCAGGTGGACACCACGAACCCCAGCTTGCCGATGGCGAACCACCAGACGAAGAAGCCCGTCATGACCACCAGCAGACGACGCAGGCTTCCCGATATCTCGATCCGGCGGCTACCGGGCCTGATGAAGCCCTTGATGATCAACCCCACGGCGATCACCACCAGGATCACCAGCACGGCGCGTGGGAAGATGATGCTCAGCCGCCCCATCTCGCCACGAGGCAACCACAGCACGGCGGCAAACGCCAAGCCGACGACCCCCGAGGCGATGTCGGTATTGAGGCGCAGGATCATGCGTCACCTCCTGGCTTCGATGACACCTTGTCAAGCAGACCTCGGCGTTCCAGCCAAGCCGGCAACAGTGCCGTCGCCGCGCCGATCACCACCAGGCCGGCCAGCACTTTCGACAAGGGATTGCTGACCAGCCGCAGCCACGGAACCGGATCGACCACCGCCGCCAGCATCGTCTGCACATAGCCCTGTTCGGCGATCCCTCCCAGTATCAGCCCCAGCACGATCGGTGCCGCATGGATCCCGATCAGGCGCAGGAAATAACCGGCACAACCCAGCATCAGCATGATGCCAACATCCAGTAGGCTGTTGCGCAGAGCGAAGGTCCCCAGGATGGTGACCATGGCGATGCTCGGCACCAGGAAGTAGTACGGGGTCTTGATCACCACCCGATGGATCAAGCGCCCACCGATCAGGCCTACCGGCAGCAGCATCAGGGCGGCGAAGCCCATCGACAGGATGAAGCCGTTGGTCAACACCCCGGTCTCGGTGAACAGGTCGAGACCCGGGCGCAGGCCATGCAGCAGCAGTACGCCAAGGATGATGGCATCCGGTGGCGCGCCGGGTATGCCCAGCGTCAGCAACGGCACCATGCTGCCCGCCACCATCACGTTATTGCTCGATTCCGAGGCCACCACGCCGTCGACATTCCCCTTGCCGAAACTATCGGGATCCTTGGAAAAGCGCCGCGCTTCGTTGTAGGCCACCAGGCTGGTCACGTTACCGCCTGCGCCGGGGATGATGGCGATGATCTGACCGATCAAGCAGGAGCGAATCAGGTTGACCGGTTTGGCGAAGATATGCCTGGCAACCTGCAGTATCGAGACGTGACTCTTGCCGAAACCGCCCTCCTTGGACAGGGCCCCTCGCCCTTCGGCCGCCATGGTCAGCAGTTCGGGGATCACGAACAACCCGATCAGGGCGACGATCAGTTCGACGCCCCCTTGCAAGGGCGGAAAGCCGAAGGTGAAACGCGTTTCGCCCCCGACGGGGGAGACGCCGATGGTGCTGAGCAGCATGCCGATACAGCCCCCCAGCAGTCCCTTGAGCAGGGAGTCGCTCGACAGGCTGGCCACCAGAGTCAGCCCCAGCATCGCGACCCAGAACATCTCGGAGGGACCGAAGGCCACCGCCAATCGCGCCAACGGCGGGGCCAGGACCAGCAGGAAGGCTACCCCGACCAGACCGCCGACGACCGAGGCGATGGTGGCCGCTGCCAGGGCCTCGTAGGCCCGCCCCTGACGCGCCATGGGGTAGCCATCGAAGGTAGTGGCGATCGACGACGGCGTCCCCGGCGTGTTGATCAGGATGGCGGTAAAGGCGCCGCCATAGATGGCTCCCATGTAGACCGCGCCCAGGGCGATCAGGCCCTGAAGCGCCTCCATGGAAAAGGTGAACGGCAGCAGCACGGCCAACGCCATGGTCGCCGTGAGCCCGGGCAAGGAACCGATCAGCAGGCCAGCAGAGACTCCCACCAGCACCGTGATGAAACTCTCGAAGGTCAGCAGCGAAGCCAGCGCTTGCAATAGCATGTCCATACTTGATCCCCCTGGCGGCGCTGTTCACTCCAGTGACGGAATGTTGACAAGCAGGCCCATACCCTGACCTCGGCGGGCCAGAGTATGGGCAGAGGGAGGATCAGTCGGCCGCTTCGAGAATCGGGCCGTAGGCCTCGCTGAGGGCGCCGATGGTCTCGTCGACCTCGTCACCGGTGATGTACTCCATCACGAAACCCAACGGCTCCTGCTTCTCCGCGATCCGGCGATTGGTTTCGGCGAAGGCATCCTCCAGCACCTTGATGACCTCGTCCGGTGTTCCCGCTGGCGCCGCGACGCCACGATAGGCGCCACCGACGATATCATAGCCTTGCTCCTTGAAGGTCGGTGCATCGGGCAGCGCCGGCACCCGCTCCTCGGATGCCACTGCCAACACACGCGCCCGATCCTCCATCTGTACGCCGAGCATGGTGTAGTTGAACACGCCGCTGACGTGGCCGCCTTCCAAGGCGGCGGGCAGGGGCCCGGTGCCGGTGAAGGGGATATAGGTCACGTCGATATCGGCTTCCCGCTCAAGCCGCAAGGCTCCCAAGTGGTTGGCGCTATAGGTGCCACTTCCCCCCAGGGTTACTGCCTGGGGGTTCTCCTTGGCATATTCGATCAGATCGTCGAGGGTCTCGAAGGGGCTGTCAGCCGGCACGATCAGGGCATTGGGCGTGGAGTGGAAGAAGGTAATGATTTCCCAGTCGTCGGTCTCGAAGCCAGCATCCGAGCGCTGGATCGGCTGGCCTATGATATGCGGGATGTTGACGCCGATGATCTCATAACCATCCGGTTCGGCATTGTTCTGGAATTCGCTCCAGGCCACGGCCCCGCCGCCGCCGGGACGGTGGGTCACGTTGACACTCACGCCCAGGATCTCTTCCAGGATGGGCTCCTGGAAACGCGCGGTCACGTCGGACTCACCACCGGGGTTGAAGGGAATCACATAGGTGATGGGCTCTTCTGGATAGTCGGCCTGGGCGGCACCGGCAAACCCCAGAATGGCGATCGCCGACAGTGCGCCTGCCAGCTTGGTATAGGTGAACGTCATGGCATGCTCCCGATATCGTTGTGATTGTATCGTTCTCGGCAATCGGGCACGCCATCGGTCATTGGCAAGCCCCGAATGCCAAGCCAACGCTCTGTTATCGTCGAGCGCGGAGATCCCTTTTGAAGCTAGCGCACTTGTAAAAGTTGTCAAACTCAAATGATATTTTGTTTTAAAACAGCAAATTACACTCAACCCTCGAATACACGCCGGCGTGAATTGCCTAGATGCTCACGCATGCACAGGCTTGCAGCTTCCGCATCACCGGCGAGAATACTGTCATGAATGCGCTGGTGCTCGTCCTGAACTTCGGGCAGATGATGAGCAGGACGGCGCAGGCCTAGCCCCCGGGCCAGGTTCTGCCCATAGGTGATCGATTCCTTGAGTGACAGCAGCGTATCGGAGAAGAAGCGATTGTGCGTCCCCTGGGCGATGGCCAGATGGAAGCCGAAATCGGCATCGACCCCCAGGGCATTGTCGCGAATGCGTTGCTCCAGCAATGCCAGCGCCTGAGTGATGGCCCGCTTATCCTCGGGGCCGGCATTGAGAGCCGCCAGCCGCGCCGACTCGGCTTCCACGGCAATGCGAAACTCGAAGCACCGCTGTATGTCGGCCAGGCTCTCCAGCGGGGCAAAATCGAGCATGGCGCGATTGGGTCTCAGGCATACGAAGCTGCCGGCGCCGCGATGCGAGCGAATCAGGCCATCTTCACGCAATCGGGCCAAGGCCTCGCGAACGATGGGACGCGAAACCCCATGCAGTCGTGCCATGGACTCCTCCGACGGCAACCGCTCGCCTTCGCCGAACTCGCGTTTGATGATGCGGTCAACGATATCGCCATAGACACGGTCGCTTAACTTGCATGTCCGCCTCCTGGCCTCTCCGGCACAGGCGAATGCCTTGCGACGCTTGGCATCGGAGTCGTTGCGAGTCGTCATGGAGCTGGCTCTCCCAGTCGGTTTTCTACAACATACTCCAGATGCCATTGGCATGACCAAGGCACGGACCGTGTTAGGCTGAGAGGCAGTCGCCTGCCACGCTAACAGCCGAGGACACCCCAGGATGAAGACACCCGCACAACTGCTCGAAACCCTGGTGGGCTTCGCCACCGTCTCCCGTGATTCCAACCTCGAGCTGATCCGCTTCCTCGAAGGCTATCTCGACGAGCATGGCGTACCCCATCAGCGTATCGAAAACGACGACGGCACCAAGGCCAACCTGCTGGCCCGCATCGGCCCCAAGGTCGAGGGCGGCGTCGTGTTGTCAGGGCATACCGACGTGGTGCCGGTGGATGGTCAACCGTGGTCGAGCGACCCGTTTACCCTGGTCGACAAGGGCGACGGCCGCCTTTACGGTCGCGGTACCTGCGACATGAAGGGGTTTATTGCCTGCGCCCTGGCCCAGGTGCCGCATTGGGTACAGCAGGATCTCACCCGGCCCATCTACCTGGCCTTCTCCTACGACGAGGAAGTGGGCTGTCTGGGCGCGCCACGCCTGATCGAGCGCCTGATGGCCGACCACCCCCGCCCCGCCGCGGTGATCGTCGGCGAACCGACTATGATGGCGCCGGTGGTGGCGCAAAAGGGCATTACCAATCTGCGCACCACCGTGACCGGGCGTGCCGCCCACTCCAGTCAGGTCAACCAGGGCGTTTCGGCGATTCACGTGGCGGCGCGGCTGGTGACGAAAATCGAGGACATCATGGCCGAGCGGCGCGAGGAGGGCCGCATCGACGAGGCCTTCAACGTCGCCCATTCCAGCCTCCACGTGGGCAAGATCCAGGGTGGCACAGCGATCAACATCATGGCTCGGGAGTGTCATTTCGACTGGGAGATCCGCCACTTGCCGCAGGACAGTTTCGACGAACTGTTCGCGCGCGTCACCACCTTCGCCGATACGCTCGAGGCCGAGTTCAAGGACCGCGCTCCCGATGCCGGCATTCACACCGAGCGGCTGACCGTCACCGTGCCGGCACTGGCCGACCGCGACAATGCCGCAGCCCTGACGCTGTGCCATGAGCTGATGGGTCAGCACCGCAGCGAGGCCGTGGCCTACGCCACCGAAGCCGGCCAGTTCCAGGGTGCCGGGCTGTCCACAGTGATCTGCGGGCCCGGCAGCATCGCCCAGGCTCACCAGCCGGACGAATACATCGACCTCGAGCAACTCGAGGCCGGCGCCAGATTCATGGAACGCCTCGGGGAAAGGCAGCGTCACGGCTAGGAAAGCCGATGAGATCGAATGCAGCGTCGGACGTTGGTCGGATTGCCCAAATGTTCAACATATGACAGCTTATGTGCAAACTCTTTGGGACATCGCATTCGTGAAGGACAAGCAGCTCAAGACACCACCACGCCCCAGCGTCGCCGACTTCCTCGCCGAATCCATCTTCTCCGGCCGCTATCAGCCCGGCGATTTCGTGCCCAAGGAAATCGACCTGTGCGAGCAGTTCGGCATCAACCGCTCGGCGGTGCGCAGCGACCTGCGACAACTGGTGGATGTCGGCATCATCGAGCGCATTTCCGGTCATGGTTCCAAGGTGCGGGAGTACGCGGAATGGAACATCCTCGACCCCACCGTCACCGATTGGATGACCCGCTATGCGGCACCGAACCCCAAGGTCCAATGGGAAATCCTGTCCTTCCGCCTGGATGTCGAGCCCTATGTCGCGATGACCGCCGCCAAACGCGCCACGGCACGTGATCTGGTGGCCATCGAGGAAGCCTTCGAGGGCATGGCACGGCATCTTTACCACGCCCCCTCCCTCGAGGAACGCCGCCTGCACAGCGACTATGATGTCGCCTTCCATGCCGCCATTTTCAAGGCGACCCACAATATCGTCTGGGCCCAGCTCTCGCACATCCTGCGGCCTTCCATCTACCTGTTGATCTCGATGTCCAATGTCAGCACCTCGGACCCGGAGGCCAGTCTCGAGCGGCATCGCCAGGTGATGGAAAGCATTCGCGCTCGCCGCCCCCGCGAGGCCTTTCTGGCGGCCCAGGCGGTGCTCGAGGGCACGGCACAGGCGTTGGGCATCGAACCCGGCGAAAGCACGCTGGGGCGGGATCCAGGCCTGGTCTGACTGCCTCTTCGAACGGGCGGTCGTTCAGCGAAATCCGTTTATCCGGACCTCAGTGGTTGTCGCGCGGCGGGCTACGCCGTGCCACGTCGCGGTATTTGGTGGCTGGTTTCAACGTCATGCCACGATCGAGCGGTTCGATCAGCGTGCGCTGGATTTCCTGCCAAGGGGTCTGATGGTCGGGATACGGATAGCCGCCTTGAGCCTCGAGGCGCTGGCGGCGTGCCGCGAGCTCGGCGTCGTCGATCAGCACCCGCACCTCGCCCTGGCGCAAGTCGATGCGCAGCCGGTCGCCGGTCTCGAGCAGCGCCAGTCCACCGCCGGTGGCGGCCTCCGGCGAGGCATTGAGGATCGAAGGTGATCCCGAGGTCCCCGACTGGCGGCCATCACCCAGGCAGGGCAAGGACTCGATGCCGCGCTTCAGCAGGGCCTCGGGGGGCTGCATGTTGACCACCTCGGCGCTGCCCGGATGGCCGACCGGCCCGGCCCCGCGCATCACCAGGATGGTGGTTTCGTCGATATGCAGGGCGGGATCGTCGATACGCGCATGGTAGTCCTCAGCACCGTCGAACACCGCCACCCGGCCTTCGAAGGCCTCCGGGTCGTTGCCGTCGCTAAGGAAGCGTTGACGAAAATCGCTCGAGATGACGCTGGTTTTCATCAGCGCCGAGTCGAACAGGTTGCCCTTGAGGTTGAGGAACCCGGCGTGCTCGACCAAGGGGTTGGCGTAGCGCCGTATCACCTCGGCGTCCAAGGTCTCGCGGCCTTGGGTGTTGGCGGCAAGCGTCTGGCCGTTGACGGTCAAGACATCGCCATTAAGACGCCCGGCGATGAGCAGCTCATGGAGCACCGCCGGCACCCCGCCGGCACGGTGGAACTCCTCACTGAGATAGGCGCCGGCCGGCATCACGTTGGCCAGCAGCGGGATCTCGTGGCCGAGGCGCTGCCAGTCATCGTTGGTCAGTTCGATGCCCGCATGACGGGCAATGGCATTGACATGCACCGGCGCGTTGGACGAGCCACCCAGCGCCGAGCACACCACGATGGCGTTCTCGAAGGTGGCGCGGGTCAGGATGTCACTGGGGCGCAGGTCCTCCCACACCATCTCGACGATGCGTTCGCCGGTTTGATACGCCACCATGGCGCGCTCCTTGTAGGGTGCCGGAATCATTGCCGACCCGGGCAGGCTCATGCCGAGCGCCTCGGCCATCGAGTTCATGGTCGAGGCGGTGCCCATGGTGTTGCAGTGGCCGATGGAGGGTGCCGAGTCGGTGGCTCGCGACAGGAACTCGGCGTAGTCGATGTCACCGGCGGCCAGGCGCTTGCGCAACTCCCAGATGAGGGTGCCGGAGCCGACCCGCTCGTCTCCACGCCAGCCGTTGAGCATCGGCCCGCCGGAAAGCACGATGGCCGGAATGTTGACCGTGGCCGCGGCCATCAGGCACGCCGGGGTGGTCTTGTCGCAGCCGGTGGTCAGCACCACGCCGTCGAGCGGATAGCCGTGCAGCACCTCGACCAACCCCAGGTAGGCCAGGTTGCGATCCAGTGCCGCGGTGGGCCGGCGCACGTTCTCGTGAATCGGGTGCAGCGGAAACTCGAACGGCACCCCGCCGGCGGCGCGAATGCCGTCCTTGACCCGCTTGACCAGCTCGATGTGGTGGCGGTTGCACGGGGTCAGGTCGGAGCCGGACTGGGCGATGCCGATGATCGGCTTGCCACTGGTCAGTTCCTCCTGAGTGATGCCGTAGTTCAGGTAGCGCTCGATGCACAATGCCGTGGTGCCCGGGTGCTCGGGGTTGTCGAACCACCAGCGCGAACGCAGTTGGTCTGGGTTGCTCCTTCTGTCAGTCGGTTGACTCGTCATGGCGGGATCCTGGAATCGTCAATATTCAGGGGGCATCCGATAGGCTGCCGGCATCGCGCCTCTCACGCCCGGCACTACCCGGAACAATCCCCCGGCCAGCCCCTCTTCGTCGCGCTCCAGGGCGGCGGTGGTGATGAACAACTGATCCAACTGCGGCCCCCCGAAGGCGCAAGACGTTACCCGCGAGGCCGGCAGCGGCAGGGTCTCGTCCAGAGCACCATCGGGCCGGAAGCGACTCAGGCGACCGCCGTCCCAGTGTGCCACCCATAGCCCGCTCTCGGCATCACAGGTCATGCCATCGGGGAAGCCCCGGGTCGCGTTGAAGCGAACATGCTCCCGCTTGTTGGACAATTCGCCCTCCGGCGAGAGATCGAAGGCGTAGATGACGCCGCGTGGCGTATCACTATGATAGAGGGTGGCGCCATCGGGGCTGATGGCGGGGCCATTGGCGACCCGGTAGCCAGTATCCATGCGCACCAGGCCGCGCGAGTCCAGGCGATACAGCGAGCCACTGGGACGCGCCGCGTCGTCATCCATGGAGCCGAACCACAGCCGGCCGCACGTATCGACCTTGGCATCGTTGAAGCGGTTGCCTGCCGGCTCGCCACCGGGCGTGGCCCATTCGGCGACGATCTTCGGCCCGTTCTCCGTCAATCGCAAGTGCACCAGTCGCGAACGCAAGCCGGCGATAAAGCCATCGCCATCCTCCCGTGCCGCCAGCCAGCAACAGGCTTCCTCCAACGCCCAGCCATGCGTATCGCCGCTGGCCAGGTCGTAGGCATGCAGGCGTGCCGCCAGGATATCGACGAATACCAGCCACCCCGCGGTGCCGAGCGAGGGACACCACAAGGGTCCCTCGCCGAGCAGTGCCCGACCGCGCCACAGGCATTCGATCTGCGATGCATCCACCATCGTGCTCGACCTCAGTGCGAATGCCGCGGCACCTCGGCGCCGCGCTTGCCGACCAGGAAGTCGAAGTCGCAGCCCTCGTCGGCCTGCAGCACGTGCTCGATGTAGAGCTGACGATAGCCACCGTCGCTGGCGATGCGCTGCGAGGCTGCGGTGGGGTCGCTTTCCGCCAGGCGTGCCGCGAGTTCGGCGTCGCTGATATCCAGGTGCAGCCGACCGGCGTCGCAATCGAGCTCGATCCAGTCGCCGTCGCGCACCGCGGCCAGCGGCCCTCCGGCGGCGGCTTCGGGCGCCACGTGCAGGACCACAGTGCCGTAGGCGGTGCCGCTCATACGCGCATCCGAGATGCGCACCATGTCGGTCACCCCCTGCTCGAGCAGTTTGGCGGGCAGCCCCATGTTGCCGACCTCGGCCATGCCGTGATAGCCGCGTGGGCCGCAATTGCGCATCACCAGGACACTGTCGGCATCGACGTCCAGGTCAGGGTCGTTGATACGCGCCTTGTAGTGATCGAAGTCGTCGAAGACCACGGCCCGGCCGCGGTGCTGCATCAACTCGGCGCTGGCCGCCGAAGGCTTGAGCACCGCGCCACGCGGCGCCAGGTTACCGCGCAGGATGCAAATGCCACCATCCTCGCGCAGTGGGTTGTCCAGTGGGCGGATCACCTCGTCGTCGTAGAGCGGCGCCTCCTGGACGTTCTCCCACAGCGTCTTGCCGTTGACGGTCAACGCGTCCTTGTGCGGCAGGCGATCGGCCTCGCCCAACCGGCGCAGCACTGCCGGCAGGCCGCCAGCATAATAGAACTCCTCCATCAGGAAGCGTCCCGAGGGCTGCAGATCGACGATGGTCGGCGTGCCGCGACCGATGCGCGTCCAGTCGTCGAGTTCGAGATCGACGCCGATGCGGCCGGCGATGGCCTTGAGATGCACCACGGCGTTGGTGGAACCGCCGATGGCGGCGTTGGTGCGAATGGCGTTCTCGAAGGCCTCGTGGGTCAGCACCTTCGAAAGCCGGAGGTCTTCGTGGACCATCTCGACGATGCGCATGCCGGACAGGTGCGCCAGCACGTAGCGCCGCGAATCCACCGCCGGAATGGCCGCATTGTGGGGCAGCGAGGTACCCAGCGACTCGGCCATGCAGGCCATGGTCGAGGCCGTGCCCATGGTGTTGCAGGTGCCCGCCGAGCGCGACATCCCGGCCTCGGCGGCCATGAAGTCATGCATCGAGATCTTGCCGGCCTTGACCTGCTCGGAAAGCTGCCAGACCACGGTTCCCGAACCGATGTCCTTGCCCTGGTGCTTGCCGTTGAGCATCGGCCCACCGGTGACCACGATGGTCGGCAGATCGCAGCTCGCCGCGCCCATCAGCAACGCCGGGGTGGTCTTGTCGCAGCCCACCAGCAGCACCACCGCATCCATGGGGTTACCGCGAATCGCCTCCTCGACGTCCATGCTCGCCAGATTGCGGGTGAACATCGCCGTCGGACGCAGGTTGGACTCGCCGTTGGAGAACACCGGGAACTCCACGGGATAGCCACCGGCCTCCAACACCCCTTTCTTGACGTGCTCGGCGAGCTTGCGGAAGTGCGCGTTGCAAGGCGTCAGTTCCGACCAGGTGTTGCAGATGCCGATGATCGGCTTGCCTTGGAATTCATGATCGGGAATGCCCTGGTTCTTCATCCAGCTGCGGTACATGAAGCCGTTCTTGTCGGCACTGCCGAACCACTGGGCGGAACGCAAAGGACGCGAGCGATCGGTCATACGGGAAGTCTCCTGCAAGAAAGCGAATCAGGCGCGCTGGCGTCGGGTCTGCTTCCAGCGGTCGAACATCACCGCCAGTAGCAGAATGGCGCCACGCACCAGGTACTGATAGAAGGTCGGCACATTGAGCAGCCCCATGGCGTTCTGGACACAGCCCATGATCAGCACCCCGACCAGCACGCCGGTGATCGAGGCGACGCCACCGGACAGGGCCACGCCACCCAGCACACAGGCCGAGATGACGGCCAGTTCGAGGCCCATCGAGGTATTGGGGTCGCCGAGCCCCATGCGCGAGGTCAGCAGCACACCGGCGATGCCGGCGACGACCCCTTGCAGGCCGAAGACGATGATCTTGAGCCGACGCACATTGACCCCGGCCAGGGCCGCCGCCTCGGGATTGCCGCCGGTGGCCAGCACGTTGCGACCGAAGGCGGTCATGTTGAGCAACACGCCGAAGATCACGAAGCAGACGATCATGGTCCACACCGGCAGCGTCAGCCCCAGGAAGGAAGCGCTGCCCAGGTCGAAGAAGCCCGGCACGGTGATCATCACCGCATCGCCGCCGGAGGTGATGTAGGCCAGGCCACGCACGAACTCCATGGCGGCCAGGGTGGCGATCAGTGAGTTGATGCCGAAGCGGGCCACCACGAAGCCGTTGAAGGCACCCACGGCCCCGCCGGCCACCACGCCACCCAGCACCCCGATGACGACACTGCCGGACGTCGAGGTCACGACCGCCGCCACCACGCCCGCGAAGGCCACGATGGAGGCCACCGACAGGTCCACCTCACCCAGCGCCAGGACCATCATCATGGTGGTGGCGATGGTGCCGATCAGGGTCACCGAGAGCAGCAACCCGACCATGTTGCGACCGGTCAGGAAGTCGGGAATGAACACGGACAGTGCCACGAACAGCACCACGAAGATGGCGATCAGCCCGGAGGTATCCAGCAGGGTACGCAAGGGCTTGACCAGCCCCTGACGCCCTCGGGGCTGACCTTGTGAGGATAGGGCTGCGGATGTGCCGTCGCCCTGAGCAAGTTTGTTGGTCGTCATGACGATGTCTCTTTCACGGTTTGTTGTCTTGGAACCATTAAGGAAGCGCTGATTTATGTCACGAGCGATGAGAGGCTGGTCGCCGCCGGAGCGCAGCAACCGGAGTTGACTGAGTGCTCAATGAGGATTGCGAGCACCACCGGCGGCCAGACTATCGAGCGCAGTAATAAATCGGGGTTTCCTTAGGCGGGCAAAGCCAGCCCCAGCAGTCGCTCGGGAGTCGCCTCGTCACGCGGCACGATGTCGACCAGCGCGCCATCGCGCATCACGCCGATGCGATCGCAGATCGAGCTGACCTCGGCCAGGTCGCTGGAAATCACCACCACGCTCTTGCCTTGGTCGGCCAGGTCGTAGAGCAGGGTGTAGATATCGCGACGGGCGCCGACATCGAT
This sequence comes from Litchfieldella rifensis, assembly GCF_042646605.1. Taxonomy (NCBI): domain Bacteria; kingdom Pseudomonadati; phylum Pseudomonadota; class Gammaproteobacteria; order Oceanospirillales; family Halomonadaceae; genus Litchfieldella; species Litchfieldella rifensis. The sequence continues at coordinate 122,584 of NZ_JBHRUG010000002.1, read as the reverse complement.
GCCCCGCGTGGGCTCGTCCATGACGAACAGTTCGATCTCCTCGGACAGCCAGCGGGCCAGGATCACCTTTTGCTGGTTACCGCCGGACAGGGTGTTGATGCGCGTCTTCGGCCCCGGCGTCTTGATGCTCAAGCGGCGGATATAGTCCTGGGTATTGGCGAGTTCGCGACGCGGGTTGCGAAAGATGCCCCAGCGTTTGAAAAAACGCCGACAGCTGACATTGAGGTTGTCGGTCACGCTGGCGACGGGAAAGATCCCCTGCGACTTGCGGTCCTCCGGACACATGGCGATGCCGGCACGAATGGCCTCTGCCGGGCTCTTGAAGCGCCTCGCCTCACCACCGAAACGCACCTTTCCCGAGCTAGGCGTTTCCACGCCGCAGACCAGTCGCATAAGCTCACTGCGCCCGGCACCGACCAGCCCGAACAGGCCGAACACCTCGCCGCGCCTGACCCTGAAGCTCACCGGCGCACTCAGACCGCGTCCGACGATTCCTTCGATATCGACCAGCGCCTCGCCCGGCTCCCGCGGACGGTAGCCATAGACGTCTTCGATATCCCGGCCCACCATCTCGCTGACCAGGGTGTCGTGGTCGAGGGCATCGAGGCTGTCATGCGTGCGGATGTGGCGGCCGTCACGAAACACCGTGACCGCGTCGCACATCTCGAAGACTTCCTCCATGCGATGGGTGACGTAGAGCACCACCCGCCCTTCGTCGCGCAGGCGCTTGACGATCCGTTTGAGCTGGCGGGTTTCCTGTACCGACAGGCTGCTGGTCGGCTCGTCGAAGGCGATCACACGGGCATCACGCAACAGGGCACGGCCGATCTCGATCATCTGCTGTTGGCCGATGGACAACTCACGCACCTTGGTCGAGGGATGAATGCCCTCCTCCCCGAGGTCCTCGAGGATGCGTAGGGCCTGTTCACGCAGCCGCCGGCGATCGATGAACCCCCGCTTTTCCGGGAGTTGCCCGAGCAGCAGGTTCTCGGCCACCGACAGGTTCGGCGACAGCGTCAGTTCCTGGTAGATGATGGCGATGCCCTGGCCCAGAGCCTCCCGGGCATTGGAAAACACATGGCGCTCGCCATCGATCCATAGGGCGCCTTCGGTCACGCGGTTGACGCCGCTGAGCACCTTCAGCAGGGTCGACTTACCGGCGCCATTCTCGCCCATCAGCGCGTGCACCTGCCCGGCGTGGACGCCGAAGCTGACACCGTCGAGGGCACGCACGCCGGGAAATTCGACGCTGATGCCATCGAAGCGGAGGTAGGGTTGAGACATGATCATGGACTCCTGCAGACGAGCAGAGCCCGGGCCTGTCGCGGCCCGGGCACATTGGCTCACAGACCGAGCTCTTCACGCACCGCTTCCCAGTTGTCACGGGTCATCAGGGTGCCGCTGGTTTCGGTATTGGCGGGCGGCTTCTCGCCCTCGGTGATCCAGGTGTAGAGGTCTTCCGCCGTCTGGCGACCATGCATGGTGGAGCTCACCGCCACGGTGCCATGGAAGCCGGTCGGGTTTTCCCGCGAGAACTCGGCGAAGGCGGCACCCGAGCCGTTGATCCCCACGCCGATCACATCCTCGGCCTTGAGACCGTACTGCTCGCTGGCCCGCACGCCGCCGAGCACGCTCTCCTCGTTGAGCGCGTAGATGACCCAGTGTTCGAAGTCCCCGTTCTTGGAGATCACCGGCGAGGCGGCCGAGAAGGCACTGCTGGTGTCGGTGTTCTGCTGTGGCGCATCGAGGATATTGTCTTCGGGGAACCCCCACTCCAGCAGCGCGTCGGTGGCACCGTCGGTGCGCTCCTTGGCGGTGGGCAGTTCGTAGTTGGTGATCCGCAGCGCGGCGACCTCCTGTGGATCCCAGCCTCGCGCCTCCATCTCGGCAGCGATGGCCTCGCCGACCTGCTGACCGATCTTGTAGCCGGACATCCCGAGGTGAGGCACGTCTTCGATAGGCTCGCCATCGCTGCCCACGAAACGATCGTCCACGGTGACCACCTTCATTCCGTACTGATTGGCACGGTTCATGATCGCCGGCCCCAGGCGGACATCGGGGGGACAGATGACGAAGCCCTTGGCCCCCTGGGAATTCAGGTTATCGATGGCGCTGAGGACCTGCTGGCCGTCCTCGCCCGCCAGTCTTACCACTTCGAAGCCCATTTCCTCGCCGAGCTCGGTCGCGGCACGTTGTTCGTTGATGAACCAGGCTTGCTCGGGCTTCTTGACGATAAAGCCCATCTTGACGTCATCGTTGGCGGCCTGTGCCGAGCCGAGCGTGCCGAGTGCCAGGCTGACACCAAGGGTCAGTCGAGTGAACGTAGAGGTGAATGACATAGGACGTTCTCCTGAAGTCGTGAAGGACTTTGTTGTTGTTGAACATGGCGTGGCTTTGGCTACCCAGAGCCGTGTCTCTGGTTTCCATTAAGGCTTGTCTAAATGATTGGCTCCCGACGGCCCTCACGGGTGAGATTCCAGGCCCTTCTGCGCGGAGAAGGCATAAACCGTGCGTGAACGATAGGTGTCACCCGGTTCAAGAAGCGTCGAGGGAAAGTCGGCCTGATTGGGTGAGTCGGGAAAATGCTGGGTTTCCAGCGCGAACCCAGAGCGGTGCTCATAAGCTTGACCGCGTTTCCCGATCAGGTCGCCGGCAAGGAAATTGCCCGAGTAGAATTGCAGACCCGGTTCGGTGGTGGCGATTTCCAGCAGTCGCCCACTCTTGGGCTCCCATACGCGGGCGGCAAGCACGGGCTCATCACCAGACGTTGCCCCGTCTGCGATGACGAAGTTATGGTCATAGCCCTTGCCGAACACCAATTGCTCATTGTCCTGTTCGATACGCTCACCGATCGCAGTCGGCGCGGTAAAGTCGAATGGCGTGCCAACGACCGGGCGAATCTCGCCGGTAGGAATCAGCGTATGGTCCACCGGGGTAAAGGAATCGGCATTGATGAGCAGTTGATGGTCGAGGATGCTGCCGCGGCCCTCCCCCTCGAGATTGAAATAACTGTGCTGGGTGAGATTGACGGGTGTGGCCTTGTCAGTCGTTGCACGGTAATCGACGATCAACTCATCGGCATCGGTCAGGGTGTACGTTACCTGGGTTTCCAGGCTACCTGGATAGCCTTCCTCGCCATCCTCACTGGCATAGCTCAGGACAAGCCCCGCCCCTTCGTCATTGTCGAATGGCTCCGCCTGCCATAGCACCTTATCGAACCCTTGGTCGCCTCCGTGCAGGTGATTACTTCCGTCATTAGTAGCCAATGCATGGGTTTCCCCGTTGAGCGAAAACTGACCACCGGCGATACGATTCCCATAGCGCCCGATCAGCGCCCCGAAATAAGGGTTGGCCTGGCGATATGTATCGGAGAGGTATTCTTCCAGCGAATCGAAGCCCAGCACGATATCGTCGAATTCGCCATGGATATCGGGTGTTCTCAACGAAACGATGATGCCGCCATAGTTGATGACACGCATCTCGATGCCGTTGGTGTTGGTAATTCGGTAAACATCGATCTCACGACCATCGGGAAGTTGGCCAAATGCCGACTTTTCGATGGCCCCACTACTCTCGCCGGCAGAGGTACCGGTACCATCGTCACTGGCCTGCGCTCCATCCAACGTCAGAACAGCAACGCCAGCACTTAGCGCCAAGCATGAGAATGTGGAAGTAAGTGACATGATCCTCTCCTTTGCCCCCAATCCTGGGGATTGTTGTTATCGGTAACGACGCCCTCGTCATTCGTCACTACGGGATGCACGCCATACGTTAGCCAGGGATTCTCATAACCAACCAATCCCAAAACTCCCAACTTTTGATATGCTTTTATATATCAACTAACCAAGAGAGCCGCTTTCATGGGTGTTCTGGCCGACGACTGGTTTCTTCGCGTGCGACTAAAGTTGCGCCATCTACAGCTATTCCTGGCCCTGGATGAGCAGCGCAACCTGCATCGCGCCGCTGCCCGGCTCGGGATGAGCCAGCCGGCGGCCTCCAAGTTGCTTGGAGATATCGAGTCTCATTTGGGCGTGAAGCTTTTCGACCGCCATGCCCGAGGCCTGACCCCCAACTGGTACGGCGAAATCATGGTGCGCCATGCCCGTACCATGCTCTCGGAGTTGCATCACACCGGCGAAGAACTGAACGCGCTGCGTGAGGGCAATGCCGGGATGGTCGCGGTTGGTACCGTGATGGCCCCGGCCGTCACTTTGCTGACCAGTGCCATCGAACGGGTGCACCGCGATCGTCCGGGACTCAAGATCAGTGTCGACGTGGACGTCAGCAAGGTATTGGTCCCGCGTTTGCTGGAAGGAGAATTCGATTTCGCCATCACGCGAATTCCGGCCGGGTTTCCGACCGAGCGCTTCGTGTTCGAGGAAATCGGCGAGGAAGACATCTGCTTCGTGTGCCGAGAGGGACATCCCCTGACGGGACGCTCCCCCCTCACCCTGGAGGCCATGGCGGCCTACCCCTGGTCGCTGCAGCCGCCCGGCGCCCTGATGCGCCAGCGAGTCGACAGCCTGTTCCTTTACCACGGGGTATCCCCTCCGCCGCAGATCGTCGACACCCCGGACGTGCTGGTATCCCTGGCACTGGTCGATAAGTCGGACACCATCACCGCCACCACCCGCGAGGTGGCCGACCTGCTATGTGCCCCGCAGCGCTTTCGCATCCTCCCCTTGCGTGAGGCACTCAGTGTCCAGCCCTACGGCCTGGTGAGCCTACGCCACCAGCGTCTGTCGCCGGGCGCCGGCGCCCTGATGAGCACCTTGCGGGAAATCCTTGCCCACCAACGCGAGACGAGCGGGACTCCCCTTTGAAGCCCCGCAGGAAGTGCTAGATAAGCTTGGCCGCAACCAATAGATCGGCCATCGACTGAAAGGTATCGTTGGGTATCGGATCACCATTGCCGGTGCGCTTGCCTATCCTGCTGGCCAATTCACGATTATCGACCACGGGAATATGGCGCTCTTTGGCTTCTTGTAGAAGCTTGGTCGAACGTTCGGGGCCTGCCTTGCACACCATAACCGGCACCGGTGTCTCCCCTCGCACGTAGCGGATACCCACCACCCAGTCGCCGGCGGCACCGATCATGACCAAGGCATGTTGCAGGCCCACCTGCGAACTGCGGGAATGTATGTCACGTCGCTGTCTCCGGCGTTCACGCCTGATTTCTGGATCACCGTACATATCCTTGCGCTCACGTTTGTGCTCGGTCTTGGTCATGCGCTGATCGCGCTGGAACAGCCAGCGTTGCATCTTCACATCGAGCAGTCCAACGACCAGAAAGGCGACCAAGGCAGTGATGACCAAGGGTTCGAGAAGTGTCAGGAAAACCCCCTCGAGGCAGCCAAAGCCACAGCGAGAGGATTCCATCAACATTTGCAGAGCCAGCCGGCAAACCACCACGAATGCGACGGTAAGAGATACCATCTTGATCAGTGACTTGATGAATTCGATGATCCCGCGGGCAGAGAAAATACGCTTGAACCCTTCGGCGGGATTGATGCGCTCGAATTTGGGCTTTATTGGATCGACGGAGAACACCATGCCGCGCGTGATGATGATATTGGTCAATATCACGGCAACAATGGTAATGAGGATAATGGGAAGTATCGAGAACATGATGACCTCGACACTCGCTGCCATCAGGCGCGGCCATACCGTATCGAAGGGTTCCTGATAAAGGCGTGTTGTAAGGCTGATCAGCCCTCGGATACGGGTTTCGATAGTACCTGCTTGAGCAACGAGATAGAGCGTACATCCGAGCATGACGATGGCGGTGACCATATCGGAGCTTTTGTCCACCTGCCCCTTCTTGCGTGCGTCACGAAGCTTTTTCTCCGAGGGCGGTAGCGATTTTTCTTCACTGGGTTGGTCACTCATGATGGATACCCCACTTCCATTGGAATCATCGCCGGGCGAAGGTATTACAGCATCGAACGGATCAACGTCTCGAACTGCCGATAGTGCTCATCCAGCGCATCCAACCCGCTATACATCTGCGGTACCAGAAACACCAGGTAAACCAGCATCAAGAAGGTGAACAATAGATTCTTGATCGGCAGCGAGAGAATGAATACGTGAAGATTGGGAGCCATGCGTGCCAAGTAAGCCATCATGAGATCGGCAACCAGCATGGCAATAACCAGCGGCGCGACCATCAGCACGCCGATACGCATCACTTGGTCGAGCAGGCTGAGCAAGGCCAGCGCAGCTTGTGTCTCCAGCACCGGTATGAAGGCGTCTACCGGCCATAGTGAGTAACTGCGATAGAAACCATCGAGCAGTGCCATGAAGCCGCCGGTAATGAAAAACAGTGCCACTAGCGTGATGACCAGCAAGGTACTGGTAACGCCGGATTCGGTACTGCCCATCGGGTCGAGCAACTGTCCCATGGTCGAGGCGCGCTGCAGATCGACCAGCTCTCCAGCAACCTCTGCTGCCCAGAACGGGATACCGAATACCAACCCGATGACTACACCGATTATCACTTCCTTGATCAGTAGGGCAATGAGCGTGAAGTTCGATGTAGTCCCCATCGTTGATAGTGTCTCGAAGATGGGGGGCACCATTGGAAGCGCGATGGTCACGGCAACAGCGGAACGTATCAAGCCTGTCAGGCCCAGGCGGTTGAACGCCGGCGTAATCAGAATCACACCCAAGGCTCGTGCCATACCGATGGCTGCCGCCATGATCAGCGGATAGGCCAGCTCGGTCAGTATTCCAAAGATTTCGCTAATCATCTCGACCAGAGCCTAACGTGACCAGACGGCAAAATTATCCAACACCTGATCCGTCAAGTTGACGAGTTGTCCCGCCAGCAGCGGTCCCGCCAAAATCAGCACCAGAAACACGACGATGACTTTGATCGATTGGGGTAAGGACTGGTCCTGGATTTGCGTCAATGCCTGCAGCAAACCGATACCGAAGCCGATCACAATGGCAGTCAGTAGTGCTGGTGCCGAGAGCAGCAATACCGTCCATAGGGCGTTCTGCATCAGCGAGAGGAAGATATCATCCGTCATCGGCGCTACCCTCCATAGCTAAGAATCAACCCGTGCATCAGACGTGACCAGCCATCGACGGCAACGAACAGAAATATCTTCAAAGGGGTCGAGATCAGTGGTGGTGCCATCATCACCATGCCCATGGCCATCAATACGTTCGAGACGATCAGGTCGATGACCAGGAACGGCACATAGATCAGGAAACCGATCATGAAGGCACGGGTGAGTTCGGACGTCACAAAGGCAGGAATCAGCACTACCAAATCATCGCTTTCGACATTTTCACGTGCTTGCTCCGACCAGATATTCTGAGTCGCATCAAGGAAGAACGCCCGCTCACGCTCATTGGCGTACATGGATAAGTATTCCTTGAGCGGCTCGCGTAGTGTAATGCCGATCTCCTTGATGTCCTCCACACTTTCCACCCCCCCAGGGCTGTTCTCGAATTGGTAATATATTTCGCCCACCAAGGGTGTGGTGATATATACCGTCAAGATCAACGCAATGCCGTAGAGCACCAGGTTGGGAGGCGTTTGCTGCACACCCAGGGCGTTGCGGATCAAAAACAACACCACGGCGATCTTGAGAAACGAGGTCATGCTTACCACCGCCAACGGCAATAGCCCGATCGTGGCGCCGACGAGCACCATCCCAATCAGGTTGGGACCAACTTCATTCATCAGTGGCAAGCCTCACGATCTGCACACCTAGGCCGTCGCCGATTTCCACCAGCCGGCCACGTCCCATGCGTCGGCCATTGACCACGATGTCTACGGCTTCCTCCATCGGTCGCGACAAGGGCAGTACGCTGCCTTGGTCCAGCTCACGCAGTTCGCCGAGCGAGAGTTCGAGCCGACCTAATTCGCATACCAACCGCACAGGTAGTTGGTCCAGTTGGGCGTCGTCCATGCTCGATCGAGCGGTCTTCGAGGTTTTGCGATTAGCGGTGGCATCCGAAGATGACTGGGCCATATTGAAGTCTCCACGGGTCTGAGCATATGGCGGAGATAACAGGCGAACTCCGCCGTGGTGAGAGTCGACGTCGGCGAGCAACCAGCCGCCGATCACCACTGCCATGCCTTGCGCCGGCCTCTCGAGCATTACCACGTCGCCCGGTGCCAGGTGACGGAGTTCGGCAAGTGCCAGGTCTTGGTGACCGGCGATCCACTGCAATGGCCACGGCACGGCAGGGCAAGGTTTCGGCGTTGGTGAGCAGTGTGAATCCAGTAAGGGCAATAATGCGCGGGCAGTAGTGACGGTCAGCGAAAGTGACAAAGCATAGTTTCTTCCCCCGGTTTCCAGCCGCAGCGGCAAACGAATGGGGAAAGAGTCTGTCGCGGTTATGGTGTCGTCGTGCAAGCGAAGCGAACGACCGAGTTGTGCTTCAAGAGGCTCGATCCATTCCAGCAGCGCGTATTCCAGCCACAAGGCGCGCAGCTCGGGGGAACACATCTCCAATGGGCGATGCAGTGCCAAGTGCTCGGTCAGCACTGCCAAGGTGTCTGGGCTGATTTCCAGCGTCGCGGGTTCTCCACCGATGGTGAGTCCGAACGTCAAAGGTTGCGAGATTGACGAAAGGTCGTGATGGCGATGGCATGACAATGTGCGATCGCCGAGCGAAAGCACTAGCGACGCTCGTGGGCGATTCAGGGCATTCAGCGTGGTGACGCTCTCCGGGGCAATACGTGTCAGCCGAGGGGAGGTGAGCCAGGTCGTATTGACTTGGGTCGCATGGTCTTCGTTGCCCACGGATAGTTCGACTCCTGTCATCAGCGCCCCCCTCTAGGGGTTTCGTCTTCCAGGTCCAACTCGGCGCGTCCCTCTTCGGCGAGTCGATCGATACGGCGACGACGTTCCAGCAGCATTTCCAAGGCTTTTCTGGCGCGTACCTGATGTGCCCACCTACTGGCGCGCTGGTCACGTTCGGCAAGTTGATGATGATATTCGTGATCGGCGGCTTGACGGGCCTCGCTCAGCTCGGCCTGGCGCTGATAGTGATCGTCGATGGCTTGGCGGACCTGTTCCAGCTTCAGAGCCGACCATGACGACCCTTGCATGGCATCGAACAGTGCTTGTTCCTGGCGATCGAAGTCGTGCTGCTGGTCGGAAAGCTGAGCATCCAGTGTCGAAATGCGCTCGGCCTCGGTCTGGCAATGTCGCTGCTGTTCGACCAAGGCCAATTCGGCTTTCCGTTGGCGCCGTTCGCGCAGAGTCATCAGCCGTTCGAGTCGTTGACGTTCGTTCATGACACGATCTCGCTCATGCGTCGTTGCGTCTCTTCTATGCTGCTGGCCTCATTGTTGGGCTGGCGCAGAAAGGCTTCGATAGCGGCATGCTTACGAACGGCTTCGTCGGTGCGTGCATCGCTGCCCTCGCGATATTCACCGACCTGGATCAGCAGTTCGATATCGTTGTAGCGCGCCAATAGATCACGCATCTGGCCAGCGTGTTGGCGATGCTCACTCGATGCCACCGCTTCCATTAGCCGACTGCGGCTGGCAAGTACGTCGATGGCCGGGAAGTGATCACGACGCGCCAGGTCGGCACTGAGCATGATGTGGCCGTCGAGGATCGCTCGGGCCTCTTCCGCCACAGGGTCGAGGGTGCCATCGCCTTCGGTGAGTACGGTGTAGAGTGCCGTGATGCTACCGCTGGGTCCTGGTCCGGCGCGCTCCAGCAACCGTGGCAGAGCGGCGAAGAACGAGGGGGGAAAACCACGCCGGGTTGGTGGCTCTCCGGCAGCCAGGCCAATTTCGCGTTGCGCGCGGGCGAAACGGGTAATGCTATCGACCAGCAGCAACACGTCGCGGCCCTGGTCGCGAAAGTATTCGGCCACGCTGGTGGCGACCATGGCCGCTCTCGCGCGCTCGATGGCGGGACGGTCGGAAGTGGCTACCACGCAGACTGTACGGCGACGCGCCTCGGCGCCCAATTGCACTTCCAGTAGCTCACGCACCTCGCGCCCGCGTTCGCCGATCAGCCCCAGCACGATGACATCCGCTTCGCTGCCGTGCACGATGGCAGAGAGTAGCGATGACTTGCCGACACCGGGTTCGCCGAAAATTCCCAAACGCTGACCGCGAGCTACGGTGAGCAGGCCGTCGATGGCACGAATACCCAGCGACAAGGGGTGCTGGATCAACTGGCGCGATAGTGGCTCGGGCGGTTCGGCATGCACGGGATACTCGTTCAACGCGCCGTCATCGGGGGCTGGTGCTCCGTCCACGAAGGTGCCCAGCGGACTGACGACACGACCGAGCAATGCCTCGCCCACGGGAACTCCCTGAGGCGCGCCGGTGGCGATCACCTCGGCGCGGGTCGACATGCCTTGCAGGTCTCCGATAGGGGAGAGAATGGCATCTTCGTCTTCGAAGCCGATCACCTCGGCCGCGACACGACGACCACTGAGGGGGTCGCGCAGGAAGCACAGCTCCCCGATACCGGTGCCGCCAACGCTGGCATGCACCAGCAGCCCACGAATGCGTCGTACGCGGCCATGCACCGGGCGTAGCTCCGCCTGGGCGACACGCTCTTCCAGGCGTGGCAGCAGTGACTCGAGTTCGATATCGGGCATGACGTCGCTTGGGCTCATGGTGATGTCTCCGACTTGACGGCGAGCGCCCGACGCAGTGCGTTCAACTGCGCATCCAGCCCGACATCGACTACCGCGACTGGGCTAACCAGCAAGCATTGGTCAGCTTTGAGCTGGGTGTCGCTTTCGACGCGACAGGGCGGCTGTCCACTCTCCTCGCCCGCAGCCAGCAGCGACTCGACTTCTGACATCCGCTCTGGAGCGACGCGCACGGTGACGGCCATATCGTGGCGATACTCGCGCAATGCCTGGCGTACGCAGCGACTGATCAGTTCGGTATCGTCGAATTCCCCCAGGATGCGGCGTACCATTTGCAGGCACAGATCGGCCATCGATTGATCCAGCCCGCTCAGATAACGCTCCACGCGCCGAGTTGTTCGGGTCAGTAGCTCGGTAGCCTGGGCTTCGCCCTCGCGGCGACCTTCTTCGAAGCCCTCGGCATATGCCTTGGCGGCCGTGCGACGAGCTTCGGTCTCGACCTCGTCGGCATGCTGTCGCACCCGCTCGAGAAAGGCATAACCGTCGAGCCATGCCTCCGCTTCCTTGGCACGCAAAATGGTCTTGCCAGGGCGCGTCGGGAGCTCGTTCATACCGGCTCCTCGGCTGGGTCGTCGAGGATGACTGCCGCCGCACGACGGATGATAGCGACGCCGTGTTCGCGGACTTCCGGAGAGATATCGGCATCGGCCAAGCGTGGATCGCTGGCCAGCCCCAAGCGTAACCAGGCCGCTAGCTCGGCCGGCTGCTGCGCCAGCCATATCGCCAGGCAGGCGACACCGTCACGTAGAACGGCATATTCCAGAGCATCATCGTCGGTGTAAGGGCCTTGATGAATCGCCAGGTCGCGATTGGCCAGTGCGGTGACGAAAGAAGACTCGCCGAAGCGCTGCTTGAGCTCGATGACACGGGGGGCACGAATTTCGCGTACGAAGGCCATGGCATGACAGATCATGCCGCTGTATTTCACCAGGATATCTCCGGCATTGGGTGACAGCAGAAACAGGGGGAGATCGTCTTCGCCGGGTATGGGAAGCGCATCGGGAGATGTCAACCCATGCTGCTGGATCAGCCGCTGCGCCAACCGCTGCCGAAAGCGTGGATGGCATGCCAGCGACTGCTGGGTGGCTTCATCCGCTACGTCACCCAGGCAATCGCACAACCAGCGCAGTGCAATGCAGCGAGTCGGTACAGCGACGAAGGCCTGCCACCTATCATCGCGTGAGGGCGTCTTGGCCGATGCATCGGCACTCATGGCGGCGTCTCCAGTTCATAGGTACCACGTCGGCGCTGTCGCCATACCATCCAACCCACCACGCCAGCCAATGCCAGCACCAGCACGATCAGGAGGCCGAATATCCACCCCGCACGCGCCACGCTGGTAGCCGGCATGGTGATGCCGAGGAAGGAACTCAGCATCTGCGGAGGCGTTTCTTCCTGCACTTCCAGCGTCACTGCCGCGACTGGTACCACCGAGACATTGTCATAGGTAAGGCCTGAAATGCCGTTGGCGACCAGGGTCTTGACGCGTGGAATCAGTGGGTCGATGTCGATCGTCGGGGAATAACGCATGAAGACCGAGGCCGATGAAGGCGTGCTGTCTTGTGCCATGAGGTCGTTATCGGGCAGTACCACGTGAACGCGTGACGAGAGCACACCATCGATCTGTGACACGGTATGGGAGAGCTCTTCACTGAGCGCATAGATCATCTGCGCGCGTTCCTGAACCGGGGACGACACCAGGCTATTGTTCTCGAACACCTTGCCGAGATTGGAGAACTCTTCTTCCGGTAGCCCGAGACGGTCGAGAATACTCACCGCTTCGGAGAAACGGCTTTCGTCGACGGTGACGGTCATCAGGCCTTCTTCCTGGGCTACCCGTTTGGCGGGAATGCCATGACGCGCCAGCGTGGCCACCATGATATTGGCTTCACGTTCATTCAGGTCGGTATAAAGCTCCGTGTCACACGCTTGCAGCAGCAAGGCCATGACCATCGTCATCAGCAGTTTACCGATAACTAAACAGGGCGATTTCTTTTGATAAGTTGTCAACAAAGGTTAGCCTCGCATCAGCATCTTGACGCCCTCTGCAGGTTTAGGGGCCACGCTGAACACAAACGTCACCGCACCTATCTCACCAAGTACTTGTTTTATTGTTCCTGCGTCAAGTCCTTCGATCATGCGGTCATACTGTGCATCACTAAAATCCTCTGCTGTATCATTATCGACCTCAGTGGCTGTGGTCTGTGCATCTTTGAAGCTAGCTACCATCTGTGTCGAATTAGTGTTCAAGCCATGCCCTTGGATGGAGAAATTTTGCATCAAATCGAAGATACCTTTTGCCCCTTCCAAGGCATTGGACGTGAATTCCCCAGGAGTAACGGCCTGTAGTGTACTACTAGCGTTTTGTGCCATATGTTCGAAAATATTTTGCGATGCTAACGATTCCTGAGTGGAATGATTAGCTGGCACCGGCATAGGATCCATGCTTGTTGGTATCGGAGAAGTCATAGGTCACCTATAGCGATTCGATATACTGCAATGAGCAATATGGTTGGCCGGATAGTCAATCAACCTTCCTTGAGAATATCCTGGAGCATATCCCTGCCATAGCCCATCATGTACAACCCGAACATGGACTCATAAGCGGCATTAACGGCCTCCTCGAAGGCTTGCTCATCGCCAGATTGTTGGGTGGTATAGTCGGGCTTTTGGGTTTCAGTATTATTGGGTGCTTCCGTAGGTTGGATAGCCATGACACATCTCCTTTGATATTGCTGTCATTCGGAAATCTGGGTTTTTGTCGAAACGCTGCCACGAAATACTCTGACTTCTCTGCTTCTTGTCGGGGTTGGCTGGCGCAAACGATCAACGCGCCGTGCCACGCTCTCGATCCATGCTGGTGGCCCCCAGGCCTGGAGTGCCGCGTTTCCATCGATCAATCTGGCTCGCAGCGGATCTCCGATCCGTGATTGGTCGATCGCCTCCATCAATCGATCCGCGTCAATGCCTTGTAGCTCGAACGTGCGCTGGATCATTTCCTGGCGTGTGGCAACATGCAGTACGCCGCCATCAAAGAACCACGCCAGACCATTGGCCGAGCTGACCTGATCGAGAAACTCCTCAGCCGTACCGTTGCGGATATTGCCACGCACACGCCCTCGAACTTGAGGGGACATTTCTACCGGCAAGGATAGATTGCGGCCAAATTCCGTCAGGACATCACGTACATCCTGCTCGACGATGACATAGTGGTAGTCTTTAGCCAGCCACTCATTTCCCTCCCAGCGGGGATCACCAATGGCCAGCGCCGATGCAGCCCATACCGACATCCCCATGCTGGTCATGAGTGTCACGACAGTGAAACGGCAAATGCGCAAGATCCCTGATGCGAATCGGTGTCGCATCGTCGCCTCGAACAGGAGCCGGTGCGAATCATGCGGAGCCTGATGCATCCGCAATATTTCGCCCCCATGAATCGTTGACGTTTTCTTGAATCGATGACTCAATGATAGAAACTCGCGACTAAAATTTTCATGAATTAACATCCCTTTTTGTACTTCTTACGTTAGCTAATGAAATAACATGTTATTCATTCCCATGTGGGCTTCATCCGGAAGTCCAACACAAGGAGCTCTACTGGTGATGCGCCACTGCATATGCGTTTTTCTCCTGTTGTCCTGTTTGGCACTGGCGGCCTGTGCAACGCCAGTTCAGCCAACCGATGAGTCTCGTTTGATATCCCTCGCGGACGACATTGCCCAACGAGGTGATTACGCCACCGCCGCCGCCATGTATGAACGTGCTGCGGAAGTGTCGGGCAGCAGCCTTGATATCAATGTCCGGCTTGGCAAGGCTCGGCTCGCTGGTGGCGATCCCCAAGGAGCGGTGTCGGCTTTTCGCGCCGCACTTGCCAGTGATATCGACAATACCGAGGCCTTGTTGGGGCTGGGATCTGCCCAATTGCAACTCGGCAAGACCGAAAGCGCGGTGCGCAATCTGCAAAAGGCAGTACCTGAAATCGACACCCTATCTGCCTGGAGTCGGCTGGGGGTTGCCCATGCATTGTTGGGCCAAGAACAGGCCGCGAAGGATGCCTTTTCCCAAGCCGTATCGTTGGCTCCGAATGATCCCGATACCCTCACCAATCTGGCGCTGGCGCAATCGCTGGCCGGTGACAATGCCGAAGCGGTAGCCCTGATGCACGATGTCACCGCTTCGCCACTGGCCGAGGAACGCCACTTCCGCAATTTGATCCTGGTGTTGGTAATGGCCGGTGACACGGACCAGGCAGCAAGTATCGATATTCCCGACATGTCCTCATCACTCCGTCAGTCGTTGATCGAGCAGGCTCGGAACATTCGTGACCTTCCCACTCCTCGTGATCGTGCCCAGGCCATGGGGCTGGCCATGGCCAATTGATCTCGCTTCTACATGTCACTTGTAGTGGCGTAGTTGGTTGAGCTGCTGGCTTCCCCTTCGAGTTTCTGGCGGCGGGCATTGGCCCGCTCACGGTTTGCAAGACGTTCCTGGGCGGCATTGGCGACGGGCCCTGCCCGTGCCGGCCCCATCTCCCTGCCATGCAATAGATCGCGGGGGCGCTCGACCATGAATTGCAGATTGAGGTCGTTGGCACAGCCGGGCGGCAAGGTCACGATGCCGGTCTCGCCAGGTTGCGTTCGACAGGCGATGGGGGAGATCGATTGACGTAGCGAGGCTTCGTTGCCTGCCTGCGCAACACCGGTCGCGCGATAGCCCGTTTCCCAGGACATTGGCCCGAGTGACGATGAACAACCGGTCAACAATGCCAAGAAGGGAATCAACGGCCACGCTTGTCTGGTGAATCGATGGGTCATTGTTCTCACTCCAGCACTCATTGCAGATGGAAACCGAATGGATCATCCCGTACCAACGTGGGAGAGGGCCGGTTGTCGATTCGCAGCCCGCCGTTACTGACATGCCCCTGATCCAGTGGCGTTCTCGGTACTGGTGATGGCGTCGGTTCGACGATGTACGGGGTGATCAGGATGACCAGCTCGGTTTCGTTGCGCTGGAAGCGGCGCGATCGAAACAGGTTGCCCAGGACCGGAAGATCACCCAATACGGGGACACGCTCGATGTTGTTGGAAGCGTTGCGCTGGAACAGGCCGGCAATGGCGAAGGTTTGCCCGCTACCCACTTCGACCAGGGTGTCGGCACGACGCACCTGCAATCCAGGGACGCTGGTGCCCGCGATCTCGACACCACTGGTGGTCAAGCTGCTCACCTCCGGACGCACCTCGAGCGAGATGCGGTCGTTGGGTAAGAGGACCGGCGTGAACAGTAACGAGACACCGAACTGCTTGTACTCGATGCCGACCAGATCGTTGCTGACCGGGACCGGGATGGGAATCTCGCCACCTGCCAGGAAACTGGCAGTTTCCCCGGTCACGGCGGTGATATTGGGTTCGGCCAGAATCTGCAGCAGATCGTTTTCCTGCAAGGCCTGGAGCAAGCCGTCGACGCTATCGACGCCACCGCCGATGGTGCCGAACGCGTTGTTGGCGATCGAGCCGGGGAAGACGCCGAGCGAGAACGAGCCGTTGTTGATCAGGGCGCTCCAACTGACCCCGTATTGCAGCAGTTCCTCTCTTGCCACCTCGGCAAAACGCACGCGAATATTGATCTGGGTAGCCCCCTCATAGGTGGCGTTGTTTACGGCCGGACGATCGTCTGGCGTGTGGCTTTCGAGCGTGGATTGGGCGGCAATGGCATCCTCGACATCCCGGCTCTCACCTTCCGCCACTAGTTGATTACCTACCATGCGCAAGCGAATGGGGCTATTGGGATCGAGTTCCTGTAGTGCCTGGTCGGCTCCTTGGTCGCCGTCACGCACCTGCAGACGTATCGATGCTTGCGTCCGCTCGTCGTTACTGAGTGCGATCAGATTGGTATCGCCGTGGCTCTTGCCGAATAGATAGAGCACACCGGGGGAGACGACCTGCACATCGGCAACCTCGGGATTGGCGACGAACACCGATGCCGTTCCCTGATCGAAGCGCAAGATACGCCCTTGGCCCGTTTCCAGGGTAAGTATGCGTTCACCGCTGGTATCGGCCTGCATTTGGGCGTGGCTGGGTATTGCCAACAGGATCAGCGGAAGGGCCAGCAGGTGTGTCATCCAGCGCATAAGTGGGCTTCTCGCTATCGAATAGCGACAGATGGCTGTAGATATCGTCAAGGTTGCTGCCGTCACAGGGTCTGCTCCATGCAGAGAGATGAATTGTTATTGACTCGTCATTCCTTGGGGGTGCTGGCCGGTTGATTGGTGCCGTGCTGGGAGATCGGTTTAGGCAATCTCACCTGGGCCAGTGACTGCAGGCTGAACTCCGATGCCACTTCCTGCCAGGCCATGACCGGCAGATCCAGGTTGTGGCGCTTTGACCATTGCTGAAGTACGGGACGTACGTCACTGGAGGTGACGACCACGGGTGATATGTCCTCATCCAGTTCATCCAGCCGCTGCTGAAACCAGGTATTCAGAGGGCGTGACAACTGCACCGGGAGACTACTACTTTTTGGCGTCCCTCCCTCGTTGTCGCGCAGTGTGGCGCGAATCGCTTCCTCGAGTTGGCGGGTGACCACCCATGCCGGGAGTACCCGATCGGCGCGGGCATAACGATGACATATCTGACGTGCAAGGGCGGCCCGCACGCGCTCGGTCAAACGGGGCACGCTCTGCTCCTGTGGGCCCCAGGTCACCATCGCTTCGAGAACGGTTCGCAGGGCACGTAGTGGCACGCCTTCGTCCACCAAGCGGCGCAAAATGTCCGCCATCTTCTGCAACGACACCACTCGAACCGCTTCGCCGACCAATTCCGAATAGTCCTGTTCCATGCGCGACAGTAGAGTACGGGTTTCCTGGATGCCGATGAATTCGCCTGCATAGCGATTCAGGATCTGCTCCAGACATTGGCATAGCACTTGATCGACAGTGCGATAGCCAATGCCAGCTTCATCGAGGTACTCGATATCCTGCGGCGCGATCCAGTTGCCGGGGCGTCGTCCCACCAGCGGTGGGTGGCTGATGTACTCGACCTCAAGCAGTTCCAAGTGCATGGGATCATCGTTGAGCAGCACTCGATCGGCAGGAATCTCACCTTTCATCACGGGGACTTCGTCGAGTTGGATACCGAAGTGATGATCTTCCATGCTGGCATCGACATTCAGGCCGATGCTGGGTATGTCCACGCCGATATCGCTTCCGGTACGGCGCCGTGTTTCATCGAGGCCGTTGCGTAGCATATCGAGCGCCAGCGCATCGGCCAGTGAGGTACCCAGCGATAGCACGACACGATGGTACTCTGCCTGTGGCGTGATGTCCGAAGCTTCTGGATCTTGCGTTTTCTCTGCCGAGGGTTTCTGTGGAGCATCAGCAGAAGTGGCAGGTGCCGACTGGAAGTCGGTGGATGTTTCTCCCTTGTTCTGGCGCCGGTCGCGACGACGTATCATCCAAGCCGCGAAACCGAGCCCTGCGGCAAGCGTCAGGAATACCGTGGTGGCGAACCCGGGGACGAAAGCGGCGAAGCACAGGATGACAGCGGTCAGTCCCAACGCCCGGGAATTGCTGCCTAGTTGGGCAACGATCTCGCTGCCGAGATCGCCGGCCTGGTCGGAGTTCACCCGTGTCACCACGGTACCGGCCCCGACGGCAATGAGCAGAGCTGGAATCTGCGCGATGAGTCCGTCACCGACGGTCAGCAAAGAGTAGGTGTTCACGGCTTCGCCGAACGACATGCCGCGTTTGAGCATGCCAATCAACAAGCCACCGATCAGATTGACGCAAAGGATGACCAGGCCGGCAATGGCGTCACCCTTGACGAACTTCATGGCCCCGTCCATGGAGCCGTAAAGCTGACTTTCGCGTTCCAGACGCTTGCGGCGGGAGCGTGCTTCCTGCTGGTCGATATCGCCGTTGCGCAGATCGTTGTCGATACTCATCTGCTTGCCCGGCATGGCGTCCAGGATGAAGCGAGCTGCCACCTCGGCAACACGCTCAGCCCCTTTGGTGATGACCAGGAACTGGGCCACGGTGATGATCAGGAATACCACCAGACCGATCACCACCTCGCCGGCAATCACGAAATTGCCAAAGGCCGAAACCATCTGGCCCGCATAGCCTTCAAGCAGGATTAGGCGTGTAGTGGTAATCGATAGTGCCAGGCGAAACAGCGTGGCCAGCAGAATGATCGCTGGTAATGAGGAGTAATCGACCGGGTGAGCGATGTAGAACGCCACTATCAGGATCAGCAGGCTGAAGCCGATATTGATGCCAATCAGCGCATCCACCACCGTGGTGGGAAGCGGAATGACCATCATGATGACCGCCAGCACGACGAAGATGGCGATCACCACGTCGCTGCGCTGCGCTGCGCGTAGGGCGATGCCATTGAGCTTGGCTAGTAAACTGCTCATCCTTCGCTCCGGCGCTGCACATAGTCACGGAAATAGTGTCGAGCATCGCCGTGATGACCGGCGACCCAAAGCGCCCGGCTCCGTAACAGTGAAAATGTCGGCGAAGGACCTTGTAGTTGCTCGAGGTGCCCGACTGTTTCGAGCGCACGCTGGGTATCGCCGGTCACGATGAAGGCCTGAGTCAGTGTATGCAGGATGCCTGGGTGAGTCGGCGTGATGTGTGCGGCGAGAAGCAGCAGCACGAGGCCACGCTTGTGGCTACCACTCTTGATATAGAGGTGGCCCAGCATGTGCAGAAAATCAGCGGCATTACGGTCCATGTCGTCGTTCACGTATCGCTCTCCTTGGCTTCCTCTGCGTAGCGCGCTTCCCATGTCAGGCGTTGGTCGATTTCTTCTGTGAGTAACTGAGAGGCCAGGTCGGTGACATCACTTGCGGCATCCAGCCGCGGCAATAGGTTGTCGACCACGTGTTGCAGCAGCTCGATACTCCGCTCATTACTGTAGAGTGACGGATCACTGGCATCGGGTAACCCCAAGCGCTCGACGTGTTTGAGCAACGAGCCGGAGCGTCCTTG
This sequence comes from Litchfieldella rifensis, assembly GCF_042646605.1. Lineage (NCBI taxonomy): Bacteria > Pseudomonadati > Pseudomonadota > Gammaproteobacteria > Oceanospirillales > Halomonadaceae > Litchfieldella > Litchfieldella rifensis. The sequence continues at coordinate 102,951 of NZ_JBHRUG010000002.1, read as the reverse complement.
ACGTGCCTGTGAACTCTCCACCGCCCGCGTGAAGTCAGCCTGTCGATCGGGGTCGACAGGCTTGCTGGTGCCGGTTTCATCGGTACGCGTTACCGCTTCCGAGGAATCGCGGAGGCGGTAATCGTCGTTGGCGCGGTCGGAAGTGACTTTCATCAATAAGCGTCCGCGTCGACTACAGCGTCAGGGAAAATCGGTCATCACCGCGGCGCAGCGTGACACGATTGTCTTTAATGTCGGAGAGTACCCAGCCCTCCGGTAACGATGCCCCAGGATAGAGACGTTCTCCCCGAGCATCGATGACATAAGGGTTTTCGCCGAACCACACGGCCTGGAATTGAAATTCCGGCTTTTCGGGCGTGAGGCCCGGTCTGGCGTTACTGATCAGCACTTGGCTGCTGCCGTAGCGCTGATCGAACCAGCGCTGCACGCTTTGCCAGTCATTGTATCGATTGGGAGCAAACTCACCGGAGACGACAAGGTGGTTGCCTGCATCCTCGACGTGCAGATTATCGAGACCCGCTTGGGCCAACTGCTGCTTCAAGGCCTCGGCTGGCGTGTCGTCCGACATGGTAAGCATCAGTGCCGCTTCCGCGGCTTCTGGATGCAAGAGGGCCGTGGAATGTAACGCACTGGCGGAGATACTGGCGCCTGCCTTGTTAGCTCCAACGAATTGATACGCGCCGATGAGAACCACCGTAGTGCATAACACCGTCACAGCGGCGCTTCGCTTCATACGTATTCGGGTATCTTCGCTATGTCGTCGACACAGGCGCCTGAAGCGCTCACGCCAAGCCTCCGAAATCGGGATCTTGGCTATCTGCTTGTGGATGAATAGAGAAACGGGTGCCAAACGCTCCGAGCAAAACCCCAGCGCAGGGGCCAGGTGTCGCCGGCAACGCTGGAAGGCAGGAGACACCGACTTGCGGACGGATTGCAAAAGGGCAGGCGCCGATTGGCGGGCAGACTGAACAATGGGAGTGACGGACTCCTGGATAAGCTGGATGACTGGGGGCAGCGAAAGCACGGGTTGAGAGAGTTGCAGCCGCACATTGCCAATGGTGATTGTTACTGGCAAGTTGGTCCGCCAGCCGGTGCCTTGCTTCAGGTACTTACCACCGACCTCAACGTCGCCACCCACGGCCTCGATGGCGACCATACGCGCATGAAAGCGCAAGGTGACATGCTCAGCAGTGATGTCGTCATCGCTGAGCATCACGTCCGACTGAGGGGAAGAGCCGATACGGCAGACAGGCTGCTCAAGCGGAACGACCACACCACGATGAAACCCGCTCATTACCTCCAGTGTGGAAAACACTTCCGTCACTGGCAAAACGAACGAGCTTAAAGATGACATGAATGCGGAGGCCATAAAGACACCTGTCATGAAAAACTGAACCGCCCACCACCGTTCTTTCTGGCGGGCGGCCAGGAAAAGGGACAGCGACTATCGCCCGCATGCACTAATTCTCAGTGCATAGAATTCATGGTGGGTAGGCGAAACCGCCACGCCCACCCGAGAGCGCAACAAATCCTTTACTGTCCCCGCGATGACTTCGCGGCATCGATTCCCACCATTCCTTGTGATTTTGCTAGGCTGTTTTCCCAATAGTCCTGAGCCACTTTTTCCAGCTCTTGCTTTATCGTGTCGCTATCGTAGGATTTGCCGCCTTCGGTCCCCTCGGGGCCACCATCATTTTGCTTTCTGACCGGCATCCTGAACAGTCCCATGATACTTCTCCTTCAATTGCTGAGGATTGAGGTTACAGAATGGCTTTTCATTCTTCAGAAAAGAATTCTGACCCCCTGATTGCATTGCTATCCAGAAAAGCTTTTTTTGTTGGACAGTTTCATATTAGAAGAAAGATATGGCAGCGCAATTTCAAAAAAGTAACAAAATGAATTTAAATGAATGATAATGTTAACATCATGATTTTTATGGAAATATCTCCAATTTCTTACCCTTCACGGCAAGAAAATGAATGCCTGTCATCTTTCTTTCTCAATACTGATTAGATAACATTATAAATAGCTAAATGCTGAGTTATAAGTTATGTCTTTTATATAACACGTGCTGATTATTGGCGGTTGCTACGAGCCATGAATCTCCCATCCGTTCATGCCGTCACTCGTTCATCGTGTAACGGTGATGTTTGAGCGGTGTCTGGCAGATAGACCCGATCGCCGGCTTTGAGGGAGGTCAGGTCGCCAATATGGCCCATGTTCAGCATCGCCACATCCACAACATCATATCCATGCGCCACTGCGATACTGCCCAGTGACTGGCCAGGGAGCACTTCAACCCACAGGTACCCTTGGGATTCGAGAGCAGGGTCGGTGCGCCTATCCTGGACCACCACACCCTCGTTCGATGAATTGACGTGTAGGTTGAGGCCGTCTGGGGCCAATGCAGCACGCTGCGGCTCAAGCCCTCCCGAGCGAGATTCTGGCTGATCGGGAAGCAACGAAGGCGACGGAGTTGACTCCGGTGTCGGAGACGGAGAAGCCTCGGGTACGTTCGTTGCTGTCGGCGAAGGGCTCGGCCTTACCGACGGCAGTGGAGATTGGATACTGTCAGGTTCCGACTCCTCGTCCTCCGTCTCATCCGATCCGGAATTGGACTGATCTCTGAAGTCGCTGATCAAGGACATTGCGGACCACAAGGAAAAGCTCAACAGACCACCGCCAATGAATAACGCGAAGTCACGATCTGCCGTCGAGGGAAAGCGCCACCATGGCGGCTCAACTACATTAACAAAGTCAGACCTCGTCATTTCTTTGACACCAGAACCAGAATTCAAGAACACAAACTTATCTGGCATTATCTTACTAATGTGGCGGGCAACAAGACTTGCCATATATGTATTTCTGTACAGCACCAGCGACCCGAGTGAAAACAGTACTCCGCCAACTAATCCAGAAGTCGCCGCAGCCCCAGCCAGCCATCCTCCAGTTCCTGAAAGGACAAGTCCGTCTACGACCAAGGGGGTAGCACTACCCCAAAAATAAAGCTGAAGCCCTAAATCATCTGGCTTCATTTTATATTCTCGCCCTGTCAGCCCACGCCATATATCTTGTATCTTCTTTCCCGTAAAAGTCTTTCCGGTCACAGCTTCCAAGAAAGTGATTGAAGAATACAAAGCGTATGCCATCTCAATCATTACGTTAGCTACGGGACTCTGACCCTCCAATATTTTTTGACCGGTACCAGTAAAATGCACAACAGTGGTAGCAATTTCCAACAGCCGTAGGTTTCGACCAAGGTTAGTATCTGGCGCAGTCTGCGCTGGAAATCTCGATCTTATGATGAAACTGGCACCCCGCAAGCCATAGGCCATGGTATTTGCTACCTGGGATATCGCTTGCGGGATTATCGGAATTAACTCCGGTAGCATGAGAGCGCTACCGCTAGCACTTGCAATCGCAATCGCGAGTGCCGTTTTCGTCATCTCCTTGGAGTTTCGAGATACATCGGGTGCAGGGTGAGACTTCCTGTGAACTTGTATTTCTATTATTTTCGACTGCTTAGGGAGGAGTGACTCGGCCTGCGGATCCAAAAAGCCTAGATCTCGAAACCGACCACTATCGATTCGGAATTTCGCCGTAGATGCTGCCCCATCTGGATTCTCAGTAATTTCAGTTGTTCTCTTTGTCCTAAAGAAAAGTAAGTCCCAAGACGACTGCCGCCGCAGTTCGTCGAACCCCCTGCGATCCACGCCGTGGAGTTGGAAGATAGGGCCTTCAGCCCCCACCGAGAGTTTAGTAATCGTGCCTTTTCGGTCTGCTTCTTTCAGAGCCTTCCGTGTCGCGTGCTGCTGGAGCAATGAAGTGTCGATCTGATCGAGCTGGGGTTTCCGGAGAGCATTCCACTGCAACTCCGTAAATGCTGCCAGCTGATCAGATCGTAGTTGCCTGAACTGCTGGGTTGCGGCCTGAGCCAGTTCTGAGGGAGAAATACTGTTCAGTTGAGTCCCCGATAGACTGGAAAGCTGTTCAATACTTGGAGTCGTATCCTCTGTCGCTGAGGGAGCCGCAGGCTTGTGAGGTTCTTGCGTCGGTTGTGGCGCGGATGGCGAGGCGTCGTTTGCTGTTGCCGGTTGATTTTCCGGTTGTGATTTTTGGCTTGTCGTCAAAGGTGATGTGGCCCACAACCCATTACCGCTGTGCTCGGCATAGGGAAGGCCTTCATCTCCCCGCAGCCGGTGTCTCAGATTAGTCTGATTCAGGTCTGTGACGATGACATAAACATCACCGTTAGCATTGACGTCACGTGCTAACTCGTTGCCGTTCTGGTCACGAAAATGGACGATTTGACGATCACTCTCTGCCTGCGCCACCGACAACGAGACCCGTTCTCCTCTCCCGCTGGAAGGCCAGCGGAGGTGTCCATCTGCATCCACACGCCCACTGCGTGGCACCGTGCCGCGATTCAGGGTAAAGGTAGTGCCATCCCGTGCGGGATCAACAGAACGTATGACATGAACATAATGCCCTGGTGGTAGCGCACCATTGCTCGAGACCCGATTCAGAGTCTCTAGGTCGTCGAGCCGATACAGGCATGCGAAGCCTTCCGGTGGCGTCGTTTCGAGGCGAAATCCATGCGGAATGACGTCTGAATTACCGAAATGTGCCGTACCGGTTAGACTCAAAGGTGAGTCAATGGTGAGATCGGGAAGCGATGGCTGCCGCTCCGGTCTGCGGAAGGCCTCTGGAATGGGTGAGGGTCGTTCGGAAAAAGAAGAGCCTTCAGGGTGGTAGCTGGCTGAGAGCGATTGGGGGGGATCCTGTCTCTGTTGATGGCTGTTGTCTTGCGCAGTGTTGCGCTTTTCTTGAACCAGAGCAAAGAAGCCAGCATAGTCATCACCCAGCAAACGCTGACCATCGGCACGCAGCCGATCATCGGATTCCGTCGACAATTCTTCTCTGAGTCCGTGTTGCTCTAGGAAAGCATGTTGTGAGTCGAGCACTCCCGCACCTAAAGAAGTTGCGGGCTCCAAACCAACCTGCGAACCAATTTGCGAAAGGAGAAGGTTATCAACGTGCGAGGTAATATCGATTTCGCCGGGGAATTCATAGGCTGTTTCGATCGGCCCCGTATTCCTGTAGTACACATAAGGCTTTTGCTTGGTAGCTGCAGGCTGCCCGTAATCTATGGTCAGGACGTAACCTTCCTCTAACGCGTCACCAAGCCTTCGCATCCAGTTGATGGACCTTGCATTGACCGTTAGTTGTTCGTCATAGCGCAATGACGAAGGAGGAAATAGTCCGCCCAACTCAGGAAGAGCCGCAGCGAGAGCAGAGCTCGGATTTCTTACCTCTTCAACGAAGTGGCCCCGCTCGTCGACCGTAACATATATCTCTTTGAATTTTCCCGCCCGAGCGAGGACACGATGTACTGGAAAAGCGTCGGGAAGTTCATTGGATAGAAATACACCTCGTATATTCCGCAGCGGTAGAGCATCTGCGCTCGCGTGGAGCCAACGGACCCCTTGTTGCTCTGTTAACGCCTCTTGCTGCCGCTTAATTAGCGCCTGACTGCGTTCCACGATTATATAATGGAGGGATTCGTAAAGATCAGGATGGTCGGTCTGCAATTTCTCGAGGATATCATGGGCCATCGTTCCATTACCCGCCCCCATCTCGACGACATCAAAGCGCAGTGGTCGCCCCATCGCTTCATACATATCGACTAGCGATCGGGCAATAGTACGTCCAAAATATTTACTTCTTTCCGGCGCAGTAATGAAATCGTTTTCAGCAACATCACCGATTTTAACAACCCCAGAATTGTAATAACCGCCTTCACCATCAAATCCATAAAGGGAATATTCCATGAATTCGGCAAAGGGAATGCCACCTGTCAACCGCACATATTCAGTCAGCTTGTTGCGGAACTGTGGCTCGCCGCGTGATTCTATTTCAGAACCTTTCGGTTCATTCTTCTTTGGCCCGAACGGAAATTCAATGGCACCTCTGTCATCGCGCCACCCTTCGCCAGGAAGAAGCTGGCGGACCGCACGCTTTAGAAAACCTTGAGACATAGGGGGCGCGATAGGGGTGTCGTTCAGCCCGTCGTGTCGAGAAGCGTAAGAGCCGTCAGCCACTTGAGTGGTTCCCTCGGTTCCCCCCTCGCCAGGCCAGGATGACTGCAAACCTCTAATACTCATGCCGGCACCGAAAACCCCAATGGCAAGGTTCGTTGTCGCCTCCGTAAACTCGCGATCCGACATTTGATGGTGATTACGGTTCAAATAGGCGGCAGAGTAGAAAATCTGGGGGACATCGATGGTCAGAGAGGCAACATCAAGCCCATGTGCGCTCTCAAACCATCTGCCGCCCTTTTTAAAACTCTCTGCGGCGTTCCAGTACACAGGGTTACGGCTGTAGAAATTGACTGCACCGATACTGGTACGCGCCGCCACGGTCATGTCCACGCCGTGACCGGCCATACCGGCGAAACGGAAGGAACTCGCTGCCATGGGCAAGGCAGCGGAAGCGATCGATCCGTAGTTCAACAGCGATTCCGTATCGTACCAGTCGCCGCCGTGCCCAACATGGTGCCATTGGTTGTAAGCAGAACGGGCACCGATATAGATTCCTCCAGCCACCGCCAGTGGTAACGCAACCGGCGCGGCGCCGGGAATAAAGGAGGCCCCCGTTGCCGCCATGGTCGTGTAGTTGACCGCGTTGTCGAGCGTCATATCAGGGGCCCGCACATCCACCACCTCGAGTGGGATGTTTTCATCCCGGCCCGGTGTCATCTCGAGGTTGGTTGGCGCCACCAACCTGCCATTTGCGTTGAACTGCCGGTTGTGCTTGCTGAAGTCCTCTAGATCTCTGAAGTCCCTGCCGGTGGCATCGACATAGTGCACGTCGCCATCATCACTCTTGACCGCCACTAGGGCGATCGTCGCCTCATTCCCATCTAGGCCTACATAGGAGAGCGGTACGGCCTTGACCTCGGGATTGTTGCCTCCATGATCGCGGATCTGTTCCAGCACCTTGTCGAGATTCCCGATCCGTCCTCCTGACACCCCCAGGGCTTGCCTCGTCCAGCCTCCCAGCTCTCCTTCTCCTCGCCGTTCATATTCGGCGTTGAAAGTGGGATCGGCGAAAAACTCTTCGAAGCGGGATTGATAGAAATCATCCAGGGTACGCTGCTGGTAGTCTCCGCCTAGCGAGTCATACATCGCACGCTGGCTATACTCCTCCTCCGATTCCCCCGGTAGCCTTGCGCGCCACACAGCTTGCTGGGCATCCCTCTGAGCAGACTGCTCAGCGACGGTGAGACGATCCTTAGTCTCCTGTAGTTCGAGATAGACACCTGCAAGTTCTGAGCGCTCAACCCATCGCCACTCGGGATGGCTAAATGGGTTGTTATTATCATCGACCAACACCCTGGCCGGGAGATCGAATTTTTCCAGTGCCTCCACTCCGATCTGCGCATAGCGTTCGGCAACTGGTCTAGGAACCTGAATCTTGCCACCGATTTCGACAAGTTCGTGCTCGGGTGGTGCACCTTCCGGCGACTCGACGCTGGGTGGCCCAACCGCTCTTTCCTGCTCTTCCAGATCTCCTTCCAATTCGCTGAGATTGCTTCGCAGTGTGTTTATCCGAGTTGCACTATGTTCCACGCCGACACGGCCCGCAGCCCTGCTAGTCGCACCCAAGCGGCCTATCGCCTCATGCCACTGCCGAATAAGATCGGCATTGCGGTTGTTCTCCCACCAGGCGTCCAGTGCATCGTCAGCGGGTGCAACATTCACCGTCTTGGTCGTATTTTCATAGTGAATATCGATCCAAACACCACCATCCGCTGAACTTCGCGCATCGTTGAACGAATATCCTTTATACTCTCCCGAGTGCTGGCCAAATATTCCATCGTATCTATAGACAGTGCCATTCTCATCGACATATTCTTCTATATATTCATCCGCAATCTGCTCGCGTATTTCTGCAGCCTCCAATCTGGCGATGTCAACATCATGCTGAGACTCGGCTCTTGCCAATTGTTCTTCAGTATTTTTCTTTCTTCTTTTAGCCTGATCCAAATACTTATCCACTTCCTTGGCATCGATTCCTTCATATGCACTTGGGTTGTTCTCAACCTCCTCTAAAAGCCTCTCTAGGTGTAAAATATCAAAGTCAGACAGGCGATCATCCCCTTTAGCACGATGCACCTCAAAATTGGAAAACATCACAGCGACCTGTGCAAGTTCAGCACTATTATCACCAGCGATTTCTCCGGGGGAGAGACCTCTACGACCCTCCTCTAGTGCAGAGTTGGCCTCGTCAAGCAGACGCTCAGCCTCCTGAAGTTCCTCTTTCGCTTCACGGGCAAGCTCGAGTCCCCTCTCTGCCTCCTCAAGTCGCTCACTGGCCTCCTCTGGGCTAAGTTGTGAATCCGGTTGGCTCCACTCCATCCCATGGCGATTCAATATTTCGTTGATCCTGGCCATACTGCTACGCATGGCCTCTTCGGAATCAGGGTCAACTGCGTAAAACTCCAAGGTAGCCCTGCGCACTAGGGAAGCATAGGCAGCCTCCTGCCATGCAGCATAGGCGATATCACGCGCACGGAGCGCTTCTTGTGCTTCATCCGAGTTCTCGCCATACTCCTCAACGGCATCCTCCATCTCTCTTTCACGGGCGTTATAATCTTCCCTTAGCTCATCAGCTCGACTATCTTCATCACCTCCAAACAACCAGGAGTCCCTATTAAGCCACGCATCTATGAAGACTTGAAAAATCTCCCCATCTTCTCCATCCAAATCAGTTTCCTGTATTGCCTCAAGCATGGCTTCATCTATATCATCATTGACATCTCCACTGACCTCTCCATCTTCTATTGCTACCTCATCCCCGCTCTCATCATCACGCAGCGTAATATTCCCATCATCATCGGTAATCACGGTACGATCATTCCGTGATACCTCCCGTGTCGTTTCTCCGTTATCCGTGATCGTCCTTGTCGTCACCCCCTCCTCATCAACAATGATTTCAATATCTAGCCCGCCATCTACCAGCGGCCCCTCCGGACGGGTTGAGTATCTCTTCACCACCCTACCTTGTGAATCAATAAAGTAGGAATGATGGCCATTGCCGCCATTCTCATGCCCACGAGGATCATAGTGAGATACCGTACTCTTCCGATCATCATAGAAAGCGATTATTTCCTTATCATCTCCATACGAGTATATCTCCCGATACCGACCATCGTAATTACCCTCTTGGTCATACTGCTCCCAGTCAGCGACTTTGAACCCTGCTGCCAACAACTGGGCTGTCAACTGTTCCTCGGTAATCCCTAGTTCATCGGCTATCGCCCCGAGCTCCTTACCTTCAGAAAAGCTCTCCGCAATCTCATCGACACTCTCCCGAGTCGTTTCCTGACTGGTATCCAACTCCGTGCGATGCCCCTCCTCATCGATGACGACTGTAGGATGATCATTCTCACCCCCAGTCGTCTCGATAGTGACGACCTCTCCTTCGTCATCACTGGGCCGCACAGTTTCCGTGATCGTTTCATCGGTTTCCGGACGAGTGATTTCAGTGATGCGTACCCCATCCTCTTCCGTCACCGAGACGTCATAACCTCCAGCTTCGAGCTCAGCGATTGCCTCGTCCCTATCGGACAGCTCATTCTCTTCGGCAACCAGATCGAGGCTCTTGCCTCCGGACACGTCTGCGGCCAACTCATCGGCATCTGGAGTATCGGCTTCGGAAACATTGTCGATTGGTTCGAACTCCGGATACGGCTCTTCGGTATCGACTGCTGGAGTGAAATAGTAGTTATCCGGCGTGCGGCTTGGGTCATCCCCTTGATTCAGAGCCGAGCTATGCATCCCTTCCAGATATTCGGGCGAGTAGACGCCGAATCCCTGGCCACCAGTGAGGGGGTTTCCCACCTGGGCTTGGTAAAGGGGAGACGTTCCATGGCCCCACTGTGTTGGAGAGTGGTGCGTGACGGGCTGAGGGGAGGGGGCTTTCTGTGCCTTGGCGATGGCTTTGGCGAACGCCATTCCACTGCTGCTAGAAGTTTTCGAATAGGAATGTAAGACACCTTGCAGCTTTGCCACGACGGCCTCCTTGCCTAGAACAGAGTACTGGCGAGATCCATTTCTCGCGCTTCAAGTACCTCAACGCTGGTGATTAATGAGACTCAACTTTACTAACGTAGTCACAGAGTCGATAAAGTGAAATTCAAGAAGTAAAAAAAGAATAATGCTCCACTAAGAGTGGCCATGACAGAATTTTCAAAAAGGCAGCGTAGGTTTTGCGAAAAATTTGAATTCTGACGCTTTATCAGGACCGTTCGGACTATCGTCATACCCTGCACTTCGAGATTGGACTATGCACAGGGGGGCCTAAGGCACACTAACGTGGTTCTTTCTCTGGCAGATATACCCGGTCGCCAGGGAATAGGGTGCTGGGATCGATGATGTGGTCCAGGTTCAGCATCACCACTTTTTCGACATCGTGCCCGTTGCGCACTGCGATGCCTCCGAGTGTCTGCCCTGGCTGGACATCGACCGACTCATAGTCCTGGGCTTCCAGCTCGGGATTGATGCGCCCGTTCTCTCCCATTGCTCCCTCGGCATGTTCGTCGACATGGTGAGCCATCACCCAGCCTTGTTGCTCGTTAACAGAGTCCATGCCACGAACGGGAACCCATTCATTGCCTTCAGCATCAGAGACTCGCAAACCTGTTTCGGTCAGGAAGGTGCCATGCGGGAAGTGCGTGATCACGGAGGAAGTGCCGGTAGGAGCGGCGTGCAAGGCAAGGCCTTGCCTGTTAAGGACAGCCAGTTGGGCCTCGACAACATTCGATGTTGATTGAGAGGGCACATCTGGAAGTGGTGATTCAGCAATATTTGCAACCCGTGATGGAGGCGGTTCGGGAGCCGTGAAGCTGGACGGTACATAACCAGGTAATTGACTCGTATCCGTTAGGGGCTTGGCCTTGATCTTCTGCTCCTCATTGTTGAGCAACTGTATGAAGAGAGCATTGGCACCAAAAGCCATGAACGCCCAAGCGAGCCTTCTTTGGCGATTCTCCTTGTCTCCGGCTGCTGGACGCGAATAACGCAATATTGCTCGCGACTCGCCGGCCAGCCAATGCATACCGGTCCCCGCCATGGCCGTGTTGAACAACAACCGCTCGGCTGCCCATGCCGCGCTTCCCACATCGCCCGCCATGGCGCTTGTCACCGCATTGACGAAATCACCTGCCGCCAGATAACTGCCATACCCAGCAGGCAGAAAGGCTCCAGCCAATCGAAAAGGCGTGCGCAATTCGGTGTTACGATCCGCCAGATTGGAGCCGAGCTTGCCACTGATGATACGTAAGGCATTCTGGTTGATACCCTTTTCCCGATTCATCAATGTAGAAGCTCGCTCAGGTGCCAGCAGGCTCCCCTGCCCTGAGTGAAAAGCCCCCATGCTGACCACATTACTCAGCAGGTTCGCAAGTGAGAAGCCACGACCGCGGCGAGTACGGGCATCAAAGACATTCAAACTCGGCGGCTCTATTCCCAGGGCCGCCGTGCCCGCATTCTCGAAGCGTCGCACCTCCGCAATAATGGCGTCATTGCGAGCCGCTTCCGACAAAGGACTACGTTGCAAGTGCGCGACATTCGCCTGCATCTGGCCGGCATGCCAGACGACCTGCTTAATATCCTGTTCCGATACCCCCACTTCTCGTGCCACTGAAAGGAATCGGTTCAGTGTCGAGGCAAAGTTCTTATCATCGAGAAGACCCTTTTCGGACATGCGTTCCCACAGCAGCCTGTCATAACGCTGAACCGTAACTTGATGCCGAGAGAGGGCCCCACGCATGGTAGTTGCAGAGGAGCCCGCTGTCTGTAACGCCTGCGCGGCTCCTCCTGTTACCGCCTGCCCAACACCATAGGCAACGCCATGGGCTGCAAGCGTTGCAACCAATGTCGCCGCATATGTGGAGAACTTTCTATGTTTGGCACCCCACGATGTACCCAGGCCTGCCTGCTGCTTATTAGCACTCACCATGAGTGGTGGCGGTGTTTCTGGATAGGCAACATCCGTCACCAAGCCCGGCTGTTCACTGGCATTCCCTCTTCTGGATAGATGCAGCCAATCATCGAATGCGGTCAGCGCCTCACCGTGCGCCACTTGTCGACGCTTGCTCAGTAACTCCAGAGAGGCCTCGGCATGTCTCAATTTATTATCCAGGCGCTTTGCGCCAAGCAGATTCCCCATCGAGTGATGGTGCTCGATTTCTTGCGTGATGGCTGCGCGAGTTTTCTCCACCATGAGGGTATGCCCATGATCGACCATCGCCTCATAATTGCCTCGCAAGAATCGCCAGGCCAGGTGACTATCGACATGTGCCAGTTCATTAATAAACGGAGATTGGTTTGTCAGGGTACGCCGGTACATGCTGTCGTTCTCTGCAGGTGCCGAGCCGCTTTCATGAAGGATGGCATCAGGATGACGCTGCAGAAAGCGGATGAGGCCCCGGCGCAACTCAGGCGACTCAATCAATGCACGTGCTGAGTGCTCTCCCACAGTAAAGCGAACATTGGGAGCTGCTTCAATCAGCTGCTCCATCCGCGCGATATGCTCCGGCACTCGTCCTGACCATTGCCTTCCGTGTGTATCGGTAAGCTCGACTCGGATGGGTTCGACACTCGGCTTCAGGAACACATCCAACCCCAGATCACTCAATACAATGGGGGTATCGGCACTGTCGAAGTCTCTGGCGAGATTCATAATACCTTCGAATTGGCGATCATAGGCCACTATCCCCATCTGAGGCCGGCCATCCTCACCAACCGGCACAGGGCCCCAGTCACTTTCTATCGTGACAAACATTCCACGATCCTGTGCTGTTCTTATTATGCACTCCAAATTGGTGACATGGGCCTGCTCGCCAAAGTGGAAGCCTGCAGCACGCGTTGCCAGGCTCTGACGACGTCCCAACATGGTGGTAGCGACACCCCGCTCGGCCATGACATGCACACCGCCGCTGAATACGAAGGGAAACTCTGATAGCAGCGACTCAATTTGCTGACTGGCCGACTTCTTACCGAGCCAGCGAACACCCATCAGTCCGGTAGGTATTCGTAATTGTGGATCGATACGCGCCGCCAGATCGGGATCGCTCCTGAGGAGGTTTAGTTCCTCTTTCGCCACCTTGCGGTTCTTGTGCTCAGAGAGGCGAATTCTCCCTTGCTCTGCAGTCAGGGAGTTCTCCGACCCCGGCCCGAAGCTTTCGGCAGGATATCCCGCCGTAGACCTGTTACTAGCGCCAAGCCCCACGGCATATGCTTTCAAGTCTTTCCCGTCCTTCGGCACCCCTGTGCTGATCACTCCCCGAGCGTCTGCCACGAAACTAGCCAAGGTTCTCGCGGACAGATCACCCAACCGGTGGGCATGCGCATCGGCATGGAAACTCCCATCCATGTCATAGCGGCGCAACAAATCAGGCCAGCTGTCGATGTTCGAAGCACGCCGATTCAGGTATCTCTGAGCCCCGACATCATCCCAATCCTTACGAACTGCACTACGCCGATCAGAACTTGAGCTTAGCAATGCCAATCCACGATACTGGTATTCACTGGATTGAGCCGCTGCTTCCAGAACTGGATCAGGCCGCAAGGTAATGGCTAACCCCGATTTTTCGGAAAAAGGAGAAGCTCCATACGTCGAAATATTCCAACCGGTCTGACGATGGGCGCTAAAATCTTGCGCATGGCGACCTTTCAGGCCTGAGAGCCCCACCGCGGGCCACCCCTCGAGCTGGAAGAAAGTATCGGCACGACGGGCATGACGACCGGTATGCCCGATCAACAAGGCATTGAGCAAGGACGAAGCTGGCGGCGCCTCATCACCTTGGACAGTATTGGGATATGCCAACCCATCACGTAGCGCAACACTACGCCGATAGTGCGAATGCCCCATGGCGGGGCGTGTGAACTCCCCCGCTGCGGAAGACGCGAGAGCTTTATAGAAGTCTCCCCGGGCGCCTGTGGCTCTGCCAGTGACGAAGTGCGCACCACTGATCAGGCGCACCAAGAAGTGGTCGACGGCCTGTTGTGAGAGCTCGCCAGACTTTAACTCCTCATTGGTGTGATAGAGCCGATAAGACGCTTCCTTGGAACTTCCCTCCACCCAGCTGGGGTGGGGCTCCTGCATGACAATTCTGTGTTTCTGTACATGCGAAACCAAAACTTGGAGGAAAGCGTAATCACTCTTTCCAACGTTTCCTGGCATGGGAGCATCCGGTGAAAAGAGGATATGTCGCCAGGCACCTCGAAGGTTCTCAATGATGCGTTGCCTATCTTCTGGTGACACTAGGAAAACGCTGGTCTCTCCTTGTTCTTGAGCCTGCTGTATCTGCTCCTTTAATCGATTGGTATCACGGACTTCCAGAGAGAACAAACTGTCTTGGAAACGGCTTACTCCCGTTTTGCCTTCCACAAATTCAAGTTTACCCGGTAGCTCCACATATGATGCCTTTTCCCAAGGGGGTACCGTCGGCTCCCGTTGTGCCCCACTGGAATCAGCCGAGACGCTCTTTTCACTCGATTGGGGTACTGATGCGGTATCCTGGCCGCTTTCCGGCATATGATGCCAACCGCCCCGACCATCGTACTCTGCAAAGGGAAGTTCCTCTCCCTGCCGGAACCGTTCCCTGACTTGCTTTGCCGAGAGCGCCGTGACAACGGCATACAAGTCTCGATTGGACTTCACTTCTCGCCCAACTGGCCACTGGATGGTGCCCGCATCATCCACACGGCCACTGAGCGGCACGGTTCCCCGCTTCAGGGTGAAGCCTTCAATGTCTTGCCCCGATGTCCGGATAAAGTGAACATAATGCCCCGCCGGTAGATCGCCCGCCAACGATGCCTGATTCAGGGCCTCGATGTCATCGAGATGGTAAAGGCGTGCATGATCCTGAGGCATTTCGTTCCCACTAGACCTTCCTGCGGCAATCGTTTCCTGGCCTTCAATGAGACTACGTTGTGCTGCCGCTGCTCGGTCCGAGATGCGACGCTGAGTATCAATGGCAGGCTCTGCAAGGTGTGCCGCAACCTCGTCAATATATGGGCTCGATACATGTTCGTCGGATGCCCCGCGGATCCATGGCATGATGATGGCTTCCCCACTTTCCGGATCACGCACGAGGATATGAGACTTATCAGCCACTTCGGGCGCATCCCCTCGCAACGGCTCCGTTCCCTTCGGTGGGATATAAACGTCCTCGAGAGCCTCGGGAGGGGTGCCCAGGACACGGTCCGCGACATGCTCACCAGAAGGCTGCAAGTCTGGTCTAACTGGCGCATTTTCCGTACCAGCATCCTCCTCCGGTCTTGTGGCTCGCAATGCCCGGTAACCCATACCCATACCGAAGAGGCCACTGGCGAAGCCCATCACGGCATCAGTTCTTTGCAGCCGCGACATCTCATTCCAGCTCGTCATTATATGGATACCGGAATATCCAAGTAGCGGTGCCCCGGTAACCATAGAGGCAATGTCGAGCCTGCGCGCCATATCGAAGGCTGTGCCGCGTTTGGTCACAAGCTTGGCGGCTTCCTGATACATGGGATTCGCGCTCCAGGCTTGGCCTTTGGTGTTGACGTTACCGATGCTCGTTCGCAGCGCCACGCCACGAGAAATATTCGCTCGGGTCAAGCCCACGTAACGGAAGGCACCGGCTCCCATCGGCAACACCGATGTCGCCAGCATGCCAACTTGCATCGCCCCTTCCGTACTGGCCAGCGGTCTGCCATGCTCATGCATCTCATGAAGATTGGAAGCACTGCGCGCCCCGAAATAAGCGCCTCCTGCGAAGGCGATGGGAGCTGCTATCGGTGCCAGCAGAGGGATAAAAGCGGCAACTGTGGCAATACCGGTACCGATACCAATCACGGGATCCACCCATTGCTCGAACTCACTCAATTCCCGGGCCTGCTGCCACTCATATACCGGTTTTCCATTGGCAGCATCGGTCAGTTGATTGAGGTTCTCCGGTATATAGACGTGGCCACTGTCGGACAGGTAGTTGTGATGTCGATAGTCCTCGAGATTGCGGTACTTGCTGCCGCTCTCGTCCACCAGCCATGTCTTGCCGTCGTCATCCTCCACGGTGAACAGGGCCGAATCGCGTGCCCCTTGCTGACCATCTCGATACAGGATGGGAATAATCCTGACCTCGGCGTCGTCGCCACCGATCTCACGAAGTTGATCGATGACAGCATCCTGCTGTGCCTCATCATCGCTGCCCAGTGCCTTTTCCAGATTCTGCCGCGCATCCTCGTCGCTCAGCGTGATCGACTCCGGCAGCTCGTCGAGGCGATCTGCGATCGCCTCTTCAGCGACCTTGGGGTTATGTTCGTGGTACTCGTTCTCTATCTCCCCGCGCTTCTCGGGATCGAGACGCTCATCGAGGGAATACTTTTGCTGTAGGGAGTCGTTCCATTGAGCCGACTCTTGCAATGTCTCCCGCTTATCTGTCAATTCAGCACGTGCGTCGCTCAGTTCATCTGCCTGCAGACCATCTTCCTGATCCTCCGGACTCAGCCCATTAGTCCTTGCCACCTGCATGGCATCGTCCGATGCCTGGAATCCTGCCCGGGTCAATCCCTCCTCGGTCGTTAGCAGTGCCGCCTGGCTGTCCATCAGTCGGGATCGCGCCTGTGTCAGGCTGCCTTGCGCGCCGTTCGCTTCGAGGTATGCCGCTTCCATTTGCCATTCGGCCTGGACACCCGACTCATGTTCCGCGGAGGCGCCGTCATCGAGCAGCTTCCAGGTCGAGGGACGACTGGCACGGTAGTCAGATTCCTCGGCGGCCAATGCCATCTCCTCGGAGGCGGTTGCATCGCTTTCACGTTGTAGCCTGGCGACTTCCAGGGAGCGCAGGGCCATCGCCACATCGGGATGGACGCTGCGTTGTTCGTCATCGATCGTCACCAGCACGGGATCCACCCCGTCAGGCAGTGTCTCGGTCAGCTTCTGCGTCGTGCCATCGCCATAGCTCTCGACCTGATCGTCATAGGTCCCCTTGGCCTCTTTGGAGATCCGTTTCGCACCGGAGACAGGGTCCTCTCCGCCATCACCATGGGCCTGCCACCACTCGGCCCATTCTCGATCAATGCTCAGTTGCTCCTCGGAGCGACCCTCCGGGGCCTCGCCCGGAGCATAGGTCAGTCGAAATTCGAGCGGATCATCAAGGTCTTCATAAACATTGCGCATATAGAGCTGACCATCGTCGCCCACGATGATCTCGGAGTCCGCCTCCATCATGGCGCCCGTCGGAATGTACTCCGTATAGGCGCCACGTCCCTCCCCATGTCGTTCCGTGTCGGTGAAACCATTGAGATCGACGTGATCCGGATGCCGTTCGCCGTACAGCCCCTTCGCTCGGTCAATAATGTCTTCGCCTTCCTGCAAGACCTCGCGGGCGGCGACCCACTTCTGATGTGCCGCCGCGACCTCCGGATGCACCCAGCGCATTTCGCCATCGATCTCGATGCGTTTCGCCTCTTCGCCACCGGGAACGACCGTGCCTTCACCGTGTTCCTCAAGCTCATCCTGATACTGTCGCTCCAGTGTCGAGATAGGCTTATCCAATGCCTCTGCCGCTTCACCGCGCTGCTCGGCGAGCCACTCGTTCATGGCGCTTTCGGCTTCGTGCCGGTCCTGCGCCACCTCCACCAAGCCGTCATCCGAGCTATAGCGATACTCCTTCCAGCTTGCCCAGTCCTTGTTGATTTGCTGTTGTAGCTTGGTACGCCCTGGATGGTCAGTGTCTGGATCGAAGGTGAGTTGGACTTCCAGTGGCTCATTCAGGTTCTCGTAGGTATTGATCAGATAGAGCTGGCCGTTGCGTTCGACGACTTGCTGATTCAGTAACTCACCCGAGCTGTGTTCGATCTTCTCTCCCTCGGTGAAACCGGAGCCATGACGTACCTGACCCTCTCTTTCGATCCATGTGAACCCTTGTGGGTCGAAGTGCTCCGGATGGCGTTGACGATATTCGTCGAGGACTCGCTCCTCTAGACCATCGTTTCCGTCACGGTCATTCTTGAACTCCTGCCAGGCTTGGTCGGCGTCGCGCTCGGCCTGGGTACGCCCTTCAGGGGCTTCCTCATCGGGGCCATAGGTGAGCTGGAACTCCTTCGTCGTCCTCTCGTAGCCTTCACCGTAGGTATTGATGACATAGAGCTGGCCATCGCGTTCGACGACCCGCGTATCCGTCAATTCACCCGATTCCCATTTATGTTCACTCCCCATGGCACCATGACGTGTTTCCGAGTAACCATCGGGATTGAAATACTTGGGATTGGCCTCTCGAAAGGCTTCCAGCGCATCATTCTGTAACTGGGCAGGCTCCTCACCAAGCTTCAAGTCATGCCAGTCACGGTTGAGACGTTGCTGTTCTTCCGACAGTCCGCGAGGATCGCTTTCCGGGCTCTGGGTTAGTGGAATATCCAGTGGCTCTTCGCGATCCGCATAGATATTGCGCAAATAGAGTTGGCCATCCTTCTCCACCACGGACTGGTGCAGTAATTCACCTGTATGCTCTTTTTCTCCCGAAGGGTTTCTAGGGCTAACCGATTCGGTAGGCTCCTCGAAACCCTCTTCCTTGAAGTAGTCCGCGTACTCCTCGTCATTGCGATAGATCTCAAAGGCATCCTCCTTGAGGCCCTCGGCTTCCTCCTGAAGCGCCTGGTATTCTTGCTCTGTCTCAAGAAAGCCGATCCAGGTATTGGCATTGCGCAGGTTTTTCTCGGCGTCTTCCAGGTTCAGCCCTTGCTGTTTGGGATCTGGCGGCACCCAGCGCAATCCATACGGTGCCAGCAACTTGTCGAGCCGATCACCGGCACCGTTCATGGCCTCCTCAAAGCTGTCATCGAGCGCATAGACCGACAGCTGCGACTGACGACGCCAGGCTTCCGCACGTGCCAGATTCAACGTCAGGCTAGCCGTTTCTTGCGCTTCGAGCGCGTCGGCAATGGCGGGGTCCACCCATTTCCATTCGCCCTGATAGAACATCGCGACCCAATCACCGCCCGAGGAAGCCTCTGCACTCGGTGGCTTGCCCAGTGGATCGCCTTCTCTCGTCCCTTCGCCGGACTTGATGACGTCGCCCTTATCGCCATCCTCGCCAACGATCTCATTGATGGCAGCCTCCACCGCCTGTTTTTTCTCGTCCAGATCTGTCTCTAGGTCCTCGAGTTCCTTGATGTTGCCTTCGTCGTCCCGCTCCACCAGCATCTCTTCGATAACGGCCTGCAGCACCTCGTCTTCTTTGGAATCGTCGGGGGCAAGCTTGAGTAGTTCCTCCGCCAGGAATTGCTCCTCGGTTCCCCGCGCGATCCTGACCTCATCGCCGTCTTCGTTGTTACGCAGCGTCAAGTCACCATCCGGCGGGGTAATCAGCGTATAGCCGTTATCAGTATCCTCCCGAGTCGTCTCACCATCGGCGTTCGTCGTGGTCTTGATCTCGCGGCCATCCGCCTTGGTCACGGTTTCCGTGGTACTGCCATCGGTATGCTCGGTGCGGCGCGTCTCGTTGCCCTCAGCATCGATATACAGCGATGAGTCGTCGACACCTCGTCCCGTGCAGTAGCGGGCAATCACCTTCTCGCTGTCTTCCGCATCGACGATCCTAGTGGTGTATTGCTCGCCGCCATTGGCCAGTTCGTTGGTCTCGGACTCGACCACGTAACCCGCCGCCCTGAGTTGAGCCATGACTTGCTCGCGAGTCAGTCCCTGATCCTCGGCAACCTCATCAATGCTCTTGCCGTTGGCGACCGCCTCGGCGATCTCGTCGATGCCTTCGCGAGTCGTTTCCTGGCCTGGATCGAGCTCCGTGCGACTGCCGTCTTCATCGATGAGCGTGGTGGTGGTCTCGCCATCGTCGTCGGTGACTTCCTCGACCGTCACGCCATTCTGCTCGTACGTGACCGTCTCGGTCGTCTTGCCATCGGCATCCTCCCGCGTCTCGGTCTCGCGGCCGTCCGGTTCGGTGACCACCCTGGTGGTGCTGCCATCGGGGTGCACGGTATGACTTATCTCGTTGCCCTCGGCGTCGGTCCTCCGGGAGGTCGTTGTGCCATCGGGCTTCGTCTCCTGGTGGACGAGGCTCTCCCCGCTCTCCTTATCGGTGATCTCGATGGTATTGACATAACTGGGCCCTTGCCCCGTCACGTCCGATTCGAGTTCGAACCCAGCCGCTTCGAGCTGGGCGATCACCTGGTCTCGGGTCAGTCCCTGGCTCTCGGCAATCTCGTCGATGCTCTGGCCGTCGGCGACACCATCGACGATACCCTCGATGCCCTCGCGAGTCGTTTCCTGGCCTGGATCGAGTGTCGTACGATTGCCCTCTTCGTCGACTACCGTCGTCGTAGTCCCACCATCCTCATCGGTAATCTCTTCGATCACCACGCCACTTGGTTGCTCAGTGGTCTCGACCTCCCAGCCGTCGTCTTCGAGCAGATCAAGCACCTCCTGCCTGCTCAGGCCATGCTCCTCGGCAAGCAGATCGAGACTCTTGCCTTCGGTGGCTTCAGCCGCTATCTCTTCCCTCTCTTCGGGAGAAAGCTCATCGGGCTCTTGGGCGTTGTCGACCGGCTCGACATCCGGCACCGATTCGCTACCGTCTGTCGGCGTGTAGTAAGCGTATGGGGCGAGATTCGTATCATCCTCAAGACCAACGTTCGAGAGCGGCATGGTCTCGAGATAGTCGGGCGAATAGACGCCGAATCCCATGCCGCTGCCTGGAGTAGGAGGGGCCAGTGGTTGTTGAAAGGCAGGCATCCATGCGCCGCTTCCTTGCGCCCGGAAACTGGACGGTGAGGGCTGCTGCGCTCTGTTAAGGGCTGCCGTGAAGGCATCCACGGACTCGGCCTGGAGGAGTTGACGGGCGGCCCGAGCGGCGCGGGCGGCACGTATCAAATCTATCAAGGTGGCCTCCTTTCCTCTCCTCAACCGCAGAAAGTGATATTGGCCGGCTTGCTTTTGTTCTGATTCTTTGCGTACGAGACGCGAAGACGATCCTTCTAATTTAGTCGTAAGGATGAAAGAAAAAGTAAAATTTCGTTCACAAAAGAATCGTCAACGTTATCCTTTGTATGGCGGCATCAGGGTTACCGTGGAAAATAGACCCGATCTCCAGGATAAAGGACGCTGGGGTTGGGGATATGGCCCATGTTCAGCTCCACCACTTCGGCGATATCGTGGCCATGTCTCACTGCGATACCTCCCATTGTCTGACCCTGTTGGACGATGATCTCCTCATAATCCGCTGAATCTTTCAGATCAGGATTGAAGCGCCCGCTCTCGTCGGTTTCATCATCTTCGACAGCGTCATCGGGGACATCCGGTTGTGGTTCTTCATTTTTCGGTGGTGTCGGTTCGTCCCGATTCGAGCTGTCAGGCTCGCTCGGTTGCGGAGCTGCGCTCTCTGATGGCGGCGTCGTTCGCTCAGAGTCGTTAGTCTCGATGGGTTGCGGAGCCTCGCTATCAGGCGCCGTCGGTTTGTTAGTAGTATCAGGCTTCTTCTCGTCATCAGCGAACAACGGTTCCACCAGTCCATTGATGAGAGCTGCCGCGCCAATGGCGACAAATGTCCAAGCCAGCCGTCGAGTACGGGTCTCTTTGTCTCCGGACCCGGGGCGTGAGTAGCGTAGCATCGCGCGCGATTCGCCAGCCAACCAGTGCACACCGGCTCCGGCCATAGCAGCATCGAGCAAAAGCTGCCGGCTGGCAGTGACCGCTCCGGACATGTCTCCGTTCATGGCACTGGAGGTAAGAGCCATGGCATCGTTGACCGACAGATAGACACCTAGGCCAGCCGGTAACGTGGCACCTATGAACCTGAAGGGAGTCCGCAACTCGGTGTTGCGGTCCGCCACATTAGAGCCTCTTTTCCCACTGATGACACGCAAGGCATTCTGCGCGATACCCCGTTCACGACCTACGAGGCTTGGTACATGAGCGGGAGAGAACCAACCGGGGATCGAGTGATAGGTGCTCAAGCTCACCACATTGCTAAGTGCATTGGTAAAAGCGATCCTGCGGCCGCGACGGGTTCGTGAGTCAAGGGGACTGAGACTGCCT
Organism: Litchfieldella rifensis; assembly: GCF_042646605.1. NCBI lineage: Bacteria > Pseudomonadati > Pseudomonadota > Gammaproteobacteria > Oceanospirillales > Halomonadaceae > Litchfieldella > Litchfieldella rifensis. The sequence goes on along the minus strand of NZ_JBHRUG010000002.1, from coordinate 80,847 downwards.
GGCTCGATACCCAGGGCCGCCGTCCCGGCATTCTCGAAGCGGCGCACCTCTGCCAGAATGGCGTCGATCTTGGCGGCATCGGGTAGCTGGCTCTGCTGTAGATGGGCGATATTGGCCTGCATTTGGCCTGCATGCCACACGACCTGTTGGATATCCTGTTCAGCCACCCCGGCTTCACGTGCCACCCCGACAAAGCGATTCATGGTAACGGTGAAGTTCTGCTCGTCGACTTGGCCTTTTTCGGTCATGCGCTCCCAAGCGAGCCTATTGTGACGCTTCTCCGCGTTTTCCTTCAGGGATAAGGAGCCACGCAATATCGTCGCCGATGCACCGGCGGTACCTAGTCCTGTCGCCCAAGAGGTTCCCTCTGCAGCGTTGCCGGCTACGTAGGCGACGCCATGACCGGCAGCAAAGGCTGCCGCAGTGTATACGTAGGTCGCGGCCTTTTTCTTTTGTATTCCCCAGGGAGTGCCAACACCCACCTGCTGCTTGCGATCGAACTGTGCAGGCGGCGGTGTTTTTGGAAAGGAAACTTCCGTCATGGGGCGAAAGCTTGGCGCCGTGGTTTCGATTCTGGGCATATTCAGCCAGTCGTCGAAGGCCGTGAGTGCTTCGCCATGGGCCACCATACGACTATCTTCGAGCGTTTTCAGTTTCCCTTCCATTACTTGCAGCCGGTTTTCCAGCCTATTGGCCTCGATCCAGTCGCCTTGGGCACGGTGTTGCTGGATTTCCTGTAGGACCAAAGGACGGGTCCGCTCGGCCATTCGCGCACGTGACCCATCGACCAACGCTTCGTAGTTGCCGCGTACGAATCGCCATGCCAGGTGCTTGTCCACTTGCGCCAGTTCGTCGATGAATTGCGACTGTTTGGTCAGGGTGCGCCGATACATGCTGTCATTCTCGACGGCGACCGAACCGCTCTCGTGCAGAACGGCATCGGGGTGGCGTTGCATGAAACCGATCAGTGCCTGGCGCAGTTCGGGAGACTCGACCAGGGCTCGGGTTGCATGCTCGCCCACGCTGAACTTGGTATTGGGCGCAGTTGCGACCAGTTGCTCCATTTTTGCGATATGTGCCGGCAGGGTCATGCGTTGCACATTACCGTCGACATTTTGCACTGGTAGCTTGACGGTTCCCATGTTTGGACGTGTGAAGACGTCGAGACCAAGATCGCTGAGCATGATGGGGGCCTCGGGATCATCGTATTGCTTGACCATCCGCATGATGCCCTGGAACTGACGGTCATAGCGCAAAGTGCCTGCCTGAGGTCGCCCGTCCTGGCCTACCGCCACTGGCCCCCAGCCGGATTCAATGGTGACGAAGAGCCCTCTCTCTTGGGATGTCTCGATGATTTTCGATAGATTGTCGACTTGGGCCTGATTGTCGAAACGGAAACCGACGGTTTGATTGACCGGGGTTCTACGGCGCCCCAGCATGGTGGTGGCGACACCTCTTTCGGCCACCACATGTACGCCGCCACTGAAGACGAAGGGAAACTCGGCCGTCAATTTCTCTATCGTCTGGATGGCCGATCTTTTTCGCATCCCCATCAATCCCGGCGGTACTCGTAACTGGGGGTCGACCTTGGCTGCCAGTTCTGGATCCTCATTCAACAGCGCCAAGTGCTCTTCGCCCAATCTCCTGTTCTTGTGCTCCGACAAGCGATAACGCCCCTGTTCGGCGGTCAGTGCGTTCTCCCCTCCAGAGCCAAAGCTTTCGGCGGGATAACCGACGATGGACCTGGCGTGGGGGTCGAGATTGCCAGCATGGAATTTTAGGTCGCGGCCATCCTTGGGGACTCCCGTGGTCGTTACACCGCGGGCATCGGCCACGATGCCGGCCAATATTCTTGGCGACTTCTCGCTTAATCCATGCACGAGGTGGTCGGCATAGAAGCTACCCTCCAGGCCGAGCTCATGTTGTAGTTCGTTGAAGCTATTCGAGCGGGTCCATCGCTTCTCGATCCCTTTGTCAACATTGCTCTCGGTCTGGTGGCCTTTGACTTCCTTGCGGCGTTCCTTGGCCTCGTCACGACGCTCCTTGCTTAGGCTGAAACGCTCTCTTAGCGAGGCAGGCGAGGGAATTGGCTCCGGCGTCGACGGGCGTGCGGGCAATACCGTGTCAGGTACCAATGAGATGGCCAGGGCGTGCTTCTCACTAAAAGGCGACGCACCGTAGGTCGAGATGTTCCAGCCGGTTTGGCGGTGGACGCTGAAATCCTGGCCATGGCGGCCACGTATACCGGTGAGACCTCTGGCCGGCCAGCCCTCGAGTTGCAGAAAGGTGTCGGCGCTGGGAGAGCGCCGCTGAGTGTGACCGATCAACAGGGCGCTGAGCAGTGAGGCGGTTTCCGGTGCCTTGTCGCCGGTGACGGTGTTGGGGTAGACCAGACCGTCGCGTAGCACCACGCCACGTCGATAATGAGAATGCCCCGTGGCACGGCGAGTGAAATCGCCTGCTGGCGAGCTTTCCAATGAGCGGTAGAAATCACCGTTGGAGCCACTGGCTCGTTGGCTAACAAAATGGGAGCCACTGAGCAGGCGTTCGAGGAAGTGTGTGACCTCAGTACGCTGCGAAAAATTTCCGGCGTCCAGCGCTTCCTGGGTGTGGTATAGCCGATAGCGTGTCGTGCCCCCGTTCTTCGTCGGTGAACCATCTGGCCCCAGACTGGGCTCTTCCATGATGATACGGTGACTTTGAACATGCTCGACGAGCGCCTGAAGGAAGGCATAGTCACTCGGACTGTATCCCTCCGGTACCGTATCCCCCGAAGAGAAGAGGATATGTTGCCAAGCTTCTCGCAGATTGCCGACAATCCGTTGTTTCGCCTGGGGAGAAATCAGGAAGACGCCGGTGCCGCTGTATTGTTTGGCGCTTTCAATCGCCGCGCTCAACCGGTCCGGGTCGCGTACCGCTGCATCGAACAAGCCATCCTGGAAGCGGCTGACGCTTTCGTCCCCGTCGGCAAAGCCGAAGCTTTCCGGCAGTTCGACATACTCCGGTCGTTGCCAGGGAGAGGGCTCCGCTTGAGAGTGTGCCACTGGCGAGGTGGTGGATTGTTGTTCGCTGGTCGATGTCGGGGTTTGATGGACTAGCGCCGATGCTGCGGGCGACAACCAGGCGTTCTCTCCTTGGTATTCGGCAACAGGCAGCGCCTCGCCGTTATGGAACTGTCCTCTTAGCTGCTGTGCCGACAGCTCGGTCACCACGATATAGACGTCATCGTTGGACCTCGCATAGTGCGTACGCTGTCCATCAGCGCCTTCGCTCCGGACCTGGACGACTTGTCGACCCTCGGCATTCGGGGTGGTAACCGAGATGTCATCGACATGTCCGGTTCGTCCGGCCGGCCAAAGGATCCGCCCATTGTCCTGGATACGCCCACTATATGGCACCTTGCCGTCATTCAAGGCGAAAGTGTTTGCGGCTCGCTGGGTGCGTATGACGTGAAGGTAATTTCCAACAGGTATTTCGCCACTGTTCACTGCCTGACGTAGCGCGCCCAAGTCGTCGAGACGATAGAGTCGAGGTTGTCCTGCCGGTGGCGCGGACATGTGCACGGCCGGTGGGGAAGCTTCTCCCGTCTGCGTCGTATTCTCGGGCTCATTGGATTTGCGCCATGGGAAAAGAAAATCGAGAGATACCGCGCCACGGTCCTCCCTCCATGGGACATTTCCAAGTCTATTCTTGATACGCGTGAAGACGCCTTCTGCTGGGCTGCCTTTGTGAGCCTGCGCTGTTTCTTGATGGGTTGCCTGATGTGCTTGTGGCGCGATATCGATGACGAGCTCGAGAGAGTCATCAGGACCGCTCTTGAAACGAAACCCCGCAGCTTCAAGACCGAGCCGCTGTAGCGCCCTAGCTCCCGAGCGGCCGAGCACAGTGTTCGCCGGATCAGCGCCTTGCTCATAAGCTTCTCTGGTTTGCTCATTGATAACGTCCCGGAAGATCAGCCGCTCTGTGGGGCGTACCTCAAAGTGCTTGAGTAAACCTGCTAGTAGCCGACTGCCGCTACCCGACGGGCTAGGCGTGCCGCTCTTGCCAAAAAAAGCGAAGAAGTGCTCTACCACCACCTCTGGTGAAGTGACGGGACCATGACCGATTATCCCAGATGGGTCATTAACTATGGCATTAACATGAACCAATGGAACTGTTGAATCTGAGTGATCGAGCGATATCTCATTGCCATCAATGAAATACTCTACTGACGGCAAGGGGGCATATTCTGCTGGCAAGGTGACTCTAGCAGGCTGACGTGGTGCGACATCCGCAATGATATGAGGGAGTTGGAAAGATGGTGTCGGCTCAGGTAGTGATGGCCGCGTGAATGCAGTAGCCGCCGGCCCATACGGGCGGACATTGGGATCGCTGGCAGGGTGATAAGCTGCCGATAGTGACTGTGGGCCAGGGTTCTGCCGGGCACGGACGGTAGCTTCCGCTAGATCAATGAACCGATTGAGAGGGTGTATCTCAAAGCTGTTCATGGGAGAACGAATCTCCTGAAAATCATGGAGATAAAAAAATCCATCAGGATCAATCAAAAACTGCAGATCGCTAGGAATTTTATTCTTTTTCTCGATGAACTGTCGTATTGCCTTAAGACTTCGTACACTATTTTCATTTAGCAGCGAAGGTTTTAACGTTTCGATCGTACTGCTGTGGGCGGGATAGTAATCCATCAACAGAGCATCGTGGCCCTTGGCTTTTATGGCACCGTGGATGGGCGCGACATAAGGCGCACCCAGTTTGATGTATTCCTCCGCAGCTCCCCTCTCTACAGCGGCGGAATATAGCCCTCTCCCATCGCGATAGATGACGAGCACCTTGTCGTACAGCCTAATGGCAGTTTTATGGAGGCCGGCTCCCACCATTTCACCCAAGTGCTCGCCATCTGGTTGAATTACCCTGCGCTCCCCTCCCTGAGTCAAGATGAGTTCTCCATCCATTAGCTCAACCGACCCTTGCTGGCGCTCGCCCGTGTTGTGATCAGGGCGCAGGACTTTCCATTGAGAGGGTGCATTGGCACTCGGCGCGACAACTTCCGAGCCGTAGATATTGGAAAGCCTTTGGGCAAAAGCGGTAGCGACTGCGCTAGGGTTTTGAATATCCAGCACAATAGGCCCTTGGTGATCCCGCCACTGTCTATTCTTGTGCAAGTCGGTCGACAGCAGAAGGTCATGTGGAGTCATCTGCTTGTCGAAGGCATAAATATGCTCTGCATCAATCACCTCGGCAGTGATGCGTGCATGATTTTGTGAGGCATTGGGACTCAGGTAGTCATTGAGAACGGTATCCAACGTTTCGAGTCGCGTGTTTTGCTGTGCCTCGAGATCCAGGCTTTTCCTTGACAGCGGATCAATGTGTCCGACAATATCAAGCCCCCCACGACCACTGGTGATAAACTCCCAGCTGCTTGCTTTAAGTCCAAGGAGATCGAGGATTCGCTCTCCAGTACGAGCCAAGTTTGTTTCCGATGCTGGCTGCTCAGTTGCATAGGCAAGGAGTGCGCTTTCATTTTCGACTGATCTGAAAATCAGCTTTTCAGTAGGGCGAACGCCATAGGTCTCAAGTACCTGTGCCGCGAGTTCACTTGCTCCATGACGCGGAAGAGTGCCGCGATAGATATGTGTAATCTCGACAACATCTCGATCCCCGAGATTTTTTTCTCCAGGAATCCCAGGGTTCTCGATGATCATGTTGACATGAGCATCTGGGTGGCCAGGAACTCGCGCTCCGATCCAACTGGTACTCGGCTCTTTGTAATAAGCAACGGGTGGTATCTTAACTCGATTTTCAGTGTTGGAAGGTTGTGACGATGCATGATCCTCCGATGCCCCAAGCACCAACGGCGCGCCTTCCCATTCTCGGGTATTCGGATTGAGCCCGATGATGTGGGTCTTGCCCGTTGCAACCAGCTCTTCCGTACTTGCGCGCGGACCATCATCCGGTAATACATAGACACTTTCGTCGCTTTTGGGCGGTTGCCCCGACAGGAACTTGACCTCAACTGGCGCGCCATCGACTTGAATGGTTCTATATGAGTGCCGCGGGGATGACCCATTGTGACTGACTGCTGCACTTTCGCTCATCTCAGGTGAAGACGATTGAGATCGAGTAGGGTGGGAGGGGTGATAACCTTCAAGTTCTTGGTGATCGCGAGCAGGTAGTGCGGCTATGTCCTGTGTGGTGCGAGCCGCCTGCGACACATCGCTATCCGAGATATCTTCATGGCGAATGATGGTCTTGCTAGGGTCGTGGGAAACCCTTTCATCGGTGGGGCGATAGACGCCATCGGGGCCCGCTTCATAAACGACCAGGTTTGGTGTTGGACCTAGTTCTGGTCCTCCAGGCGGGACGTTCGGGCCACTTCCTCCTGCTTGTGGGTCGGGTCCGTTTCCGCTTATGGCTTGTGTCCCTCGATTAGGCCTGGTCCGCCAAAGCCCGTGAATACCCAGCCCCGTTCCCACGAGGCCCGTCAGCCCTCCAACGATGGCCTCTGTCTTTTGGATATCCGACATTTGGTCGCCATTAACGACCAGGTTATAAGCAGACATGGCCATGAGCGGCACACCGGTACCTATCGCCCCCCAATCCAAACTTCGGGCAATTCGGTTCAACCCATCGGTGCTCCGCAGGTAGGTTGTCGCGTGGCCGGCAAGCATCGAACTCGGCTTGACGGCGCCAATACTGGTCAGGAAGGCTTCCCCTCTCGTTACGTGGATGCCGTGGACACCCCTCATCATGCCTGGCATGCCGATGGTGCGCAGGACACTGGAGCCTACGGGCAGGAGCGTGGTAGCAACCGAGAGGTAGTTCATGCTCGATTCCCAATCGTACCAGTCGCCGCCATGTTGGAGATGGTTTATCTGATGCTGCGCGGCTCTGAAGCCAAGATAACCGCCCCCTAAGTAGGCTAGTGGGGCCGCCACAGGCGCGGCCGGGGTGAAGGACAGAGCCGTGGCAATGCCAGTGCCAATGCCCACGAGGGGGTCGACGCTCTTTTCAAATATCGAAACATTGCGCGCATTGACGACCTCGAGAGGAATGGTGTTGTCCTCTCCGGGCTTCATTTCAAGCCCTTTCGGGACGACCAATTTGCCTTCTTCACTGAACTGATCGTTATTGTCTACGAAGTCTTCTAGGCTCGAGAAATCCTTTCCAGTCGCATCGACATACCGGATATCGCCGTCACTATTTCTGACAGCAATCAATGCCGCTTGCGTCTTACCTACCGTGTCATCGACATAGAAGAAGGGAACATCGTTGATCTCGGGATTGCTTCCCCCAATGTCATGAATGGCTTCTGTGACTTCTTCCAGCGACTCACGATTTTTTTCTGAAGCTCCATTCAATCCCAGAACTTTTCCTACCCTTTCCTTTATGTCGCTTGCACCCAAGCGCTCGAATTCGTTATCGAATCCCTCCTTCTTGTAGAGCTCTTGGAACAGAGGTTGATAGATACTATCCAGCGCCTGCTCTTCTTGTTCGTCGAGATAACCGTAGTCCAGGCAAGCATTGTACTCCGTTTCCGATTCTCCCATACGTTGCATTGACTGGGTGGCCAGTAAGTCATATCTCTCAGCAGTGCGCCTGGCGACTTCCTGGGCTTGTGAGAGAACTTGACCTTGATCCTTTTCTTGGTCCTTTGCGGCATCCAAGGCAATACGGGTGATGGCCATTTCGGGATGGACCCATCGCCACTCCCCATCGATCTCGATTCCTATCGGCTGACCACTTTCCGTTAACGCACCCAATCCGTTTTCTTCATAGCCTTCCGCAACCTGTGGAATTACCTGAACCTCATGATCACCGATGGTAATCTTGACCGGCTCGGTGCCATCGGGAAGCGCATCATCGGGGCGCTCAGTGCTTCCTGGACCATGCTTTTTGAGCAGTTCATCCAGTTCCTGCTTCAGGTCGCCGGTCTCGGTGCCGAGGTTTTCGAGCGTGACACCGAGTTGATCCTCCAATACTTGGTGGAGATCCCTACCCGCGTGGGCAACATTCTCATGCGCTTCCTGTCGATTATCGACAAGTTTAAGCCACTGCCTCGTGAGCTCGGGATCCCGGTTCTCCTCCCAAAAGGATGACATTTCGTCGGGGGCCAGCGGTTCATCCGTGGTCCCTTCTTCAAAGTGAGTGATGACCCAAAGCCCATCCTCTCGCTCTTCAATAACCTGTTGGCCAGTAAACTCGCCCAGGTAGTCGCCTCCTACGGTGGAAAACTGTTTTCCCTCTTCCAGAAGACCTTTCTCGGCGTTGAAGACAGCAAGCAGCTCATCTCTTTTATCATAAGCTTGCAGCCTTAGTTCTCCGGCTTCACTCTTGGCTGCATAGAAGTCGTAATAGGCTTGAGCCGTTTCCAATTGCTTACCCGTCTTCTTCTGAACGGCTTCTGCATCCTTGAGGGCGCCTTCGATAGTTCGATACGCTTTCGTGTCGGGATCGGTGTTCTCGAGCTGGTGGCGAAGTTGATCAACGGTATGAGTGGCAAGCAGGTCGTCGCCCTTGCTACTGTGCAGGCCCGCTCCATAGAAGAGGGCGTCGACTTGGGCTTGTGCAGCTTCTCGCTTATCTCCTTTATCCGCTCGGCGCTGTATGTCGGCCTCTGTGTCATCCTCTTTGCATACTTCAAAGGAAGGAGTAAGAAGCGGTGCCATCTCCTCTTGTTTAGCGATCGCCTGTTTGAGAAGTTTCTGTGTTTCCTGGTATTCCTCTTTAGCCTGGCCAACCTGTTCCAAGCGTTCTTCGGCACCTTTCTGCTTGCCTTTCGGGTCTGGGCGTATCCAACTCAGGCCATGGGGGGCGAACGCTTCGTCCAGAGTCACGCCGGCATTGGTCATGGCTTCTTTATAGTCTGGATCGAGGGCGTAGACATCCAGCTGTGCCTGCGCTTCGATCAGGCTGGTAAGTGTGACATTTTGGGCGGCGATCGTTGATGCAACCTCCGGGTCCAGCCAGACCCCGTGCATTGGCACCCAGTCGCCGCCTGAGGGCGGTGCTTCACTTGGAGGGTCGCCATAAGGATCTTCGAGGGTCACGTTCCGACCTGGTTTTCCCTCGTTGATAGCTTGCTGTGGCCCTTCCCCTTGTCCTTTGAAAGCTTCAATGGCTTTTCCAGCCAGCGCCTTTTCGACTACTGTCTGAATGATCTCGGCTTCTTTAGCTTTCTGTGGATCATGGCTGTCGAGATTGACTTCCATCAGCAATTCGACAAGCGAGGCCTCTGGAGAACCTTGCTCGATATCGAACTTCACCCCATCTTCGTGGCGCCGCAAGCTCATCTCGCCATCCGGCTCAGTCGTCAACGTATAGCCCTTGTGGGTGACTTCTACCGTGGTCCGTCCACCCCCAATGGTGATTTCTTCACCAGGATGGATAAGGTTCGGGTTACGGTCGTTGAAGAAGTCGCGGTTGTCCGGCTCAAGATCCTGCCATCCCTCCACTCCTTCGTATTGGCCGGCTATCTCGCTCAGGGACTCGCCCGGCTTGACGTCGTGGGTAATGAGCTTGCCGTTCTCCGGCGGCTCCGTGGTTGTCTTGGTCTGGCGCCCGTTGGCCTCGATGACGGTCTCCACAACCGTGCCGTCGGGTTTCGTGACGGTAGTGGTCTCGGTTCCTTCAGTATCGGTAACGGATTCGCTGATCTCACCATCGGCATATTCGACTCGGCGGATCTTATTGCCATCGGCGTCGGTATAGCGCGTGGTGCGTGCGTCATTATGATGGTCGTCATAGGAGCCGACGATCAACTTGCCCGTCTCAGCACCCTCGTCGGCCGTCGTCTGGCGAATCTCCACTCCTTCGACATCACCGTTCTTGTTTGTCGGCTCTATTGTCGTGACATCAAATCCCGCCGCTTCCAACCGGGCGATCAATTGGTCGCGGGATATCCCGCGTGATTCGGCCACCTCGTCGAGACTCTGGCCCTGGGTGACATCCTCGATGACATCTTCAGCAATGTCCTCGCCGACATTTTCGGCGATGCTTCCGGCAATATCCTCGACAGCGCCGTCTCCCTCCGCCCCTGCTTGAAGTTGCCGTACTCCTTCATCGGACTCGAGATAATCGTCCCACGGCTCGACGGCTGTCTTCACGGCCTGGAACAGGGCTTCATCGCGGATCTTCAGTGTGTCGTCTTCGACTTCGACATCCGAATTGTCATGCAGTACCGGAACCATCAACTCCAGATTTGGCAATGTGTAGCCGTAATCTCCACCGACGTCGAGAGTCGTGTTCCCGGACTGTATCTTGTGGATCGTCACTCCGCTGGAGGTGCCATTTCCAGGTGCTTGTGATTGCCTGGCCGTCACGATTCTCTGCGCCAGCTCGAGTGCCATGCTGAAGGCGTTAGTGGGCAAATCATCCTGTGACGAAGTCGGCAAACGAAAAGGGCGGAGTGGTATGGGTCTCATCGAAGAGGCCTCCTGTCCTCAACTATGCAACACGGCGCTGTTGTTTATTGACTGGCTGTCCAGTAATGGGCTGTCACGGCGAAGCGAGCAATCGCTTCAGTTTAAAATGTGCCTGCCCCAAGAATAAGTCACGTTTCTTGATAAATGATTGAGCTAACGTGGAGCAGCGCCCAAGTATTTATCATGCATGGGGAAAATTCAGGCACTTAAAACAGAAACCATACTCAAGCCGGTTCGGCCACTGCGCGAGAAGTCAAACTCTCGACAATGCTGTCCGCCAGTGCGGTCAGCACTGCCTGGTCTCCGGTTGGGCTGGTAATGAGCATGAACTCTGCATCCGGCAACTGGGGCAGGCCATGCTCTTGCGTCAAGGCCATTAGCCCCGGCGAGAGTTGGCTGGCGGGCATGGGGGCAATGGCGAAACCGGTCGTCGCAGCTGCGCGCAAGCTGGCTCCGCTCATGCACAGCATGGCAGTACGCTGGGCGATACCTGACTGTGCCAGTTTGGCAAGCGCGACCTCACGGTAAGGGCACGGCTCGGGGAACAGCGCCAGGGGGAGCGGTGATGGTAAGCGGATTGCCGCCTGGCTTGCCCAGGCCCATACCAGTGGCTCGCGCCATAGCAGCCGCCCTGGCTCACGTGCGCCGCATTGAGCACCCAGCACCAGATCCACATATCCTCTCTTCATCGCGTTGATCATGTCACCGGGAATGCCGACCCGCACCCCGATTTCGATTTTCGGATTATCCTGCATGAAATCCTGCAATGTGCGCAGAAGTCGTGGGTGCGAAAAATCCTCGGCGACCCCGATGCGTATATTGCCTTGAAAGGTGGAGCGCGAGAGTTGCGTCATGGCATCCCGGTTCAGCGCGAGTATGGCGCGGGCATAACCAACCAGGCACTCACCATCCGGCGTCACCTCGACCGAGCGGGTGGTTCGTTGCAGTAATGGCTTGCCGATTTGCGCTTCCAGGCGACGCAGGTGTCCACTGATTGCCGGCTGGGTCAGATGAAGACGGCTGGCAGCACGCGTGAAGCTACCTTCGTCTATCACCGTGACAAAGCTTCTGAGCAGTAGTAGATCAAGCATTCATATCACTCCGTGATAAATACCGTTATGGCTTATAATATATTGCTTATACCCCACTCGGATTCCTGGCACTTCCTGTTCCAGGAAAATTCATATGAAACAATAGGTTGCCGGGTCATACCGTTCTCTTTCACAAGCGCGCCCAATGACTCAGTAAAGCATGCAAAACCATTTTCGTCGAGATTTTGAAGAATGCTTGGTCAAAAACATATATTTCACCCCCTTATAAAAAATATCATATAACGCCATTTATATTTTTACCCTTCATGTGCTGAAATAAATTCTCCAGATATTGGAGCACTGTCTTATGTCTACTGTACTGCATATTGCATCTTCTCCACGGCGACAGCGGTCCGCTTCACTGGAGATCGCTCAGGCATTCATCTCCCATTATTGCCAACGATACCCCGCAACTGAGGTGAAAACCTTGGATCTCTGGCGTATGGATCTGCCTGAGTTCGATGAAGACGCCATGGCAGCGAAATATGCCGGACTCAGCGACACGCCCCTTACAGAGACGCAGAAGAGCGCCTGGGATGGGCTGCGATCCTTAGCCGATCATCTGCATGAAGCAGACATCCTCATCTTCTCCATCCCCCTCTGGAATTTCGGCATTCCCTATAAACTCAAGCATTTCATTGATCTTGTCTCACAGAAGGACATTCTTTTCTCATTCGACGCTGAAGAGGGTTTCGGCGGCTTGCTTAACAACAAGAAAGCGGTTGTCGTATATGCAAGAGGCTTGGATTACACGGCGGGATCATTTACCCCGGCGCAAGAATTCGATTTCCAGAAGCCGTATTTCGAATCTTGGCTGAAGTTTGTCGGAGTGACCGATGTGTCCTCCGTGGTCGTGGAAAAGACCCTCTTCGGCAGTGATATCGACACAGAATCAAGAAGGCGAGCTGACCGTGAGGCACAGCAAATCGCCGCCCAATTAGCGCCACCTTGCAGCAAGCAGCATACTTCCTCGGCTATTTAAAGCTTCCCCTCCTGGTGTGCGAATTGACCTGGCCGGCACACGCGCCGGCCTCGAACGCCCTGCGTTGATGAAGAAATCACAAAACCACTCGAGCTAAAAATCTTATAGTAGAAAATGGAAGAGCAGTACATTTTTTAAATGTAAAAATATAAATAAAAATGTTTATCTTGTTTGATTTTTTATTTGATGGAAGCAACCATTTATACCCTCCTTGAAAAACCAACGACCTCTTGATATCACTACACACATTCATACATCAGTATTAATGATATTTCATCATCACCGTTACAGCGGTGGTTCACATAAAAAAGCGGATCGAAGAAGGCACTAATCTCTTGCTCTGTTGTCGTATTGCGGAAGCAATACGCTACCAACCTGAGCCTGACAATGACAGGAAGGGGGTGGAGCATATACCACTGAACCGGACAGGGTAAGATATGGACACATCGAAAACCCGCAACACGCGCTCGACGTCGACCGAGCAGCCTTCCCTTTTGGACAAGATTTTTCGTACCCTCTCATGGCTAGCGCTGATGGCCCTCATCTTTCTTGCCGGGGCTATCATGGCCGTGAGCGAGACCTTTCCCGGCCCCCAGATCGAGCGTGCCTATCAGGCTGGCATAGCGCTCTATAATCAGTTCACGCAATACCGCGACGTCTATGCGGGTGACATCTGGCGCGAGGAACGCCGTTCCGACGAGGGGGTGACCATTCACGAGTCAAATCAGACGCGGGATGGCCTGACCCTCTATACTTCGGGCGATGCCTCCGCAGCATACCTGATCGATATGGACGGCGACGTGGTGCATGAGTGGCGCCGCCCGTTCAGCGAGATTTGGCAAGAAGGTGTCGGCAGCATCGAGAAACCACGCCCCGACGAGTTCGTGCACATGCGCAACGCGCGTGCCTTTCCGAACGGCGACTTGGTCGCGCTCTACGAAGGCAATGGCGATACGCCATATGGTTACGGGGTCGTCAAGCTCGATCGCGATTCCAACGTAATCTGGAGTTACCCGGGACGTGCCCATCATCAACTCGATATTGCCCCGGATGGCAAGATCTACGTGCTCACCCATGAGGTCGTCGATGATGAGGTCGACGTGCTGGGGAAACAGCCGCGGCTCGAGGATTTCCTTGTCGTGTTGTCGCCGGATGGCGAAGAGCTACAGAAGACCCGCTTGGTCACCACGCTTGGCGAGTCGCAATATCGACGTCTGCTGGAGTCGGTGCCCGGTCTTAGCCTGTGGGATCCATTGCATACCAATACCGTCGAATACATCGACCGAGAGAAGGCCAGGAATTTTCCTTTCGCTGAAGAAGGCCAGGTATTGCTCTCCTTCCGTGCCCTTCATGTGATTGCCGTATTCGACCCCGGGACCGAGGAGTTCACTTGGGTCACACGGGGCCCTTGGGATGCGCAACATGACCCGGACATCCTGCCGAACGGCCATATCCTGCTGTTCGACAACCGCGGAAACCACGATGAGGCGGAGGGGGAGTCGCGCATCATCGAGTTCAATCCACAGACGATGGAGATCGTCTGGCAGTATCGCGGGACGCCGGAGCAACCATTCGCGAGCCGTATCCGCGGGGATCAGCAGCGTCTTGCGAACGGCAATACGCTGATCACGGAATCGGACGGTGGACGCCTCCTGGAGGTGACGCCGGAAGGAGAAATTGCCTGGGAGTTCGTCAATCCGGTGCGTGGTGGACCGGACGACAAGATGATCCCGGTCATGGCCTGGGCACAGCGGTTGGACCGGGCGATGTTCGACTCGGAGTTTCTGCCGCCGCAGCCGTCGCCTTCTGAGGCGAAAACGGCGGCCTCCCAATAAAGTCGTTCACCGTACGCTACCTGCCAGTGCTTGCCGCCGTCGTCGATTGCTTCTTCGTCCGAAATTCACTCGACGTAGGCGGCAACCCGTTTCCTGCGGCCGAGAAGAAACGCGTCCGCCACGTGCCGCAAGGGCGCCACGTCGACATCGGAGGTCCGCCCCGCCACCAGTTCGGCGAAGCGAGCATACAGACCGGGATATTCCCGTTCCTCGGCCTCCAGCTCCACGCGCCCGTCGATGCTCAGGCGACGCCCCCCCTGGGTCAGGCTCAGCCGGCCCGCCTCGGTGTCGACGTGGATATCCCAGGTCTGAGGGCCGGTCTGGCGGAAATCGAAGGCTGCCCGGATAGGCGTCTCCTGGACATCGCTGAACGCCAGGTCGGCGGCGATCGGCGTCTGGCAGTTGCTCGGCACCGCGAGATTCGCCGAACGCAGGAAAAACGGCCGCGGCAGGATCTCGGTGGCAAGGGACAACGCATTGATCCCCGGGTCAAAAACGCCCATCCCACCAGGCTCCCAGATCCACGTCTGACCGGGATGCCAGACCCTCGCGTCTTCCTTCCATTCGATCTCGACGGCACGAATCTCGCGCCCAGCCAGCCACTGTCGCGCCTGAGCCACACCAGGCGCGAAGCGCGAGTGCCAGGCAGCAAAGAGCGTGAGCTGCCGCCGCTCGGCCAAGTCGCTCAACTCATCGACTTCGCTTAGCGTCGCACCGGGGGGTTTTTCCAGCAGCACGTGCTTGCCGTGTTCGAGGGCGAGACGCGCCTGGGAGTGGCGCAGATGCGTCGGCGTGCAGATCGCCACGGCATCCAGTGCGGGAGTCGCGTCGAGCATTGCTTTCAGCGATGCATGATGCGCCACGCCGTCCAGGCGAGAATGCGGGTCGGCAATGCCTACCAGCCGATAGCCGGAGTTGGCCGCGATGGCCGGAAGGTGCTGGTCGCGAGCGATCTTGCCAAAGCCTACGAGACCAAGATTGATGGGAGGCATGCGCTTACCTGTGGTTGGGTTGAAAGCGTGTTCTCGTCGAGGTATGCAACCTAAACCAAATTACCAGTATAACTCGACCCTACCAAAGTATATGTTGAACATAGCCACCATATGTTCAACATTTATCCGACCACGCACCAGACAAAACCAAAAAACAACACCCGATGGAGTTCCCCCTATGCTCAACCTCAAGCACAGCCTGATCCTCACCGGCTCAGCACTGTTGCTCGGTCTATCCACGGCCCAGGCGGCCGACTATGAATGGAAGTTCCAGGCATCGGAGACCTCCGGCGAGCCGAGCTTCAAGATCAAGCAGGAGTGGGCCGACAAGATCAATCGCATGACCGACGGGCGGGTCGAAATCGAAGTGATGCCGATCAACGCCATCGTCGGGCCGACCGAAACCCTGGACGCCGTCAGTGCCGGCATCATCCAGGGCCATATGACCGATCCCAGCTATTTCTCTGGCCAGAATCCGGCCTTCGGCATGCTCGGCAACCTGGTGGGGGCCTGGAACGACCCCTACGACTTCCTGGAATACATGAAGCAGGGCGGTGGTGAAGACCTCTACAACGAGTTGGTCGAACCCTATGGCGTGCACCTGATCGGAGCGGCGACCTTCCCGCTGGAATCGGTGCCTTCCACCGTGCCCATCGAAACCCTCGAAGACTTCCAGGGCCTGAAGATCCGCGCTCCGCAGGGCATGGTCTACAACATCTTCGAGCGTATCGGCGCCTCCCCCGTGAACCTGCCCGGTTCCGAAGTCTATACCGGCCTGGAGAAGAAGGTCATTGATGCCGCCGACTCCACGGTGCTATCGAACAATGACGCCATGGGCCTGCACTCCTTCGCCCCCTATCCCTTGTATCCGGGCTTCCATTCGATGCCGATGATTGCCGTGTCGATCAACAAGGATATTTGGGACGGTTTGCCCACAGACCTGCAGGCAACGCTCGAGACGGCTTTCGACGGCATGGCCTATGATCTGATCGCGCGTCTCAAGGCGCAGGACATCGAGACCCTGCAGAAGCTCCAGGACGACCCCAATGTCCACCCCTTCGACCTGCCCGCCGAGGAACGCAAGAAGTTCAGTGCTGCGGCAGAGCAGGAATGGCAAGAGTGGGCCGATGAGAACGAGATGACCCAGAAGATCTACGATTCGGCGACGGCCTTCCTGCGCTCACGCAACCTTCTCTGATTCCGACTTACGTCAACCGACCGCGGGTCGCCGGTGCGCTGGCGACCCGCTCGTCACGCATGGAAATGTGATCTTGCCCAACACGGCACCGCTTGACCAACGACGATGCCCCCTTTCGAGGACTCCCCCATGCGCTTGATTCAATGTGACTACCAAGGCCAGGTGTGTGCCGCGCTGGTCGAAAACGAACAACAGGTCAGGCTGCTCGACGCCGACACCTACACGCTGGCCCGGCGCGCCATCGCGGCCGGCAAATCGCTCGGCGACACCATCGAGTCGGCGCTGACCGACACCCGGCTCGACTACCAGGCCTTGATAGACGAGCGCCGCCTGTTGCCGCCGCTGACCCATCCCGATCCGGCACATTGCCTGGTCACCGGCACCGGACTGACACACCTAGGCAGTGCCGATACCCGCGACGCCATGCATGCCCAGCCCTCAAACCAGCCCCAGGCCGACGACAGCGAATTGACCGATTCGATGCGCATGTTCAGGCTCGGTGTCGAAGGCGGCAAGCCCGCGCCTGGCAAGAGCGGTGCCCAGCCGGAGTGGTTCTACAAGGGCGACGGTGGCTGCATCGTGGCCCCGGAAGCCCCAATCCCGGTGCCAGCCTTCGCCGAGGATGCCGGCGAGGAACCGGAATTGGCCGCCCTCTATGTGATTGGCGACGATGGCCGTCCGTGGCGGGTCGGCCATGCCATTGGCAACGAGTTCTCCGATCACGTGACCGAGCGCTTCAATTACCTGTGGCTGGCGCATTCCAAGCTGCGCGCCTGCAGCTTCGGTCCGGAACTTCTGATCGGTGAGTTGCCCAAGCATCTGGAAGGCACCAGCCGCATCGTGCGCGATGGCGAGACCCTGTGGGAGAAGCCGTTCCTGACCGGCGAGGCCAATATGGCGCATAGCCTGGCCAATCTCGAACATCACCACTTCAAGTACGCGAACTTCCGTCGACCTGGTGACGTGCATGTGCACTTCTTCGGCACCGCGACCCTGAGCTTCGCCGACGGCGTCCAGACCCGCGACGGTGACCGTTTCGAGATCGACCTGGCACTCTTCGGGCGGCCGCTGTGCAATCCGCTACGCTTCGAGGCAGACACCTTCGACGTCCGCATCCATTCACTGTAACGACACAGGAGCCGAAGATGACACTGGAAGGCAAGTTACTGATCGGCCAGCAGGCCATCAGCGGCAATCAGACCGAGATTCGCGCCATCGACCCCGCCACTGGCGAGACATTGACGCCCGCCTATCTGGGCGGCGGCAAGCCCGAGGTCGAACGCGCCTGCGCGCTGGCCGAGGAGGCCTTCGCCAGCTACCGCGAGAGCTCGCTCGACGAGCGTGCGGCGTTCCTGGAAACCATTGCCAGCGAGATCGAGGCCATCGGTGACGAACTGATTACCCGCGGCATGGCGGAGACCGGCCTGCCGCGGGCGCGCCTCGAGGGCGAGCGCGGCCGCACCTGCGGCCAGTTGCGCCTGTTCGCGTCCGTGGTGCGCGCCGGCGAGTGGCTCGACGTGCGCCTCGACCCGGCCCTGCCCGAGCGCCAGCCGCTGCCAAGGGTCGACCTGCGCCAGCGCCATATCGCCCTCGGCCCGGTGGCGGTGTTCGGCGCCAGCAACTTCCCGCTGGCCTTTTCCGTCGCCGGCGGCGACACCGCATCAAGCTTAGCCGCCGGCTGCCCGGTGGTGGTCAAGGGCCACTCCGCCCATCCCGGCACGTCCGAGCTGGTCGGCCGCGCCATTCAGCGCGCCGTGGCCAAGTGCGGCCTGCCCGAAGGGGTGTTCTCGCTGCTGTTCGGCTCGGGCAACGACATCGGCCAGGCACTGGTCGCCGACCCGCGCATCCAGGCGGTGGGCTTCACCGGCTCGCGCAAAGGCGGCCAGGCGTTGATGGCCACTGCCCAGGCACGCCCGCAGCCGATCCCGGTGTACGCCGAGATGAGCAGCATCAACCCGGTGTTCCTGCTGCCCGAGGCCCTCAAGCATCGGGTTGACGATATCGCCGAGAGCTTCGTCGCCTCACTGACCATGGGCGCCGGGCAGTTCTGTACCAACCCGGGGCTGCTGATCGGGATCCAGGGGCCTGAACTCGAAGCCTTCATCGACGCCGCCGGCACGGCCGTGAATGAAAGTGCGGCCCAGACCATGCTCACTCCGGGCATCCACGCCGCCTATGAAGACGGTATCGGAGCGTTGGCTTCCCACCCCAAGGTGCGCCAGATCGCTCGTGGCCAGGCCGGCGACGGGCCGCATCAGTGCCAGGCGGCACTGTTCGCCACCCGCGGTGCCGACTTCCGGGCCGACGACGCCCTGCAGGCCGAGGTGTTTGGTGCCAGTGCGTTAGTGGTCGAGTGCGCCGATTTCGACGAGATGCAGCGCATCGCCGACCACCTCGAAGGTCAGCTCACCATGACCCTGCAGATGGACAGCGGCGACCTGGATACCGCCCGCACGCTGCTGCCGACGCTGGAGCGCAAGGCCGGGCGGGTGCTAGCCAACGGCTGGCCGACCGGGGTCGAGGTGTGTCACGCCATGGTCCATGGCGGCCCCTACCCGGCGACCTCCGACTCCCACACTACATCCGTGGGCAGCGCGGCCATTCAGCGCTTCCTGCGCCCGGTGTGCTACCAGAACCTGCCGGCAGGGCTGTTGCCCGAAGCGCTCAAGGATGGCAATCCGCTGGGCGTGAGCCGGTTGGTGGACGGCAAAAGAGAGAAGTAGGAAGTAGGAAGTCGAAAAGAACTGGAACCTCTTGGGGCGGTCCACTGGCCGCCCCCTTGTATTTTCCCTAACACGGAAATTGTTCATTTCAACATACTGCTCAAGACACCATCTTTGCCTTCGTCGTGCGATAGACACTATCGAGATGAGCCAGCATGGCACGTTCGGCGGCATCCGGGTCGCCGCGCTTCAACGCCTCGACAATATGGCCATGCTCATGGTAGCTACGCTCGATGGCACCGGCCTCGACCATTACCTGGCGGCGGATATTCAGACCATAGGCATACAGCTCTCCGGCATAACGCAACAGGATCTCGTTGTTGGCGTATTCGGAGATCAGCTTGTGGAAATTCTGGTCGGACAACTGGAAATGCACCGGGGAGTCGAATAGCTTGCTCTGGGCCTCGAGCAAGCGCTCCAGCTTGTCGATGCCTTCGGCATCGATATTGATGGCGGCACGACGGGCGATGGCTGCCTCGACCACGATACGACTCTCGAACACGCTATCCACATCGAAGCGATTCACTTCACTGGCAGCGTCTTCCGGCTGAGAGGAACGGAACCGCGCCAGCACCTCGTCACTGGCACGGATACGCGTCTTGCTGCCATGCGAGACACTGATCAACCCATAAGCGGTGATCTGCGACAACGCCCCTCTCACTGTCTCCCGACTTACCTCGAAGAGCTGGGCAAGCTCACGTTCACTGGGCAATACATCGCCGTCACGCAGTAATCCCGTCTGAATCATCTCGACCAACTTATCGGCCAGAATGTCTTTCTTGGTCTTGTTCTTGAGTGCCTTTTCAAAGGCGAACGCTGGATTGTCCATAAGGCCCTTCTCTTCCCAACTGGTCTAAACAATAGACCAGAAAGCCGAATATTGCTACCCCTCTACCGACAGCGAGATACGACAAAAGTCTAAAAACAGTGGTATTGGCTTGACGGCTCGCTGCCATGATATCTAGATTGAATACAACTGGTACGGTTAACCAACCAGTAGACCAGTTAAGCAAAACATCACATCCACATGAGAACAACAAGGATCACCACGCCATGTTCAAGAAACTCCTCGGCCTGTCCGCGCTGTCCCTGAGCCTCGCCGCGACGCAAGTCCAGGCCGACAAGATCGTCTTCGCCATCGGTGGCACACCGCAAAGCCTGCAGGGCCAGACCGCCCAGGAATTCACCCGGCGCCTACAGGAGCGGCTCGGAGATGAGCACCAGGTCGAATACTACGACAGTGGCCAATTGGGCGACGAGCGCCAACTGATCCAGAAACTACGCCTGGGCACCGTCGACCTGGCGGCGATTTCCTCGATCATGTCCTCGGTGTCGCCCGACTTCGCGCTGTTCGACCTGCCGTTCCTGGTCAAGGACCGCGCCCACCTCAAGCGCATCGACCAGGACATCGTGATGACCGACCTGGCCGAAAGCGCCGACGCCAAGGGCTTGCACCTCGTTTCCACTTGGGAGAATGGCTTCCGCCATATCACCAACAGCGAACGGCCGATCAATACGCCCCAGGATCTCGATGGTCTCAAGATCCGCACGCCACAGAGCGAGTGGCGCACCCTGATGTTCCGCACCTGGGGCGCCAACCCCACGCCGATGGCCTTCTCCGAAGTGTTCGTCGGTTTGCAGACCGGGGTCGTCGACGGTCAAGAGAACCCGCTCAGCAATATCGATGGCGCCAAGTTCCAGGAGGTCCAGGACTACCTGTCGCTCTCCAACCATGTCTACTCACCGATCTGGCTGACCGCGGGCAAGAGCGGTTGGGAGAAACTTCCCGAAGACGTGCGTACCGCCATCAGCGAGGTCGCCGCCGAGACCCAGGACTGGGCGCTGGCCAAGGGTACGGAGCTCGACGACAGCCTGCTCAGCACCATGCGCGAGGCCGGCATGGAGATCAACCAGGTCGATCGCAACGCCTTCGTCGAAGCCAGCAACCCCGTCTACCAGTCCTTCTCCGAAAAGGTGCCGGACGGTCAGGCACTGGTCGACCGCGCCATGGCGCTGGCCGAGGAGTGATACCTCATGTCCTCACGTTCGGGCGCCGTCCAGGCGCCCTCTCACTCAACGTCACGGGAGGCAGGTGTCATGGCGCTGATCGACCGCTCGCGTTTCCTGCTGGAACGGCTTCTGGAGGTCTTCACCGTGGCCCTGCTGCTGACCCTGACCGCCATCGTCGTCGGTGCCGTGGGCTTTCGCATGCTGGGCAGTTCGATTGCCTGGTACGACGAGGTCGCCTCGATCGGCCTGGCCTGGCTGAGCTTCTACGGGGCCAACCTGGCGGCCCTCAAGCGTGCCCATATGGGGTTCCCCGGTCTGGTCAGCCGCGCACCGGCAGCCATCCGCACCACCCTGTTCATCGCCTCGGAAGTCATCGTGATCGGCTTCTTCGCCGTCGTGGCGTTCTACGGCTATCGGGTACTCGAGGTGCTCGCCTGGGACAGCTTGGTTTCCCTGCCCTGGATCGGACTCGATGTTACCCAGTCGGTGATCCCGATCAGCGCCGCGCTGTTCATTCTCTGTGAGCTGCTCAGCCTGCCCATGGCCTGGCGCAAGATGCGCAGCGGTGTGAACAGCGAGACGGAAGAGATCGAAGCCGCCATCCGACAGGCCGAGGAAGACCTCCAGGAGCATCGCACATGACACTCCTGATCATCATTGCCGCTCTCTTCGCCCTGGTGCTGATCAACGTACCCATTGCGGTGGCCATCGGCGTCGTCGGGGTGGTGGGCGTCTACCTCAACATGGGCGCCGAGGCCCTGGTCAACGTCCCGCTGACGCTGTTCAATGGGGCCACCAAGTTTCCGCTGATCGCCATTCCCCTGTTCATCTTCGCCGGTGCCCTGATGAACACCTCGGGCATCTCCATGCGCCTGATCAACCTGGTCACGGCCATGATCGGTTTCGTGCGCGGTGGCCTGGCGATGGTCAACGTCGGGGTCTCGCTGTTCTTCGCCGAGATATCCGGTTCGGCGGTCGCCGACGTGGCCGCCACCGGTTCGGTATTGATCCCGGAGATGAAGCGGCGTAAGTACAACCCCAATTTCTCCGCTGCCATCACCTCGTCCTCGGCCTCACTGGCGATCATCATTCCACCGTCGCTGTCGATGATCCTGTATGGCGCCATCGCCGACACCTCCATCGTCAAGCTGTTCGTGGCTGGTATCGTGCCCGGCCTCCTTGGCGCCGCGGGGCTCGCCGGTGCCTGCTACTACTATGCGGTGAAATATGACCTGCCACGTGAAGACGCCTTCAATCTGAGCCGGCTGGGCAAGGCCTTCAAGGAAGCCTTCTGGGCCCTGCTGTTGCCGGTGATCATTCTTGGCGGGATCTTCGGCGGCTTCGTCACTGCCACCGAAGGCGCCAGCATTGCCGTGCTCGCCGCCCTGCTGATCGGCGGTCTCATCTACCGCGAATTGAACCTCAATATCCTCTACCGCTCGGTGATCGATGGCGTGGTGCAGACCTCTGTGGTGATGCTGCTGGTGGCTACCTCCGCGGTACTCGGGCTGTTCCTCACCGAGATGCAACTGCCCCAGCAGTTGGCCCGCGAGATCACCGCCATCACCCAGGATCCGGTGCTGGTCCTGGCCCTGCTCAATATCCTGCTGCTGCTACTCGGCATGTTCCTGCATGGTGCCGCCGCCATCATCCTGGTGGTGCCCATCGTCATGCCCCTGGTACAGCAGATCGGTATCGACCCGATCCACTTCGGTCTGATCCTGACCCTCAACCTGGCCATCGGACAGCAGACACCGCCCGTCGCCTCGGTGCTGGCCACCTCCTGTTCCATCGCCAAGACCGATATGTGGGAAGTCACCAAGGTCAACCTGCCGATGATCCTGGTGCTGTTCATCGTGTTGATGCTGGTGACCTATGTCCCCGCCATTCCCATGACCCTCGTCAATCTCTTCTACTGAGCCGGAGCTATTCATGAACGATTCACGTCCTGTCATCGCTGTCACCCTGGGGGACCCTGCCGGCATCGGGCCCGAACTGATCGCCAAGCTGTTCGCCGAAACGGCGCTGTTCAGCGCGGTGCCTACCGTGCTGGTGGGCGATCGCTGGCTATGGGAGGAAGGCCAGCACGTTGCCAGCATCAGCCACCAGCTTCCCGAGGTCGATAGCTTCGCCGCTGCCCGCGACCACGACGGTCCAGTGTTTATGCCCGTCGAGACCGTCGCCAAGGGCGTGGTTCCCTATGCCGAGGAAACCGCCGCTGGCGGCGCCTCGACACTGGATGTGCTGACCCGCTGTCTGGAAGCCGCCCAGGCCGGCGACGTGGATGCCATCTGCTTCGCGCCGCTCAACAAGTTCTCGATGAAGAAGGGCGGGCTCCAGCACGAGGACGAACTGCACTTCTTCGCCGAACACCTGGGCGTCGACAGCTACTTCTGCGAGTTCAATACCCTGGGCACCCTGTGGACCTCGCGTATCTCCTCGCACATCCCGCTCAAGGATGCCGCGCAGTACGTGACCAAGGAGCGCATCGTCGCGGCCAGCAAGCTGATTTACGACTCGCTGCTCCTGGCCGGCTTCGAAGCGCCGCGTGTCGCGGTGGCGGCCTTCAACCCCCACGGCGGCGAGGGCGGCACCTGTGGGCGCGAGGAGATCGACGTCATCGAGCCTGCGGTCAAGGAGTGTCAGGCCCAGGGCTATCCCATCGCCGGGCCCTTCCCCGCCGACACCATCTTCATCAAGGCCCGTGACGGCGAGTACGACGCCATCGTCACCATGTACCACGACCAGGGGCAGATCGCGATCAAGCTGCTGGGCTTCAAGCAGGGCGTGACCGTCCAGGGCGGCCTGCCGATCCCCATCACCACGCCGGCCCACGGCACCGCCTTCGATATCGCCGGCCAGGGCAAGGCCGATGTCGGCCCGACCCGTAACGCTTTTGCCATCGCTTGCCGCATGGGCGAGAGCCTGCGTCGCCAGCGTCTCGAAACCCTCAACGCTTGAACACTAACAGACACAAGGAAAGCCAAAGATGAAGATCACCCAGGTCCGTGCCCGCGTCTTCGAATGGAAAGGCCACACCGTGCCCCCAACGCCCCACTTCTGCTCCAACGCCATGGACGAGCTGTGGGACAAGGGCGACTCCATGGGCACCTTCCGCTTCCATGGTTGGACCACGGTCGAGATCGAGACCGACACCGGCCTGGTGGGCCTGGGTAACGTGGCGCTGGCACCGCGCATCGCCAAGGCCATCGTCGACCAGTACCTGGCGCCGTTGGTGATCGGCCAGGACCCCTTCGACTATGAATACCTGTGGCAGCGCATGTACCGCTCCACCCATGCCTGGGGTCGCAAGGGCATCGGCATGGCGGCAATCTCTGGCGTCGACATCGCGATCTGGGACCTGATGGGCAAGGCACTGGGCAAGCCGGTGTTCAAGCTGCTCGGCGGGCGCACCAAGGAGAAGATTCCCTGCTACGCCTCCAAGCTCTATCGCACCGACCTCAAGTCGATGCAGGAAGAGGCCCAGTCCTACCTCGACCAGGGCTTCAAGGCGATGAAGATGCGCTTCGGCTATGGCCCCAAGGACGGTCCCGAGGGCGTGCGTGCCAACCTCGATAGCGTCGCTGCGGTACGTGAAGTCATCGGCGAGGACATCGACCTGATGCTCGAGTGCTACATGGGCTGGAACCTGGAGTATGCCAAGCGCATGTTGCCGAAGCTGGAGCGCTTCCAGCCGCGCTGGCTCGAGGAGCCGGTGATTGCCGACGATATCGACGGCTACGCTGAGCTCAATCAACTGACCAGCATTCCGATCTCCGGCGGTGAACACGAGTTCACGCACTACGGCTTCCGCCAGCTACTCGAGAAGCGGGCCGTATCGGTCATCCAGTACGACACCAACCGCGTCGGCGGCATCACCGCGGCACGCAAGATCAACGCCATCGCCGAATCCTTCAGCGTGCCGGTGATCCCCCACGCTGGGCAGATGCATAACTACCACCTGACCATGTCGACGTTGGCCTCGCCGATGTCCGAGTTCTTCCCGGTGCATGACGTCGAGATCGGCAACGAACTCTTCTACTACCTGTTCGAAGGCGATCCTGAGCCGGTCAACGGCTTCCTCGACCTCGATGATGACACCCCCGGGTTGGGGCTGTCGCTCAACGAGCGTTACTTCGACCAGTTCACCATCATCGAGTGAGGCGTCACACCATGCGAATCGTACAAGTCATGACGCCCCGCGGCGTGTATGCCGCGGTAGTCGAAAGCCGCGACCAATTGCGCCTGATCGACTTTCCCGGCGGCACCTATGCGCTGGCCCGGGCGGCCATCGCCGAGGGAGTGACCCTGGCCGAGTTCATCGCATCTCGCCGCTGCCATGAGCTGCTGGATTACAAGCAGGCGCTCGACAAGCGCCTGCTGCTGCCCCCGGTCACCCATCCCGACCCGGCACACTGCCTGGTCACCGGCACCGGCCTGACCCACCTGGGCAGCGCGGACACCCGTTCGGCCATGCATGCCCACACCGACGAGAGCGAACTCACCGACTCCATGCGCATGTTCAAGCTCGGCGTCGAGGGCGGCAAACCGCAAGCCGAGCGAGTCGGGGCGCAACCGGAATGGTTCTACAAGGGCGATGGCAGCATCGTCGTCGCGCCGGAACGGCCTTTCGAGGTGCCGGCCTTCGCCGAAGACGCCGGCGAGGAACCGGAGTTGGTCGGCGTCTACCTCAATGGCCCCGACGGCACGCCTTACCGCCTCGGTTACGCCGTCGGCAACGAATTCTCCGACCACGTCACCGAACGCGCCAACTACCTGTGGCTGGCGCATTCCAAGCTGCGGCCATGCAGCTTCGGCCCGGAACTGTTGATCGGCGAACTGCCGACATACCTGGAAGGCGAAAGCCGCATCGTGCGCGAAGGCAAGGTGATGTGGTGTAAGCCCTTCCTCACCGGCGAGGCCAACATGGCCCACAGCCTCGCCAACCTGGAACACCACCACTTCAAGTATGCGCAGTTCCGACTCCCCGGCGATCTGCACGTGCACTACTTCGGCACCGCCACCCTGAGCTTTGCCGATGGCGTCGAAGTGCGCGATGGCGACCGTTTCGAGATCGAACTGCCGACGCTGGGGCGCGCCCTGTGCAACCCGGTGCGCTTCGCGCCAAGAAGCAACGACACCCCTGTGCGGGTGCATTCCCTGTAGGCGCCAGGCTTTCCACAAAAGGTACCCGCATCATGTCTCAGAGTGCTGAGCGCCATACCCAGGCGACGCCAACTACGCCGGGGGCCCTCTACGCCCCTATCGCTCTGCTCACGCAGTGGGTGGAGAAGACACTCAACCTCACGATGGTACTGGCGCTGGTCAGCATGATCGTGCTGGTCTTCACCAACGTGGTGCTTCGTTACGGCTTCAACAGCGGCATTTCCGTCAGCGTCGAGCTGTCACGCTTCCTGTTCGTGTGGGTGACCTTCCTGGGCGCCGTCACCGCCCTGCTGCGCCATGAGCACCTGAGCGTGACGACGCTGGCCGAGCGCCTACCGCGTCCGGCCCAGGCAGTGCTAAGGCGTCTGGTCACCCTGGTCATGCTGGGTTGCTGCTTGATGCTGCTCAAGGGCAGCTACGAACAGACCCTGCTGAACTGGAGCAACCTTTCCCCGATCAGCGGCATCCCCGTCGGCGTCTTCTACCTGGCCGGCCTGATGGCCGGGGTGCTGATGTCCGTGATCCTGGCCTATCGGCTGCTGATGCCCGCCGCAGCGCCACCCACAGCACCGCCCCGTGAAGGAGTAGCGTCATGACCATCGCGCTGTTCCTCGGCTCGCTGCTCGCCTCCATCGGCCTGAGCGTGCCCATCGCCTTCGCCCTGCTGGTCAGCGCCGTGGTACTGATGCTGCACCTGGATATGTTCAATTCGCAGATCCTGGCGCAGAACCTGGTCAACGGGGCCGACAGCTACACCCTGCTGGCGATTCCTTTCTTCCTCGTCGCCGGTGAAGTGATGTCACGCGGCGGCCTGTCGCAGCGTATCGTCTCGCTGGCCATGACACTGGTCGGGCACCGCAAGGGTGGCCTGGGCTTCGTGGCCATCTTCGCCGCCATCATCATGGCCAGCCTGTCCGGTTCGGCCGTGGCCGATACCGCCGCCCTGGCCAGCATGCTGCTGCCGATGATGCGCCAGGCCGGCTATCCGCTCGGGCGTTCCTCGGGCCTGATGGCGGCCGGTGGCATCATCGCACCGATCATTCCCCCTTCGATCCCGCTGATCATCATCGGCGTGGCCGGCGGCATCTCGATCGGCAAGCTGTTCCTGGCCGGTATCGTACCGGGCCTGATCATGGGCGCGACACTGGTGTTGCTATGGTCGCTCATGACGCGCAAGGAAGACCTGGTCGTGGCCGAGAAAGCCACCCTCAGCGAACGCCTCAAGGCACTCAGGGAGAGCTTCTGGGCCATCCTGCTGCCGGTCATCATCATCGGCGGCATCAAGACCGGCATGTTCACGCCTACGGAAGCCGGTGTCGTGGCGGCCGTCTACGCGATCTTCGTCGCTACCGTGGTCTATCGCGAGTTGAACCTTGTCCAGCTCTACGACGTGCTGACCCAGGCCGCGCGCAGTACCGCCATCGTCATGTTCCTGGTCGCCGCCGCCATGGTGGCCTCGTGGCTGATCAGCATCGCCCAACTGCCAATGATGGTCTCCGCCATGCTGGAGCCGCTGGCCGACGACCCGCGACTGCTGATGCTGGCGATCATGGCAGTGGTACTGATCGTCGGCATGGTCATGGACCTGACACCGACCATCCTGGTGCTGACCCCGATCCTGATGCCCATCGTCAAGCTGGCCGGCATCGACCCGGTCTACTTCGGCATCATGTTCGTCCTCAACTGCTCCATCGGCCTGATCACGCCTCCCGTGGGCAACGTGCTCAACGTCATCACCAGCGTCGGCAACCTGAAATTCGAGAAGGCCGTGTCGGGCGTCATGCCTTTCGCCCTGGCCTATGTGGTGATCCTGCTGCTGTTCGTGGCTTTCCCGCAGATCATCACGATCCCGCTCTACTGGCTGGCCGGCTAACCAATGACATACGGCCACCATCGAGCTCCCGTGCGTGAGCTGAAAACATGGCTCATGCCGATACACCGCAGCGCAACCAAGAAGAGAGAGACCATGAAACGTCTGATAAAAGCGTCCACGATTGTCCTGATCGCCGCCAGCTCGCTGTCACAGGCACACGCCGATACCGTACTCAAGCTGGCACATGCCGCACCGCATGGCGATACCCAGCAGGCCGCGGCGGAACGCTTCGCCGAACTGGTCGAGGAACGTACCGACGGCGAAGTCACCGTCAAGGTCTTCGGCAACGGGGTACTCGGTAACGATCAGCAGATGATCTCCGGCGTACGCAGCGGCACCATCGATATCGAGATGTCCGGCAACCCCAACTTCGCCGGGCTCGAACCCGCCCTCGGCGCCTTCGACCTGCCTTACATCTTCGCCGACCGCGAACAGGCCTATCGGGTACTCGACGGCGAGGTCGGTCAGCGGGCGCTCGGCCTGCTGGAGGACGATGGCCTCAAGGGCCTGGCGTTCTGGGAAGTCGGCTTCCGTGCCATGACCAACGCCAAGCACCCGATCAAGACACCCGATGACGTCAAGGGGCTGGTGATGCGCACCAACTCCAACAAGTCGCTGATCGAGGCCTTCTCGCTGCTTGGCGCCAACCCGGTGCCGATGCCCATCGGCGAGCTCTACACGGCGCTCGAGACCGGTACCGTCGACGCCCAGGACCATCCCATCGGCATCGTCTGGTCGGCCGGTTTCCACGAGGTCCAGGATTACCTGTCGCTGACCAACCAGGCCTACACCTCGCTGATCATGGTGATGAATCAAGACAAGTTCGCCAGCCTCTCACCGGCGTATCAGCAAGTGTTGGTCGAATCGGCGCGTGAAGCCGGCGACTACCAGCGCGAACTGAATATCGAGAATGAGCAGCGAATCATTGCCGCGCTGCGTGACAGTGGCATGCGGGTCGAGGAAGACGTGGATACCGCCGCCTTCCAGGAAGTGATTCGCCCGACCTGGGACAGCTATATCGCCGAGAACGGCAGCGAATGGATCGATGCCATTCAGGGTGCCGTGAAACACAACTGATGCCGCGGGTCAATGACGGCATTTCCTGACCACAGCGTTCGGCGCCCGTCCACCGGGCGCCCTCTCATCCCCTGGAGATCACACATGATGGCTCGCGAAGTCCTGCTCCTGAACCAAAAGTGCGCTCACACCCTGAGCCTTTACGATGCCCAGACTGGCGAGGAGCTCAAGCACATCCGTCTACCCGACTACCCGCATGAGTTCGTGGTCGACTCCCAGGGCAAATACGCCTTCGTCGGCCACTACGGCATCCTCGGCGCCGATTGCATCGGCGACCAGGGCGGATGTTCGGTGTTCGTCATCGACCTCGAGACCCTCGAGCACGTCAACACCCTCAGCACTTGGCCCTACTACCGCATTCACGGTCTCGGTATCGACGACCAGGATCGCCTCTATGCCATGAGCGAGGGGCACAACACCCTGCTGCTGTTCAATGATCCGCTCAATTCCACGGCTCCGGATCTGGCCGTCTCCTCCGGTGGCTACAAGACCCACCTGTTCGCCCTCACCCGTCGTGGCGACTGGGCCTACGGCGTCAATCTGCTCAGCAATACCATCACCAAGTTCAAGCCGCACGACGCCACCTTCTCACCGATTGCGATGATTCCGGGACGCAAGCCGGAGGGCAATTGCCTGTCCGCCGACGAACGCACCCTGTTCATCAGCAATCGCGACGACGACAGCATCGTCGCCATCGACACCGAGTCGATGACGGTGCAGAACAGCGCCACCACCGGTCGCGACCCGAATCGCATCTACTCTGACCCGCTTCATCGCCTGATCACCACCAACTATGGCGAGAGTTCGCTGTCGCTGTTCGACCAGCAACTGAATCCGCTGGGACACATCGAGCTCGACAGCATCCCCATCGCCATGAGTTTCCACCCCAACGGCGAACACGCCTTCGTCTCGTTGAAGGGCGACCACATCGGGGTACTGAATCTGGAATCCGGCAAGGTCGTTCGCCGCTTCGCCACGCGTGCGGAACCCGACGTGTCCTGCTTGCTGGTACGTGACTGACGACACACGGGCCCACCACCGACGCGCAAGGAGCTGCCCAAGCAATGAATGCCGAACAGCCACTGATCGATGCCCATCATCACTTCTGGGCCCTGGATGGCAGCGTGGCCTATCCCTGGCTGGAAGATCGTCCCGTGGAAGGGTTCTTTCTCGGCGACTACCGTACGATCCGCCAACCATTCCTGGTCGCTGACCTGAAAGCCCTGGTGCCCGAAGGCTACCGGCTGGTGGGTAGTGTGCACTGTGAAGCGGAGGCCGAACGTAGCCAGGCGGAGCGCGAAACCCTCTGGATTGCCGCAACGCATGAGCGACACGGGTTGCCCACGGCACATGTCGGCTGGGCGGCCTTCGGTCGGCCGGAATGTGCCGCGCAGCTGGATGCCCAGATGGGCTCGCCATTGTTCCGCGGTGTGCGTGCCAAGCCGCTGACTGCCGCCACCCCGGACAAGGCCGCCCACGTTCGTGGTGGCAGCGGTACCCTGCAGGATCGTCACTGGTGTGAAGGCTTGGCCATGCTGGCCGAACGCGGGCTTTCCTGGGATCTGCGCGTCCCCGCCTGGCACCTGCAGGAAGCCGCCGACACGCTCGAGGCCTTCCCCGGACTGCGTGTCATCCTCAATCACACCGGGCTGCCGTGGGATCGCACCCCTCGAGGGCTCGCCACCTGGCGCTCCGGCATGCGCGCCTTGGCTGCCAATCCCAATGTGGCGGCCAAGCTCTCGGAGCTGGGCACGCCCTGGCATGACTGGGACCCCAGCGCCAATCTCGACCTGCTCTGCGAAACCCTGGAGCTGTTCGGTCCAGAGCGCTGCCTGTTCGCCAGCAACTTCCCTGTCTCCAGCCTCAGGATCAGCTACCGCGACTGGCTGGACCTGATCGAAACCGCTATTTCAAGGACCAGCCCCGATCATCGCCAGGCCGTCCTTCACCACAACGCCGTGCACTGGTATCGCCTGCCCTTTCAGATCGACACCCCCTGACTCACCATCGAGAAGCGGAGAATCATCCATGCAACCCAGCGGACATCAACTTATCGGCCAACAGACAGTGGTCGCCAATGGTGCGTCGATCCATGCCATCGACCCATCCACCGGCGAAACTTTGATTCCCACCTATGCAGGCGGTGGCAAGACGGAAGTCGACCAGGCCTGCGCCCTGGCCGAGGAAGCCTTCGCCACCTATCGTGAAAGCTCGCTCGAGGAGCGCGCGGCGTTCCTGGAAACCATTGCCAGCGAGATCGAGACCATCGGCGACGCCCTGATCGAGCGAGGCATGGCGGAGACCGGCCTGCCGCGGGCGCGCCTCGAGGGCGAGCGCGGCCGCACCTGTGGCCAGTTGCGCCTGTTCGCCTCGGTGGTGCGCGCCGGCGAATGGCTCGATGTGCGCCTCGACCCGGCCCTGCCCGAGCGCCAGCCGCTGCCAAGGGTCGACCTGCGCCAGCGCCACGTGCCGCTCGGCCCGGTGGCGGTGTTCGGTGCCAGCAACTTCCCGCTGGCCTTCTCCGTCGCCGGCGGCGACACTGCATCAAGCTTAGCCGCCGGCTGCCCGGTGGTGGTCAAGGGTCACTCCGCCCATCCCGGCACCTCGGAGCTGGTTGGCCGCGCCGTGCAGGCCGCGGTGGCCAAGTGCGAGTTGCCCGAGGGCGTGTTCTCGCTGCTGTTCGGTTCCGGCAACGACATCGGCCAGGCGCTGGTCGCCGACCCGCGCATCCAGGCGGTGGGCTTCACCGGCTCGCGGCGCGGCGGCCAGGCATTGATGGCGACCGCCCAGGCGCGTCCGCAGCCGATCCCGGTCTATGCCGAGATGAGCTCCATCAACCCGGTATTCCTGCTGCCCGAGGCCCTCAAGCACCGGGGTGGCGATATCGCCGAGAGCTTCGTCGCCTCGCTGACCATGGGCGCCGGGCAGTTCTGTACCAACCCGGGCCTGCTGATCGGTCTCGCGGGACCGGAGCTCGAGGCGTTCGTCGATGCCGCCGGCGAGGCGGTCAAGGCCAGCGCCACCCAGACCATGCTCACTCCGGGTATCCACGCCACCTACCAAGACGGTGTCGGGGCGCTGGCCGGCCATGACAAGGTGCGCCAGATCGCGCGCGGCCCGGCCGGTGACGGCCCCTACCAGTGCCAGGCGGCACTGTTCGCCACCACGGCGGCCGACTTCCTGGCCGATGACGCCCTGCAGGCCGAGGTGTTCGGCGCCAGCGCGCTGGTGGTCGAGTGCGCCAACCCGGAAGAGATGCAGGCCGTGGCAACCCAACTGGATGGCCAGCTCACCGCTACCCTGCAGATGGACGACAGTGATCTCGAGGCGGCCAAGGCACTGCTGCCGGTACTCGAACGCCAGGCCGGGCGGGTGCTGGCCAACGGCTGGCCGACCGGGGTCGAGGTGTGTCATGCCATGGTCCATGGCGGGCCCTTCCCGGCCACCTCCGACTCGCGCACTACCTCGGTGGGCAGTGCCGCCATCCAGCGCTTCCTGCGCCCGGTGTGCTACCAGAACCTGCCGGCAGGGCTACTGCCCGATGCGCTCAAGGATGGCAACCCGCTGGGGGTCAGCCGCCTGGTGGACGGCAAGCGCGAAGCCTAGACAGCTCGATCCGCTTCACCAATGAAAAAGGGGCGGCCCCAATGGGCCGCCCCTTTTTCGCTTATGCCTGGTTCAGCGAGTTGGCAAGAGTAAGAATCTATACCATACTCGAGACGAACATCATCCTAGTATCCTGTCATACAGGTATACGATAACAACAGGCAAGGAAATGCTCGCCATGCGACTCTTGCACAAGACCGCCTTGATCACCGCTGCCGGCCAAGGCATCGGTCGCGCGACCGCCCTGCGCTTCGCCAGTGAAGGGGCCCAGGTCATTGCCACCGATATCGATGCCGACAAGCTCGAGAACCTGGCCACGACTCCTGGCATTGAAACTCGCCAACTGGACGTCTTGGATGCCGGGGCCATTGCCGCGCTAGCTGACGAGTTGCCCCCCATGGATGTGCTGTTCAACTGTGCGGGCCTTGTGCATAGCGGTGCCTTGCTGGATTGCGAAGAAGCCGATTGGGAATTGTCCCTGGCGCTCAACGTCACCGCCATGTACCGCATGATCCGTGCCTTTCTGCCAGATATGCTCGAGAAGGGAGGCGGCAGCATCGTCAACATGGCCTCGGTGGCTTCGAGCCTCAAAGGCGTGTCCAATCGCTTCGCCTATGGCACCACCAAGGCCGCGGTCATCGGCCTGACCAAGTCGGTGGCAGCCGACTACATCGGCCAGGGCATTCGCTGCAATGCCATCTGCCCCGGCACAGTGGAATCCCCCTCGCTCAGGGAACGCATCCGCGCCCAGGCGGTACAGCAAGGGCGCGAGGAAAACGACGTCTATCGCGACTTCATCGCCCGCCAGCCAATGGGGCGGCTGGGCAAGCCCGAAGAGATCGCCGCCCTGGCCACCTACCTGGCCTCGGACGAGTCGGCCTACACTACCGGGACGACCCAGATCATCGATGGCGGCTGGTTGACCTGACTCCCTGCCCCAACAAGGAACACAGAGGACACGACGACAATGAAACTGCTTCGCTTCGGCCCTGTCGGCCATGAGAAACCCGGCCTGCTGGATGCGGACGGCGTCATCCGCGATCTCTCGGCGCATGTCACCGATCTCACCGGCGACCATCTGAGTCGCGCCTACCTGGCCGAGTTGGCGACCCTGGATCCCACTCGGCTGCCCGCGATCTCCGCGGACACGCGCCTGGGGCCCTGTGTCGGCCGGGTCGGCAAGTTCATCTGCATCGGCCTCAACTACTCCGATCATGCCGCCGAAACCGGCGCCGAGGTTCCTGCCGAGCCGGTAGTCTTCAACAAGTGGACCAGCGCGATTTGCGGCCCCAACGACGATGTCATCATCCCGCGCGGCTCGCAGAAGACCGACTGGGAAGTCGAACTGGGCGTGGTGATCGGCAAGGTCGGCCGCTATATCGACGAGGCCGACGCCATGGACCACGTGGCCGGCTTCTGCGTGGTCAATGACGTTTCCGAGCGTGAATACCAACTCGAGCGGTGCGGCAGCTGGGACAAGGGCAAGGGCTGCGATACCTTCGGCCCCTTGGGCCCGTGGCTGGTCACCCCCGACGAGATCGCCGACCCGCACGACTTGGCCATGTGGCTGGAAGTCGATGGCCACCGTTACCAGGATGGCAGCACCCGAACCATGGTCTACCGGGTGCCGTTCCTGATCAGCTATCTGAGCCGCTTCATGAGCCTGCAACCCGGCGATGTCATTTCCACCGGCACCCCGCCCGGTGTTGGCATGGGCCAACAACCGCCGGTTTACCTCAAGCCGGGGCAACGCATGCGCCTGGGCATCGCAGGGCTGGGCGAGCAGCACCAGTTGGCGGTGGCCGACGAGGAGCGCACGACATGAGCCAAACCATCGCCAGCGACACCTTCGCCCATTCCAGTCTACGCGTACATGTCGCCGACAATGTGCGCGTCGCACTCAAGGACCTGCCGGTGGCTCATGAGGTCGAGGACAACAACCGCCTAGTCCGCCTAGTCGAACCCATTCGTCACAAGCACAAGTTCGCGCTCGAGGATCTCGCCGAGGGCGAGTCGGTAATCATG
The DNA here is from genome assembly GCF_042646605.1 of Litchfieldella rifensis. Classification (NCBI taxonomy): domain Bacteria; kingdom Pseudomonadati; phylum Pseudomonadota; class Gammaproteobacteria; order Oceanospirillales; family Halomonadaceae; genus Litchfieldella; species Litchfieldella rifensis. The sequence continues at coordinate 45,851 of NZ_JBHRUG010000002.1, read as the reverse complement.
TACGGCGTCACCGTGGGGCGCGCTATCCGGGCGATCGCCGCGGGGGCCGCCATCACCACCGACAATGTCGAGCACTCCACCGACAGCAGCCAGCCGCAGGGCCGGCACGACCACTGGAATGCACCGGAAGTCAGTGCCTTTCAGGGCATGACCTTCGACGGCTATCACCGCCCCGATGGCCGGGTCGGCACCGCCAACGTGTGGCTGGTGGTGCCCCTGGTGTTCTGCGAGAACCGCAACATCGAGGTGCTGCGCCAATGCGTGGCCGATGCCTTGGGCGAAGACCCCTACCGCGACTACAAGCGCATGGCACGGGAACTATTGCATGGCCGGGCGGCCTTCAAGCCGGAGCCAGCACCGCGACAGCGTCTGTTCCCCAACGTCGATGGCGTGCGCTTCCTGACCCATACCCTTGGCTGCGGCGGCACCGACGATGACGCCCAGGCACTGTGCCAACTGTTGGCCGGCTATATCTGTCATCCCAATGTGGCCGGCGCCACCGTGCTCAGCCTGGGCTGCCAGAAGTCGCAGATCGGTATGCTCAAGGCCGCCGTGGCCGAGCGTGACCCGAATGGGCTGCGTCCGGTGCATTATTTCGAGCAGCAGGCAACCGGTAGCGAAGAGGCATTGATTCGTGAAGCCCTGACCACCATCTTCGATGGCTTGGCCGAAGCCAACCGCGTCACGCGCACACCGGCTCCGCTGTCGGAACTGACCATCGGTCTCGAATGCGGCGGCTCCGACGGCTTCTCGGGGCTTTCCGCCAACCCACTGGTGGGCGCGGTGATCGATCGCTTGGTGGCACTGGGTGGCAGCGGCATCCTTAGCGAGTTTCCCGAGCTGTGCGGTGTCGAGCACGAACTGATCGCCCGCTGTCGAGACACACGAGTGGCCGAGCGCTTCCGTCAGTTGATGGACGCCTACCAGCGCCATGCCGCCTCGGTGGGAGCCCACTTCTCGATGAATCCCTCACCGGGCAATATCCGCGACGGCCTGATCACCGATGCCATGAAGTCGGCCGGGGCGGCCAAGAAAGGCGGCGACAGCCCGGTGGTCGATGTGCTCGATTACACCGAACCTACGGTACGCAAAGGTCTGAATCTGCTATGCACGCCGGGCAACGACGTCGAATCGACCACCGCTCTGGTGGGCTCCGGCGCCAACCTGGTGATGTTCACCACCGGGCTCGGCACCCCCACCGGCAATCCCGTGGCGCCGGTACTGAAGATCGCCAGTAACAGCGAGCTGGCCACGCGCATGCCTGATGTCATCGACTTCGACGCCGGCCCCATTATCCGTGGCGAAGCGCAGATCGACGAACTCGCCGATAAGTTGCTTAGGCTATGTGTCGACACGGCTTCCGGGCGATACCTGCCTCGAGCCGTGCAACTTGCCCAGTACGACTTCATCCCCTGGAAACGCGGCGTGTCGCTCTAAGGAAGCGCCGGGCATACAGCTTGATATCCAGTCGACCTCGAACCCCTGCTCACCGATACAGTCCAGTAAGGCATCGGCATGAAAAAGCTGTGGCCCTCGATGGCCGTTTTCATTGCCAATACCGAGGTCGGAGGGTAATCACACCGTTCGGCCCCGTACATGGAGGAATACACCATGAGCTGGAATGTGTTCGTGATCGGCTTCGATGATTTGGGTAGGCGTTTGCTGCCGCACCTTCGCCACGCCGAGGACTATGCGTTCTACGGGTTGCTGTCGCCCGAGAAGGTGGTACACGCCGACGAGTATGCTTTCGATGACCTGACGGCGAATGCCTTGGCGGAGCTGGAGCAGTTTTCCGGGTCGGTGGACGCCATTGTCGGTTACTGGGACTTCCCCACCAGTACGCTGGTACCGGTGTTGCGGCAGCGGCTCGGGCTGCCCGGCCCCTCCCTCGAGGCCGTCCTGAAGTGCGAACACAAGTACTGGAGTCGCCTCGAGCAGAAGCGGTCGGTGCCGGAGTGCGTGCCTTCCTTCCAGGCGGTCGATCCCTTCGCCGAGGATGTCGTCGCCGGGATCCATATCGACTACCCGTTCTGGATCAAGCCGGTGAAGGCCCACTCCTCCCACCTTGGCTTCCGTATCGATAACGCCGACCAGCTGCGTGAGGCGCTTCCTCGCATTCGCGCGGGGATCGGCCGTTTCGGCAGACCGTTGGACGAGGTCACGGCCCATGCCGACTTGCCCCAGGAAGTCGCGGCAGTGACCGGTCACCACTGTATCGCAGAGTCGATCATTTCGGCCGACTGCCTGTGCACCCTGGAGGGCTATGTCCTGCACGGCGAGGTCCATCTCACCGGCGTAGTGGACAGCGTCTGCGACGCGCGACACCGCTCGGTGCTGCTGCGCTACGAATATCCCTCGCGGCTGCCTGAATCGGTGCAGCAGCGGATGCTCGACTATGCCCGGCGCTTCATTGAGCAGATCGGCTACGATAACGCGCCGTTCAACATCGAGTTCTATCATGACGCCAAGAGCGACCGTATCTCCCTGCTGGAGATCAACCCCCGCGTCTCACGCTCCAATGCGGCGATCTTCCAACTGGTTGACAGCGCCCCTCATTTCCAGGTGATGGTGGACGTCGCGCTGGGGATTGAACCGCGCATGTCGCGCCGAGAAGGCTCGTATCCCGTCGCCGCCAAGCAGATGCTGCGTGTCTTCGAGGATGGCATCGTGCGTCGGATACCATCGTCGGAGGAACGCCAGCGTGTCGAAGAGGCCTTTCCGGGAACGAGTGTCGAAATCAATGTTCATGAGGGGATGCGGTTGTCAGAGTTGCGCCATCAGGATTCTTTTTCCTGGGAGCTGGGCGTGCTGTTCATCGGGGCCAACAGCCATGATGAACTGCATGACCGGATTGACCAGTGCCGGGAGATGCTGCCGTTCGACATCGAGCCGCTTCCGGCCGAGACACCGGCCTGAGACGACATCGGGTGTCATCGCGTCCCCCTGACAGACGGAGGATCCACATGAGGGTTGTGACCGATTTCCCCCATCGCGTTGAGCGCCTCGATCCAGCCTGGATACCCATGCCCGACGGGGTTCGGCTCAATGCCCGCATCTGGCTGCCCGAGGGAGCCAGCGACAGCCCGGTACCGGCCATCCTCGAGTACATTCCCTACCGCCTGCGGGATGGCTCCGCACACCGCGACGCCATACACCATCACTACTTCGCCGGGCACGGCTATGCCTCGGTGCGGGTCGATCTGCGCGGCAGCGGGGATTCCGGCGGCGTCCTGAAGGACGAATACCTGGAGCAGGAACTGGCGGATGGCGAGGAGGTACTACGCTGGCTCGCCGCCCAACGCTGGTGCAGTGGTCGGGTGGGCATGATCGGCATCTCCTGGGGCGGCTTCAACGGCCTGCAGTTGGCCGCCCGGCGCCCACCGGAGCTCAAGGCCGTGGTCAGTGTCTGTTCCAGCGATGATCGCTACGCCGACGATGTGCACTACATGGGCGGTTGTCTGCTGGGCGACAACCTGTCCTGGGCTTCCACCATGTTCGCCTATAACTCGCTACCGCCCGATCCGGCGGTGGTCGGCAATGCCTGGCGCGGGATGTGGCACGAGCGACTCGAGGGCAGCGGCCTGTGGCTGGCCACCTGGCTCAAGCACCCTCACCGGGACGACTACTGGAAGCATGGTTCGATCTGTGAGGACTTCTCGCGTGTGAATACCCCCGTGCTCGCGGCCAGTGGCTGGGCAGACGGCTATTCCAATGCCGTCACACGCCTGGTGGAGAACCTGCCAGGTCCATGCAAGGGGCTTATCGGCCCCTGGAGCCACAAGTACCCTCACTTGGGTGAACCCGGGCCAGCCATCGGCTTTCTGCAAGAGTGCCTTCGCTGGTGGGACCAGTGGCTGAAAGACGAAGATACCGGTGTCATGCAGGATCCGGCCCTCAAGGTGTGGATGCAGGACAGCATGCCACCAACCCCCAGCTATAAGCACCGTCCCGGCCGTTGGGTGACGGAACCGTCCTGGCCGTCGCCCAATATCCGTGATTGGCGGCTGCCTCTAACGCCCGGCGGGCTGGCGTTCGACGGTAAGCCGCAACAGGACGAAACCGCCATGACGATTCAGTCGCCACTGACCTGCGGGTTGTTCGCCGGCAAATGGTGCTCCTATGCCGCAGGCCCGGATCTGGCCCATGACCAGCGACAGGAAGACGGAGGGGCCCTGACCTTCGAAAGCCCGCCGTTGGAGGAGACCCTCGAGGTCATGGGGGCGCCCGCTGTCGAGCTGGAACTCTCCTCCAGCCGCCCCGTGGCCATGGTTGCAGTGCGCCTCTCCGATGTGGCGCCCGATGACAAGGCGACCCGGGTGACCTATGGCCTACTGAACCTGACCCATCGAGACGGGCACGAGACCCCTTCGCCGCTGGAGCCGAATCGTCGCTATCGCGTCACGGTGAACCTGAACCATATCGCACAGGTATTTCCACGAGGTCATCGGTTGCGCCTTTCCCTCTCCACATCCTACTGGCCGCTTGCCTGGCCGCCCCCCGAGCATGTCCGGCTGACAATCTTCGATCAGGGCAGTGTCCTGTGCCTCCCAGTCCGGCTACCGCGGGAAGAGGATGCCGAAGTGTCCTCCTTTGCTGAGCCGGAAGGGGCACCGACCATCGACCAGACCCTGATCGAACCCCCGCACCATAACTGGTATGTGCATCGTGACCTGGCCGAGGATGTGTCGACACAGGAAGTGATCAATGACAGGGGGCGAGTACGGCTGGAAGACTCCGGTATCGAAGTCAGCACCAGAACCGTGGAGTGGTATAGCTCCAAGTACGATGATTTCGACTCCCTTTGTGGCGAGACGCTCTGGGAGCGTGAGCTTTGTCGGGGCGACTGGCAGGTCCGGACCGTGATGAGTACCGTGCTGACATCGAATGCCCGGGAGTTCCTTTTGAACGCCACCCTGGATGCCTACGAGGGTAAGCGTCGCGTCTATTGTCGAACCTGGAACCATCGCATCCCGCGATGGTTACTGTAGAAACTGTCGGCTCCTCAGTCTTTCGTCAGGCGCTTCTTCAGCTCCATATAGGTGCCGTAGTGCCGGTCGAGATGGCGGCGCATGGCCGCTTCGGCGGCATCGGGGTCGCGTGACGCGATGGCCTCGACGATCTCGGTATGTGCCTTCATGGCAGCCTGGTCTTCTCCTTCCCGCTGCAGGGCCTGGGCACGACGATCGTCGAGCCATTCCGACAGCGCGACATGAATGGCATCGAAGATGGGGTTGTGTCCGATCGAGGCCAACACCCCGTGGAAGTCATTGTCGGAGCGCTTGAAGCGAGCCTCATCCCCCAACGCCTCGTGATTGTCGGCCAATGCCTGGCGTAGTCGCGTCAGGTCGTCCTCGCTGGCGTGTCGCGCCGCATAACGCGCCAGCGAAATCTCGAACATCGCCCGCGCTTCCTGAAAGTATTGCTGCCCTTCCGACTTGGAGAGGAGCTGCTTCGTCACTCCGGACAGCCGCGCCATCACCGCCTCGGCCGTGGGTCGGATCACCCTCGCCCGTGTTCCGCTGTTGATGGCGATCAGCCCCAGGCGCTGCAAATAGAACAAGGCTTCACGGACAGCGGGACGACCGACGCCGAACTGCTCCATGAGTTCGCGCTCGGAGGGCAGTTGGTCGTCCTCGTGCAGCCGGCCCTCGAGAATATCCGCCTCGAGCTGCTCGGCCACTTGCTCGGAAAGCGTCTTGCGCTCCACCTTGTATCTGGTCATTCGTTGCGACTCCTAGCCATACCGTTCAGCGACTCCGGCCATCACGGCAGGAGCGATACGCCATGTTACTGCATCGCGCGCGACTACCGTACTGTCAGCGGCGCGAGCCCCAATTCCTCGGCGATGCGTTCGAAGGCCGTCAGGTTGGCCGGGTCCAGCGGGATGCCCTCGGCATCACGCCGTGCCTGGCAGCGCCATTCGCGATCGCCCGGTGCCAACACCTCGGCCCCAGGCTGGGCCGGCTGGGCGCGCAGGTCGTCGAGATAGTCGCGCATACTCGCCTGATAGGTCGCCCTGTCGGTGAAGGCATCGGGACGCATGACCAGGAAGAAATGACCGACTCCGCGGGGAGTCGACATGTCGGGACCGCCCATGGGCAGCAGCCGGAAGCCGTTGAGCATGCCCGCCAGGGTGGAACTCAATACCTCGACGACGCCCGCCAGACCGGCCCCCTTGAACCCGAACTGCGCCCCGCCCAGCGGCAGCAGCGAACGTACCTGCCGCGGATCGGTGGTGACGTCGCCATGCGCATCGGCGGCCACATCGGCAGGCAGCTCACGATCGATGGCGGCATATTGCTGCACACGATTCCAGGGAATCGCACTGGTTGCCATATCCAGCAGGTAGGGGGGCTCTCCCTCCACGGGTGCCGCAAAGGCAAAGGGATTGGTGCCATGAAAAGCCCCCTGCCCCTGATGCAGGCGCACGAATGGATCGGAATTGCACACCGCCATTCCGATCAGGCCACGCCGTGCCGCTTCCAGGGGATAGCAACCCGCGGCTCCAAAGTGCGAGGAGTGGCCAACCGCCACGGCGCCCAGACCGGTGTCATCGGCCATGGCGATGGCATGGTCAATGGCCGTATAACCAGCCAGGTGCCCGAAACCATCATCCGCGTCCAGATAGCCGATCGCCGGCATGCGCCGGCTGAAGACCATCCCGGGACGCGGATTCACCCGCCCACCTTGGACGGCACGCAGATAATGCGGCAACAGGCGCAGGCCGTGGCTGTCGGTCCCCATTCGCGATGCGGTCAACAAGGCCCGCGACACCGCCGCGGTGGAAGGCTCATCGACACCGCAGCGCGTCAACGCTTGCCGCATGAAGGTGTCCAGCCTCTCGGCGGTGACGCGTGCAGCAACTTCCTGGGCATGACTCATGACGCACCTCAACGATAGACCAGGGTCGGCAGCCACATGGAAATGGCCGGCACGAAGGTCACCAGCAACAGGGCAATGAACAGCGGCACCAGGAACGGCAGAGTTCCACGCATGCATTTCTCGAAGGAAATGTTCGATACCCGTGACAGCACATACAGCACCATGCCCACCGGTGGTGTCAGCAGGCCGATCATCAGGTTCAATACCATGATCACCCCGAAGTGCACCGGATCGACACCCGCGGCAACGGCCACCGGCAACAGCACTGGCACCAGGATGGTGATCGCCGCAATGGTTTCCATGAAGCAGCCAACCACGAGCAATACCAGATTGATCAGCAACAGAATGACGATGGGGTGATCCGAGAACGGCCCCAGCAGAGCCACCACCTGCTGGGTGACCTGGTTGCTGGTGAGAATCCAGGCGAAGATCGAGGCACCGGCGACGATGAACAGGATGATCGCCGTGGTCTCGATGGTTTCCATGCTGACCCTCATCAGCCGCCGCCAGGTCAGGGTGCGATATACCACCACGCCCAGGAACAGGGCATAGATGACAGCGGCAATGGCGGCTTCGGTTGGCGTGAAGGCGCCGCTGATGATACCGCCGACGATGATCACCGGAGTCAGCAAGGACAGGAAGGCACGCTTGGCCGACTCGCGAAGAAAGCTCACCGAGAAGCGGGCATCGCGAGGATAGCCACGGCGACGGGCAAGCAGCGTGATCATGACCATCAGCACCGCCCCCATCAGCAGGCCGGGAATCAGACCGGCGGCGAACAGCTGCCCAACCGAGGCCGATGCCATGACCCCGTAGATGACCATCGGCAGACTCGGGGGGATGATCGGGCCGATGGTGGATGACGCCGCCGTGATGCCCACGGAGAAGTCCTGATCGTAGCCGGCATCGCGCATGGCCTTGATTTCGATCGTGCCCAAGCCACCGGCATCGGCAACTGCCGCGCCGGACATCCCCGAGAAGATGATGCTGGCTCCGACATTGACATGCCCCAGGCCACCGCGCATCCAACCCATCAAGGCCTTGGCGAACGCGAAGATACGAGTCGTGATGCCGCCATTGTTCATTAAATTGCCGGCCAGGATAAAGAAGGGAATGGCCAGCAACGGAAAGCTATCGACACCGTTGACCATGCGATGCGCCACGACCACATCGGGTACCTGTCCGCTGAGATAGACATACATCAGGCAGGAGCCCGCCAGGGCGATGGCGATCGGAATCCCCATCACCAGCATGGTGAAGAGACTGGCGAACAAGAACGACAGATAATAGCCTTGCCAGGCCAGAAAAGCGCATGCCAGTACGGCAAGTACGATGATGACCGGGGGGACCAAGAGGCCGCGCCGCTTGGCGAACGAGGTGACAGGGGCTGACATGGCGGTTCTCCTGGAATTTCTCGTCATCGGTCATCTTCGGTGAAGATCAGCTCGCTCGTTCCTTCACGCCAATGACGGATGGCGACCTGGATCGAACGCACGAGCATCAGCACAAAACCTGCCAGCACGATGTAGTAGATGACACTCTTGGGGATATCCACCGACACCATCATGGCGGTGGTTCTATCGGCCAGCTTATAGGTAATCCAGCACCCTCCGGCCAGGAAGACGATTCGCGCCAGATCGACGATCGTCGACATGGCCAACCCGACGTTCCCCGGCATGTAGCGATAGAAGAATTCCACCGCAATATGCGAGTTCTTCCGTACCGCCATGGCGCTCCCCAGAAAGCCGACCGAGATCAGGAAATAGCGTGCCATTTCCTCGGTCCAGGCGATGGAGTCACCCATCACATAGCGACTGAAGAATTGCAGGAACACCACGACCAGCAGGATCCAGAACAGGACCAGGGTCACATAATCCTCCGGACCGTGGTCCTTGAAGTCGAACTTGTCCTCTTCCTCGGCCTCGATCAGGCCGGCTCCAGGGTCCGGCGGCAAATGGTCGTTGGACATGGGCGAGACTCCTCACCACCACACCTCGCCACGACGATGACGAGGTGTGGTGAACGTTGCAAAAGGGAGCGGGACTACTGGCCGAGCGCCTGCAGTTGGTCGTAGGTTTCCTGGTCCCAAGTAGCGGCCTCTCCGTTGTGGCGTGGCACCACTGCCTCCCGGAACGGTTCGGTTTCCACTTCGTTCACCGTCGTGCCCTGTTCCTCGAACCAGGAGACGAGTTCTTCCTCCTGCTTCAGAATGTCTTCGGTAATACGCTCGCCAGCTTCCATGTAAACGTCACGGAAGATCTCGCGGTCCTCTTCCGAGAGACGGTTCCACAGCGGCCCCCCGGCAATGGTGATCAGGGAGTCGGTGATGTGCCCGGTCAGGTTGATGTAGTCCTGCACTTCATAGAAGGCCTTGGCCTTGATGGTCGGCAACGGGTTTTCCTGGGCATCCACCACGCCCTGCTGCAGCGCCAGATAGACTTCGGCGAAGGCGATGGGTGTCGGATTGGCGCCGACGGCTTCGGGGAACATCATGTACATGGGCGCATTGGGCACACGTATCTTCAGGCCTTGCATGTCCTCGGGCTTATTGATCGGCTTGTTGGAAGTGGTATGACGCTTGCCATAGTAGTTCATGGCCAACGGCACATTGCCCGTGGCGTCCTCGTAACCCTGAGCGATTTCCTGGAACAGCTCGCTGTCGGCATAGGCCCGCCAATGATCGAAATCCCGGAACATGTATGGAGCGCCGGCGATCCCGATGGGCCCATAGGAACGCCCGGCGAACTGGTTGCCGGTATAGATCAGATCCACGGTGCCCAGACTCAGCCCCTCGTTGATATCGGCCTCCTTGCCCAGCGAGGATGCCGGATGGACCTTGATCTGGTAGCGACCGTCGGTACGCTTTTCGATTTCGTCGGCCGCCCATAACGCCCATTCATGATAAGGCTCCGAGGTTTCATAGACGTGTGCGAAGTTGAGAGTTTCGGCGCCGTTGGCCATACCGGCAACGCTCACTCCTGCCAATAGCAGCGTCGTCGATACCCAACGGTTCCATTGGCGATTGCTCTTGTTACCCATCTTGTTGTTCTCCTTGCCTGAAAACGGTGCGATGACAGCTTTGAAATCACCGGTATCGATGGCTTTACTGTATACGTGTCATACCATCATAAGGAAAACTAGACCCTCCCCTTATCCTCTGCAACCGACGACGCCTCATTCTTTGGCCGAATGGCGGGAGGCGGTCACAACCACGTCAAGGCACCGTCGTCGCCGGAGAGGAACAACATTTTCCGCTTCTGTCGTATGCGCATCGCGTTGACGAGTCACCATGACAATGGCCATAGTGTCGACAGCATACCTATCATACATCACGACAAGCATAGGCGATTCGCAGGTACTCGCCAGCGTCACCGTCCGTCTTCTCTCGGAGGCTTCAATGACCGCACCCCGTCACACCGAGCTGCTGCCCGACGATGTGGAATCTTCCCTGTTGGTCGGGCGTGTCTGGCGCCCCGCTCCCCAAGAGGGACCGGCCCTGGTGGTCATCCGCCAGGGCGAGGTAGTGGATATCTCCGCGCATTGCGCCACCATGGCCGACCTGCTCGAACGAGACGACGTCAGCGACTTCGTCACCCAGGTTAGCGGTGTGTCACTGGGGGCGGTCGAGACCCTTTTCGACAATTCCCTGGCCGAGTCGACGCCAGCGCCCTGCCTGCTGGCACCCTGCGACGTGCAGGCCATCAAGGCTTGTGGGGTGACCTTCGCGGTCAGCTTGCTGGAGCGGGTCATCGAGGAGCAGGCCGGTGGCGACCCGGGCCGTGCCGGTGAGCTGAGGGCCGAATTGAACGAGGTGATCGGCCAGGACTTGTCGCGTATCGCTCCTGGCTCCACCGACGCCATGGTGCTCAAGCGGGCCCTGCAGGAGCGCGGTGCCTGGTCGCAATACATGGAGGTGGGGCTTGGTCCCGATGCCGAGGTTTTCACCAAGGCCCAACCGCTGTCGGCGGTCGGCTTCGGCGCCTCGGTCGGCCTGCACCCGGCATCGCAATGGAACAATCCCGAACCGGAGATCGTGCTGGCGGTGGACTCGCGCGGGCAAGCGCGGGGCGCCACGCTCGGCAACGATGTCAACCTGCGTGATATCGAAGGGCGCAGTGCGCTGCTGCTGGGCAAGGCCAAGGACAACAACGCCTCCTGCGCCATCGGCCCCTTCATCCGCTTGTTCGATGACCGCTTTACCCTAGAGACGGTACGCGATGCCCAGGTATCGCTGCGTATCGACGGAGCCGATGACGGTTTCGTGCTGGAAGGCACCAGCGACATGCGCGAGATCAGCCGCGACCCGCTCGACCTGATCGGCCAGACCATCGGAGCTCACCACCAGTATCCCGACGGTTTCATGCTGTTCCTCGGCACCATGTTCTCGCCCATCCAGGATCGCGATGCCCAGGGTCAGGGGTTTACGCACCACCTGGGCGATACGGTCACCATCGCCACGCCGACCCTGGGCGCTCTGATCAATCGCGTCGACCGCTCGGACCGCCTGCCGCCCTGGACCTTCGGCATCCGTCAGCTCTATGCCCATCTGACCCGCCGAGGCTGACGGCCGCCGTCGTCACCCGCAAGGAGATCATGCACCATGACCACCATCACGCGCCTCGAAGTGAAGGACATCCGCTTCCCCACTTCCCGCTCGCTGGACGGCTCGGATGCCATGAACGCCGCCCCCGACTACTCCGCCACCTACGTGATCCTGCACACCGATTCCGAGCTCGAGGGCCACGGCCTGACCTTCACCATCGGTCGCGGCAACGAGATCTGCGTCGCCGCGGTCAAGTCGCTGGCGTCCAGGGTCGAGGGCCGCCCACTGGCGGCCCTCACCGAAAACATGGGTGGCTTCTGGCGTCATATCACCGGTGGCGACAGCCAACTGCGCTGGCTGGGCCCCGACAAGGGCGTCATCCACCTGGCTACCGCGGCCATCGTCAATGCCGTCTGGGACCTGTGGGCCAAGCACGAGGGCAAGCCGGTGTGGAAACTGCTGGTCGACATGTCGCCGGAAGCCTTGGTGCGCTGCCTGGATTTCCGTTTCGTCAGCGATGCCCTGACCCCGGAAGAAGCCCTGGCCCTGCTACGGCGCCAGGCAAGCGGCAAGGCCGAACGCGAACACGAGATGCGCCAACAGGGCTACCCCGCCTATACCACCTCGGCTGGCTGGCTGGGTTATTCGGACGACAAGCTGCGGCACCTGGCACGCGAGGCCCTGGCCGAAGGCTGGACCCACTTCAAGCAGAAGGTCGGGGGCGATCTCGACGAGGACTGTCGCCGCGCCCGCATCCTGCGCGAGGAAATCGGCTGGGAGCGCCCACTGATGATGGACGCCAACCAGGTGTGGGATGTCGATGAAGCGATCGTCAACATGCGCCGGCTGGCCGAGTTCGCCCCGTTATGGATCGAAGAACCCACCAGTCCGGACGATATCCTCGGCCATGCCGAGATTCGCCGCCGCCTGGCCCCCATCGGCGTCGCCAGCGGCGAGCATTGCCACAACCGGGTAATGTTCAAGCAATTCCTGCAGGCCGGGGCCCTGGACTACTGCCAGGTCGATGCCGCCCGACTGGGTGGGCTCAACGAAGTGATCCTGGTGGTGCTGCTGGCAGCCAAGTACGGAGTGCCGGTCTGCCCCCACGCCGGCGGTGTCGGCCTGTGCGAATACGTGCAGCACGTCTCGCTGTTCGACTACATCGCCGTGTCCGGCTCACTCGAGGGCCGGGTACTGGAATACGTCGATCACCTGCACGAGCACTTCGTCGATCCGGTCGTGATCCGGCATGGGCGCTATCAGGTGCCGAGCGCTCCTGGTTACAGCATCACCATGCGCGCCGACTCCCTGACCCGTCACCAGTATCCCGAGGGTGCCGCCTGGCGGCAGAACGTCTGATACCGCTTCGCCGTGGGATCGTACCCCGGCTAGAGTTCCAGGCGACCGAGAGGTTTCCCCGCCTCGTCGCCGTACTCGGACGCAAGGTCGGGGGCAAGCGCTGCCTGCGGATCCGGCGCGCCGGCCGCCACTTTGCGCCGCTGGCGATAAAGGTCCAGACCACCGCTACCCAGTAGGGCAATGACGATCACGCCACCGCCAACGAAGGCCAGCGGTGGCGGGATCTCCCCCAGCCACCACCACACCAGCAAGGTGCCGACGAAAGTCTCGAGCAACATCACCAGGCTGACCTCGGCACCCGGGAGGTAGCGTGGGCCAGTCTGGATCAACAGGTAGGCGCCGGGCAGAAAGACCAGCGCCAGCAGCATCAAGCGCAGCAGGTCGTCTGCCGGTGGCAATGTCATCCCACCCATGGCGATGGCCGGCAACAGCATCACCAGGCAGCCCAGCGGCAATATCACGGTGGTATCCACCCCGCGCTGGGCACTGGCCACGGTAGTATTGACGGCGATCGACAGCGGGACCGCCAGCGCCACCAGCAACCCCAGGGGATGCCCCTGGCTCACCTCGCCGGCGGCCATCAGGCTTGCCCCCAGCACGCACAGTACGATCACGCCCCAGGTCTGCAGGCGCAGCCGCTGGCGATAGACGACCAAACCGAGCAGCCCGGCGATCAACGGCGCCAGGTTCTGGATCACCAGCACATTGCCGGCGGCCGTCAGCCGCGTGGCGGCGACGAACCCCCAAGCGCTGCAGGCGAAGGCCAGCGGGCACCACCAGGCGGCCTGGCCACAGGCACGCACCGCGGACGGCAACCGCTTGCCGTAACGCCACCAGGCGACCAGCGACAGCACCGCCAGCAGCATGAGCGCCCGCCAGAACACGAAGGTGGCGACCTCCACCTGGGTGTCCTTGACGAACAGCGCATCCGGCGACAACAGCAACACGCCGGCGCCGGTGATCAGATAGCCACGCACCCGCCACGACAACCGCTGCCACATGCCGATCTCCTTGGCCCTTCTCGATCGTTCGAGTATCAGGCACCCATAAAAAAACACAGGCCGGGGAACGTCCCCGGCCTGTGTCGTTACGACCCCGCTTCCGCCCGAAAGGCGGTAGGGATGCGATCAGGCGCGTTCGCGACGGCGGATAGGTGCATCGTCGTCATTGCGACGGCGCGGTGCACGTTCCGGGGCACCGTGGTCTTCGCTGATCTCCAGCGGCCGACCGGCGACCCGGGCGCGCGCCATCTTGGCCAGGATGGAGGCCGGCAGCGAACTGGGCAGTTCGACCACCGAGAAGGCATTGCGGATATCGATCCGACCGATACGATTGCCTTCGATCCCGCCTTCGTTGGCCAGCGCGCCGACCAGTTGGCCCGGCTTGACGCCATCCTTGTGGCCGACGGCGACGCGATAGCGCGTCATGCCCTCGCTGGGACCGCTGTCACGACGCCGCGGCTTGCTGTCACGAGGCGCACGCTCGTTGCGTTCGGCGCGCGGCGACGGCAGGCGGCCGATCGGCGCCTCGTCGGCGCGCGCGATGGCGGCAAAGGCACAGGCCAGTTCGACAGGATCGTGGCCTTCGGCGACCAGTCGCTCGACCAGGCTGCGCTGCTCGTCGGGACCGGCGGTCAGGGCGCCGACCACCCGCTCACGGAACACGTCGTCGCGATGGGCACGAATCGCCTTCTCGTCGGGCAGCGGCATCTCGCTCATGTGCTGGCCGGTGGCCTGCTCCATCCAGCGTACCTTGCGGGTCTCGCGGAAGCCGGCGAAGGTGATTGCGATACCAGTACGCCCGGCACGGCCGGTACGGCCGATGCGGTGCGTATAGGCCTCGCTGTCCTGCGGCAGGTCATAGTTGATGACGTGGGTGATGCGCGGCACGTCGAGGCCGCGAGCGGCCACGTCGGTGGCGATCAACACATCGACCTTACCGCGCTTGAGACGCGTGATGGTGCGCTCGCGCAGGCTCTGGTCGAGATCGCCGGACAGGCCAGCGGCATTGACGCCACGTGCCGTGAGCTGTTCGACCAGGGTGGTGCAGGCGGCCCGGGTGCGCACGAAGACGATCGCACCGTCGACCGGCTCGACCTCGAGAATGCGCGACAGGGCCTCCAGCTTGGCGCCGCCTTCGACGCGCACCAGGCGCTGCTCGATACTCTCGGCGGTCCCCACGCTGGATTCGATCATGACCTTGACCGGGTCGACCAGGTAGCGATTGACGATGCGCTCGATTTCCGCCGGCAGGGTGGCGGAGAAGAATACCCGCTGGGCGTCGGTCGGCGTATCGGCGACCACCCGCTTGACGTCGTCGATGAAGCCCATGCGCAGCATTTCGTCGGCTTCGTCGAGCACCAGCGCGGAAAGCCCCTCGAGCTTGAGGCTCCCCCGGTCGAGGTGATCGATCACGCGGCCGGGGGTGCCGACCACGACCTGGGCGCCACGCTTGAGGGCTCCCAGTTGCTCGCGATATTCCTGGCCACCGCACAGGGTAGCGACTTCCAGGCCCTTGAGGTTCTGGCCGTACTTGGTGAACGACACGGCGACCTGCTGCGCCAGTTCACGGGTCGGCGCCAACACCAGCACCTGCGGTTCGCGACGCCCGAGCTCGAGGCGCGAGAGGATCGGCAAGGCGAAGGCGGCGGTCTTGCCGGTGCCGGTCTGGGCCTGGCCCAGCATGTCGCGGCCTTCCAGCAACGCCGGAATGGTCTGCGCCTGAATCGGCGAGGGGGTTTCGTAGCCCAGGGTTTCGAGGGCAGACAGCACGGCAGGCAGCAGTGCCAGTTCGCCGAAGCTCGGCGAGGCGACAGAAGTCGAGGTCATCAATCACACCTTGGTAGGCCGGTCATTACCGGCAACAGAGTTTGGTGGCGTCCCTGACCCGAAACACGCGAAATTCGGTACGGTCATGTTCGAGCCCGCTCCAGAGGAGCGGAACCGTCAGCGGAGTCTGGGACGCCGGTCGCACCTGGCATCCGGTTCGCGTCTTCGAGACTGGCAGATACTGCCAGCGTCAACCGCGCCATCGATCAGGCATAGCCTGTCTCGCTGACGCTCGGCGAACCGCTGTGGCGACCGTTTGCGCCGTGCACGTTGCGATGAACGTCTGCACTCGGGCGCTCCATCTACATATCCGGACACTGATGGCGAATCGCCAGGCGTCCTGCAAAGCGTCGTCCTCGAACCGTCGACTCGACGGCAATTGATGAGGGCGATCCGTTACGATGGTGGGGTCAGCACATGCGAGGAGTGCGCATGCTATCATCGCCCCTTCAGCCTTACCAGCCTTTTTCCCGGGAGATCATGCATGCCTAGCCTGTGGGTCGATGCCGATGCCTGCCCACGCGTGGCACGAGACATCATCGTGCGCGCCGCCGAGCGCACCGGCACGCCGACCTGGTTCGTCGCCAACCATCAGGTGCCGCTGCCGGCTTCGCGGTGGGTCAAGCCGCTGGCCGTCAGCCATGGTTTCGACGCCGCCGACCACGAAATCGTAGCACGGCTGGAAGAGGGCGACCTGCTGATCACCTCGGACCTGCCCCTGGCCATGGAAGCCATCGACAAGGGCGCCCAGGTGATGACCACCCGTGGCGAATCGCTCGACCGCAGCAACATCCGCGCCCGCGTCCAGATGCGCGACTTCATGGAAACGCTGCGCGCCAGCGGCGAACACACCGGCGGTCCCAAGGGCTATAGCGATGGCGACCGGCGGGAGTTCGCCAATGCGCTTGATCGCTGGCTGGCCAGGAATGCCTGAAGCACCATGAGGCTAGGCATTATGCCGTAACCGGGATTATGCCGCATGGCCGAGTTTGGCAACTTGTGCGCCTGGTTTCGGCCATGCGGCAGTTCGGCATAATCAGAGCGACTCCAGGAAGGCGAGTAGTTCGTCGCTTGGACGATATCGGCCCGGATGCGTTTCCGGGCTGGTGACCTGAGAGAGTGCTTTTTCCTCCTGGATTCATGCCCCAACCAGAGCGCGATCACCGATTGATTAACACCGTGATGCAGCAACTCCATCGCGGTACTGTGGCGTAGCGTGTGAGGGGCGACGTGTTTGCATGCAAGGCTCGGGCAAGTTCGCGATGTCGTGAGGCGATGCTTCCGCACCAGATATTGCAGTGCATCACGTCTCAGTCGCTCGCCCCGGATCGACGGGAACAGAGGGCTGTCGCTGTCGCGGCGGTCGCCAAAGCCTCATCGATCGGACATGTCTTGCAACTTTGGACGTCGCAGAATCTGCAGATTCTGCTTCTGCAGGCACCGCCTTTGGCGACCGCTGCGAGCAACTTGTCGGCGATGGCGCCCAACGCGTCCTTCTCGGCATCGGACAGGCAAGACAAGGCGACGGCAAGACGCTCGTGTCGTGCATCTAGGATGCGTTGATAGATCTCTTGTCCGGCCGGAGTTAGCGAAAGTTCTACCGCACGCGCGTCCTTTGTTGATTTTGCGCGCATCATCAGGCCGTCGCCGACAAGGCGATCCACCAGCCGAACTGTTGCGGCGTGCGAGAGGCCGAGATCTTCACTGAGATATCGAATCGTCCACCCGGGCGACCTTCCGATCAGGGCAATCGCTGCCGCCGGCTCGTCACGCGGCGCAAGACTCTCTGCGCCTTCGGCAATTTCGTCGGAAAGCCTCAGGGCCAATGCCCCCACCAGGTTCTGAAGTCGTTCGGGTTTCATGTTGGCAATTTATATGCGTTGCGCATACAATGCAATCTCAATATATGTGCACGGTGCATATATATGCCGCATATGACGAAGCATCGCGGGAACGAATGGAGAAGTGTCATGAGCGAAAGACGCAGAGATTACACCGTTCAATCGGGACGGAGCCTCATCTTCGTGGACGATTTCGATGGTCCCTGCTTGGACCAAGGCAAGTGGTTTCCCTTCTATCTGCCGCATTGGAGCTCGCCTGAAGCCGGGATGGCTCGTTTTCGGATAGCCGACAGCAGGGTGCGGCTCTTTATCGCCGACGACCAGGAGCCGTGGTGCCCGGAGTTCGATGGTGATGTGAAGGTGTCCAACCTTCAGACCGGCCACTATGCAGGGCCATTAGGCAGCCGGACCGGCCAGCACCGATTTCGGGATGGGCTCATCGTCCGGAGCGAGCTTCCGGAACAACGCCTGTTCCTGCCTCGGTACTGTCGGCTCGAGATGAAGGCCCGTGCAAGACTGAATCCCTGGAATCTCGCCGCCCTCTGGCTCATCGGCTTCGGGAATGAACAGCATCATTCAGGCGAGATCACGGTCTTCGAGGCGTTCGGACATGACTGCTCAGGCTCCGTGGCGCAGATCGGACGCGGGATCAAGAAGATCAATGATCCCGCACTCAGCGATGAGTTGGATAAAGGCGAGTTGCGGATCAACGTGCAGGACTGGCACATCTACGCGATGGACTGGACGCCCGCCGGCGTGGAGTTCTTCGTCGATGGCAAGCTGGTAACGAGGACGCGGCAGTCGCCGGACTATCCCATGCAACTGATGCTTAACTTCTACGATCTTCCGGACGGCCGCTCGCGTGAGAACGCCAGCGACGCCTGGTTCGACGTGGACTACATCAAAGCCTATGGAGAACCGACATGACTGATGCGCTTCCTAGTTTCGATCTGAAGGGCCGAACTGCACTTGTCACCGGAGCGGCACGCGGCATCGGGCCCATGGATGTCACCGATCTTGAGAACAGTTTCGCGGCGATCGACCGGGCGTCCACCGAGGCAGGCCCCATCGACATCCTCGTGAATAACGCCGGCGGCGGCATCGCGGACATGGCAATTAACGCCCGACCCGATGACTTCGACAGCGTCATCGAACGAAATGTGAAGTCGGCCTTCTTTCTCAGCCAGAGGGTCGCCCGCCATCTGATAGAGGCGGGACGGGGCGGGAACATTATCAATGTCAGTTCGCAAGCGGGGTTGGTGGCACTCCCCGGCGAGTCTGTCTATTGCCTTGCCAAGGCCGCAGTCAGCCACATGACGCGAAGCCTTGCCGTCGAATGGGGAAAATACGGGATTCATGTCAATGCCGTGTGTCCGACCTTCATCGAAACACCGGGCACGCGCGACGCACTCTCCGATCTCGACTCAGGAAGGACACGATCGAACGCATCGCCGCATTAAAACGCCTCGGACAGCCCGTCGAGATCGCCGGTGCAATCGTGTTCCTCGCGTCACCGGCGGCCTCGCTGATCACAGGACACAACCTTGTCACCGATGGCGGATGGACGGTTCGGTGAGGCCCGCTGAGCTGGCTAAACTTAGCTTGGTCGAAGTCCGCATAGTCGACGTTGATGCAAACGCAGCGAACTTCCTCGCTCCGCCCAACGTTGCCGTCCCGAAGTTTACCATCTCAATCACGTCAGGATTATGCCGATCACTCTTATACCAAGCATGCATGGATCGAATCATCTCCAGAATTCGGCATAATCCCGGTTACGGCATAATGTGCATTCGACGGGCGCATGGCCGTGGGAGCCCAGCTTGCTGGGCGATAGCAAAAGCTGTATGGGCGCCTGACGGCGCTATTCGCGCAGAAAATCTGCGCTTGCATGTTTGAACTGAAGGGCCACTTCGCTCGAATACAAGCACGAATGCTCTTGTTGGAGCGACTTCAGTCGCGATTTGCCGGGAGCGGCTACAGCGCTTGGTATTGTCCATGCCGGTAGCCACGCTGGGGAAGACTATTCGGCGATGGTGACACCACCAGCTCAGCCGGCCTGGCGGCCGGATCGCGGCTGAAGCCGCTCCCACAAGGCTTGGGTGCCTGATCCGGACTTGGTGGTGGGGCCGCCCAAGCCGGCCTGCGGCCGGATCGCCGCCGGGCGGCTGCTACAGGGGCGCAAGTGCCAAAACAAGCGCAGGGCAGTCCCCCGTAGGCGCTGACTTTATACGTCTCCCACGGAATAGTCCCATCCCCGAGAACAACTCCCTGTTTCTTCCCTCATATCACTTCTTCCCTCATATCACTTCTTCTCTCTTCCGACTTCCTTCTTCCCTCTTCCAGCTTCCCTACTTCTCGCGAATCCCCTTCCCCCGCAGCCGCTCGCGATCATGGGGGCGATCGAAGTCGAGTAGCGGCCCCTTGGGCACGATGCGTGTGGGATTGATGGTGTCGTGGCTGTAATAGTAGTGGCGCTGGATATGGTCTAGGCTCACCGTCTCCGCCACCCCCGGCCATTGGTAGAGCTCACGCAGGTAGTTGGACAGGTTGGGGTAGTCCTCGATGCGCTTGAGGTTGCACTTGAAGTGGCCGAAATAGACGGCATCGAAGCGCACCAGGGTGGTGAACAGCCGGATATCGGCCTCGGTCAGCCACTCGCCGGCCAGGTAGCGGCTTTCGCCGAGACGCCTCTCAATCCGCTCCAGCGCCTCGAACAGTGCCATGACATGCTTGTCGTAGGCCTGCTGTTCGGTGGCAAAACCGGTCTTGTAGACCCCGTTGTTGATATGGTCATAGACATCGGCATTGATCGCGTCGATGGTCTTGCGCAGGTCCTCGGGGTAGAAATCCAGACGGTTGCCGGTCAGGCCGTCGAAGGCGCCGTTGAACATGCGCAGCAACTCGGCGGACTCGTTGTTGACGATACGCCCGGTACGCTTGTCCCACAGGGCCGGCACCGTGACGCGTCCCGTATAGTGCGGGTCGGTCAGCGTATAGAGCTCGCGATGATAGGCGACGCCATTGACCGGATCGCCGCTGGAGCCCTCTTGCGTGTGGTAGGTCCAGCCCTGGTCGAGCATCAAGGGGCTGACATAGGACATCCCGATCAGCGCTTCGAGCCCCTTGAGCTTGCGCAGGATCAGGGTGCGATGCGCCCAGGGACAGGCCAAGGAGACATAGAGGTGGTAACGACCGGCTTCGGCGGGCAAGCCCGGCTGGCCATTCGGTCCCGGCTCTCCGTCGGCGGTCACCCAGTCGCGCAGTTTGGCGGACTCGCGAACGAACTCGCCGCCATGCTTCTTGGTGTCGTACCACTGGTCGTGCCATTTGCCATCGATCAACAGGCCCATGATTCTCTCCTGAGCGGTTTGTAGACTCTTGGCTATAGCCTAAACCGATTCAATCGATGCTCAAGCGCATGTTTTCCGTAATTTCATTCGATAGATTCGAATCGTCGCGCCTCGGACAGCAGGTCGTCACCGCCGTCATCAGGGCGTTGGCCATGGCACGCGTCGCCGGTCCGGCACGATCCCGATCACGGAAGATGAGTTGCATGGGCGCCTCCCGAATACCGCCGGCAGAAAGCGGCAAGGGCTTCAGGCGTCCCTCGTCCAGGGCATCGCGAATCAGGGTTTCCGGCACCCAGGCAAAGCCCAGGCCGCGCTCGAGCATGCCCACCGACGTGCTCAGGTGGCTCACCGTCCAGCGCTGCTCGGCCTTGAGCCAACCGGAATCCATCGACTGACGCAGCGCCGAGTCGCGCACCACCAATTGCCGGTGTTGCTCCAGGTCACGCAAGTCCAGCTCGCGCTCGAGACGCTGGAGGGGATGCGCCGGATGGGCCACGGCAAGGAAGTTGACGGTCACCAGGGGTTCACCGAGAAAGCCCTGTGCCGCCAGGCCCGACACCACCAGGTCCGCGCGACCGTCGTAGAGCATCTCGACGCCACCGTTGAGCACCGTTTCATGCAACTGCACCCGCACATGCGGAAAGGCGGCAGAGAAGGTCTCCAGAGCATGGGCCAGGGCATCGGGGGGGAAGATCTGGTCCACCGCCAGCACCACCTCGGCCTCGAGCCCTTCGGCCAGGCGTTCTGCCACGTCTTCCAGCGCGGCGGCACTTTCGATCAACTGTCGCGCACGGCGCAGCAACATCTCCCCGGCCTCGGTCAGACGCACCTGTCGCCCGACCGGCTCCAGAACCCGGACACCCAACTGTTCCTCGATCTTGTGAACCGCATGGTTCAGCGTCGAGGGACTCTTGTGGACCGCCTCGGCTGCGCGCGCGAAGCCGCCATGGTCGATGACGGCCGCCAGCATCTGCCATTGGGACAAGGTGACACGCGACATTTCGATTTCCTCGAATCAGGGAAGCCAAATTATGCGCTTAAGTTTCGAAAAAGACGGCCTAAAATACCAGTGAAGATGTTTCACCAAGAGGGTATTCAGATGCCAACTCCTGCCTCCTCCCTGCGCCGTGTCGAGCGCCTGCTCAAGAGCCAGCCCAGCCAGGATGGCGACGGCGTCAAGATTCGGCGCATCCACGACTTCGGCGGAGGGCTCGATCCCTTCCTGATGCTCGACGAACTCGGCTCCAATCGACCGGACGACTACGTCGGTGGCTTTCCATCGCACCCACACCGTGGCATCCAGACCCTGACCTATGTGCTGCATGGCGGCCTGACCCATGAGGACCATATGGGCCACGCCAGCACCATCGGCGTCGGCGATGCCCAGTGGATGCACACGGGACGTGGCATCATTCATTCGGAGATGCCCTTGACCGACAGCCAGGGATTGCATGCCTTTCAGCTATGGCTGAACCTGGCCGCCCGGGACAAGCTCAGCCCAGCCACCTATCGTGACGTACGCGCCAGTGAGATGCCCACACTGAGCGGTGACAACGCCCACTTGGTGGCACTGGGAGGCAACTGGCAACTCGTCGACGGCACAACGGTCGACGGGCCGTTGGATGCCTTGGCCGGACAGGGAGGCGTGGCACATGTGTCTCTCGAGGCTGGCGGCACACTACGCTTGGCCAACCAGTCTCCGACACTGCTGCTCTATGTCTTTGCCGGCGAGTTGGTCATCGCCGACCAGAATGTCGGTCAGGGTGACCTCGCCAAGTTGAGCGCCGGAGATGATGTACCGCTCTCCAGTACTGCGGGTGCCCAGGCCTTGATACTGGCCGGCACACCACATCACGAACCCATTGCGCATTATGGTCCCTTCGTCATGAACACTCATGCCGAGTTGGAACAGACACTGGCCGAGTATCGAGATGGCACTCTGACGGATTAGATATCAGCCATACTTTTTTTGCTCAAAAATCAGCCACGGGCAAAACGAAAAACAGTCACCAAAAGCCCCTCTTTTTCTCAGCCTAGCCGGCCGCGCTATCGCTGAAACTCAGCGACAGCGCGGCTTTCCGCCCATTACTGTATTTACATACAGACTAGGCAGACCATACGTCATGGGTTAAGGTTCTTGTGCCTTTTTATATCCATCCGACACGTATGGCCTTTACTATGTTGCGAATTCTTCATTCGCTGCCCCGCACGCACAAATTGTTACTGTTACCGGTTGCCACCATGGTCACCGTGCTGGGCACACAAAAGATTTTCAGCGCTTTCGATGAAAACGCCAGCGTCGATGACTCCCCCACGGTTCTCGTCCCTCTCGATCTCGACACTTCAACTAGCGACACGCCGACGGCGTCCGACAAGTCGCCCATAGCCGAGGCCGTCCAACTCGCGTCGAATGCTCCGAACCCCACTCGCCAGCACGTCCCTCTCTCCGAGTTGACCGCCACGGAAGTTCTGGACATCGATTTCGTTTCGTCCGCCAATGCGAACGAGGAATCGCAGGGTCCGGTGGACTCGACCGCTCGGGCCCCTGCCACCGACGCACAAACTACAGCACCTGGCATAGCTCCGCGTATCGATAACAACATACTGCACTTGGCCATGATGTTGCCGGATGAATCAACGCAGGAAGACGACACTTCACATGATGAAGAGGGTGGCACTTCCTATGAGGATTTCTCCGCCGACCCGCTGTTTCTGTTCGATGAAGAGCATGTCTTTCTCGACGAGGAAATCGTCGCCCAACAGACCTATACCCCCGAATGGCAGACCTATACCGTTCAGCCGGGCGATACTTTCGCTGTCATGGCCGAGCGCAACCTGGGTCTAGGCTATAGCGAAGTCATGCAACTTCTCGATAATCTTCCCGACGAGAGTGTGCTGACGCGGTTGCGTGTCGGCCACAGCTTCGACTATCGGCTCAATGAGGATGATCAGTTGCTGGCACTGCGCATCATGAAGAATGCACGCAACGGCTATCTGATCGAACGTGGTGACGATCAGGATTTCGAGGTGACGAGCATCGAGAAGTCCGGTGAACCGACTCAGCGCCTGTTTGCCGGTACCGTCAATGGCAGCTTCGGTCGATCGGCAGAAGCCACCGGCCTCTCCGCCGCCGAGGTGGCTCAGCTCAGCAGCCTGCTCTCGAAAAAACTCGACTTCCGCCGCGATACCCGTCGCGGCGATCGTTTTCACGTACTGGTTGAATACGATGTCATCGATGGACAAAACCTCGATGCCCACATCCTCGCCGTGCAATACGAAGGCGCCAGAATGGACCTGACCGTGGTCCGAAACAGTGCCGACGATCGCTTCTATACCCCTGAAGGCCAAAGCCTCGATCCGGCTTTCGATCGCTACCCTTTCGAAGGCAGCTACCGCCTGAGTTCATCGTTCAATCTCAAGCGTAGACATCCGATCACAGGACGAGTCAGCCCCCACTATGGCACAGATTTCGCCATGCCTCCCGGCTCGCCGGTCATTGCTCCCGCCGCAGGGCGAGTGGAAAAAGTCGGTAACCACCCATTGGCTGGACGTTTCGTGGTGGTGCGTCACGACAACGGCTACCAGACCCGCTATCTGCATCTCTCACGACCTCTGGTCAATCGTGGTGAGCGAGTGAGCATGGGCGAGCGCATCGCCTTGTCCGGCAACACTGGCCGCAGTACCGGCCCTCACCTGCACTACGAGGTGATCGTCAATAACAATCAGGTCGACCCGATGCGCGTCGAACTGCCGGAAAACCAGAGCCTCGAAGGTGATGCCCTGGTCACCTTCCAGCGTGAATCCGAGCGACTGCTGGCGACGCTCGAAAGCGGTGAAACCGGTACCGTCGTTGCCAGCACCGGCAACCGTGAACCGCGTGGTGACGGTAGCTAAAAGTCCTGTCACGGCTGTCTCTATCACGACAACGCCCCGTCTTTTTCCGGTCGGGGCGTTGTCGTCTGTGGCGATCGCAAACCCCACGCCCCAATCCTGCCTCTCGATAGCGCATCCTGCACCAGAATATGTCATTCCCTTCCAATTTCCATAGACCAAAAAACACGCAATGAATTGATTAAAAACAGACAATCCATGGCCGGCAAGATAATTGCAGCAATCCCTTCAGACTGTAGGTAGACGTGGACCAGGCTCCCAGGGAGTACGAGTGCGTCGAACCCGACCTTCAACGGCGAAGGCCCAAAGTTCGTGAGTTCGATCAATACCCCACGAGGCTGCTCCCATGGAAATTCGTAACAAAGCCAACAGGATTCGTCTGCTTAACCTGAAGACGCCGCAGATGCGCGCCTTCCACTTCTCCTGGTTCGCCTTCCATATCTGTTTCTTCGGCTGGTTCGGCATCGCGCCGCTGATGGCAGTGGTGCGGGACGACCTCGGCCTGACCAAGACGCAGATCGGCAATACCATCATCGCCTCGGTGGCCATCACCGTCATCGTACGCCTGGCAATCGGGGTGCTCTGTGACAAGATCGGCCCGCGCAAGGCCTACACCTGGCTGCTGTGCCTGGGCTCATTGCCAGTGATGTGCATCGGCTTCGCCGACAGCTTCGAGTCGTTCTTCCTGGCTCGCCTGGCAATCGGTGCCATCGGCGCCTCCTTCGTGATCACCCAGTACCACACCTCGGTGATGTTCGCCCCCAACGTGGTCGGAACGGCCAACGCCACCTCCGCCGGATGGGGTAACCTCGGCGGCGGTACCACCCAGATCCTGATGCCGCTGATCTTCTCCGGCCTGCTGATGCTGGGCGTCAACGAGGCCTTCGGCTGGCGCCTGGCCATGGTGGTTCCCGGTGTGGTGCTGTTCCTCACCGGTATCGCCTACTACTTCTTTACCCAGGATGCCCCCGACGGCAATTTCGATGAGCTGCGTGCACGCGGCGAACTGCCCCCGGCCGACGGTGAACACGGCATGGGCCAGAGCTTTGCCGCCGCCGCCAAGGATATCCGTGTCTGGGCGCTGTTCGTGGTCTATGCTGCCTGTTTCGGCGTCGAGCTGACCATCAACAATATCGCCGCCATCTACTTCTTCGACAACTTCGACCTGACACTGGCCACCGCCGGGATCATCGCCGGTCTGTTCGGCTTGATGAACATCTTCGCCCGCACTCTCGGCGGGGTCTTCTCCGACCTGTTCGCCCGCAATGGCGGCCTCAAGGGCCGTGTCCGCTGGCTGTTCATCGCCATGCTCTGCGAGGGCGTCGCCCTGATGTTCTTCTCCCAGATGCATGTGCTGGCACTGGCCATCGGCATCATGCTGGTGTTCAGCCTGTTCGTGCAGATGGCCGAAGGCGCCACCTTCGGCGTGGTGCCCTTCGTCAACAAGAAAGCCCTGGGGGCGGTGGCCGGTATCGTCGGTGCGGGGGGCAACGCCGGGGCCGTGGCCGCTGGCTTCCTGTTCCGCTCCGAGTCGCTCAGCTACCAGCAGGGCCTGTTCTACCTCGGCATCGCCGTGGTGATCGCCTCCCTCTGTGCATTACTGGTGCGCTTCTCGCCCGAAGTCGAGGCCGAAGAACAGGCGGCCTACCGCGATGCCGTCGGCGAAGACACCGGCAGCGGCGCCCTGTCGCTACGCTAGGCTTTCGACATACGGCCACCCGTCCTGGCCCACCACGCAGACCGCCGCCCAACCGGGCGGCGGTGTTGTTTTCGTAAGCCGCCCCAATGCCGGGGCGAGTGAGCCAGGGGCGCCATGATCGCTCATACTGTAGGGGTCCGACGCAACGAAAAGATGTCGCCGGTCCCCTTCCACCCGATCCTGGAGGCACGACCATGACACAGGTCAGCGAACAACGCGATGCTCTACGCTCCTACCAGCAGGATGAAGGCATCGTCATGGCCTCCAGTTCGTGGACCATCACGGCACGCCATCCCGCATAAGCCATCACCCTCGTCGCCAGGGAAGGCGGCACGCAGAGCGTTACACTATCCCTTCCTGACCGCCAAAAGGATTCGTTCGCTTGTCCTCCTCGCCTGCCGACCGGCCCCAGCCCGTTCCTAGCGATACCAGCCCCCTGGTCGGTTTCTTCGGGGTGTTTCGCTATAGCCGCCGGGCGCTCGAGCTGGTATGGGACACTTCGCGTGCCCTGACGATCGGCCTGGCGCTGTGCACCCTGGTCGCCGGGGTATTGCCGGCGGTGGCAGCCTGGGTCGGCCAGTTGATCGTCGATGCGGTGGTCGCCGCCATGCAGTCCCAGCGTGAGACGGGAGATGCCGCGCTGTGGCCGGTACTGCGCTATGTACTGTTCGAAGCCCTGGTGATTGCCCTGATCGCCCTGGCCCAGCGTGGACTCTCGGCCCAGCAGTCGCTACTGCGCGCGTTGCTCGGCCAGAAGGTCAATGTGATGATTCTCGAGAAGGCCGGCACCCTGTCGCTGGCCCAGTTCGAGGACTCGGAGCTCTACGACAAGCTGACCCGCGCCCGGCGCGAAGCCTCCGCCCGCCCACTGGCACTGGTCAACAAGACCTTTACGCTCGCGCAGAATGCCATCTCGCTGCTGAGCTTCGGCGTACTGCTGGTCCAGTTCTCGCCGTGGGCAATCTTGATCCTGGTGATCGGCGCCATGCCGGTGTTCGTTTCCGAGGCCAAGTTCTCCGGTGACGCCTTCCGACTGTTTCGCTGGCGCTCGCCCCAGACCCGCATGCAGATGTATCTGGAGACTGTGCTGGCCCGCGAGGACAGCATCAAGGAGGTCAAGCTGTTCGGCCTGGGGTCGCTGTTTCTCGAGCGCTATCGCGCCATCTTCGATGCGCTGTATGCCGAGGACCGGCGCTTGACCATTCGCCGCGACACCTGGGGCTTCCTGCTCGGATTGCTGGGCACGTTGGCTTTTTATGGCGCCTATGCCTGGGTGGTGATCGAGACCGTGGGCGGCAACCTGACTCTCGGCGAGATGACCATGTACCTGATGGTGTTCAAGCAGGGCCAGGCGGCACTCTCGGCGAGCCTGACGGCGATCAGCGGCATGTACGAGGACAACCTCTACCTCTCCAATCTCTATGAATACCTCGAGCAGCCGGTGGAAACCGACAGCGGTACCCTCACCGAGGGCGCCATCCCGGGCGACGGTATCCGCTTCGAGCATGTCGGCTTTACCTACCCGGGGACCGACACCCCGGTGCTGCACGCTATCAGCCTGCACCTGCAGCCCGGCGAGAGCCTGGCGCTGGTCGGCGAGAACGGCTCAGGCAAGACCACCCTGATCAAGTTGCTCACCCGCCTCTATTCCCCCACCACGGGCCGCCTCCTGCTCGATGGCAGCGACCTTCGCGAATGGGACATCCAGGCCCTGCGTCGGCGCATCGGGGTGATCTTCCAGGACTTCGTGCGCTACCAACTGCAGGTCGGCGAGAACCTGGGGGTCGGCGATGTCGATGCCTTCGAGGACGAGGCCCGCTGGCAGGCGGCGGCACGCAGCGGCCTGGCCGACGATTTCATTTCGCGCATGACGAGCGGCTATCGCACCCAGTTGGGTCGCTGGTTCAAGCACGGCCAGGAACTCTCCGGCGGGCAGTGGCAGAAGATCGCCCTGTCGCGCGCCTATATGCGCGAGGGAGCCGACATCCTGGTGCTCGACGAACCCACCGCGGCCATGGATGCCGCCGCCGAGGCCAAGGTCTACGCTCGCTTCCGCGAACACAGCCACGACAAGATGACCATCCTGATCTCGCACCGTTTCTCCACGGTGCGCGCCGCCGATCAGATCCTGGTGATCGACCGGGGCCGGATCGTCGAACACGGCGACCACGCCACCCTGCTGACCCGGAACGGCCTCTATGCCCACCTATTCCGACTGCAGGCCAAGGGCTATCAGTAGTTCAGCAACCGTGCCTCGACCTCGACCTCCATTCCCAGCAGCAGGAACGACAGCGTCTTGCCGTGGCCGTCGAGATTGAGGGCGCCGTTGACCCCACCCTGCAGCACGTCGTCGATCACCAGGTTCATGCCACCCAGGCTCGGCATCAGGTAACGGCGCACCCGGCTGGCGCCGCGATGGGCAAACAGCCCCTGCACATGCGCCTCGGTGACCTGCGCGACCAAGGCTTCATAGTGATGTGGCTCATAGGCGAACAGCGATAGATTGAGCCGATCGCCCTTGTCACCCGCCCGCGAATGGGCGATGCGGTGCAGCGGCACGACGATCCGCCCGTGACGGCATTCAGCTTGCGACATGGTCATGACTCCTCTGTTCGGCCAGGGTGACGAAGGGCTCCACATCGGAGCGCTTGACCAGGTAGGACGCCGTGCACACCCGGCGCTGGAAATGGCGGCGCACGCCACCGCCACCGGCCGGCCCGGCACAGTACAGCGCCAGCAGCTCCTGGGTGGCGCGCTCGACCCAGGCGCGCTCGGGATGCTCGACGGCGAGCCGCAGCCGAAAATCCCCATCGCCCCCCCACCCTGCCCGCATTTCGCGCTGCAGGGCGCCGTCGTCGTCGTCGAAGACGCTGGCATGCCCGACGATATCCAGCCGCTTGCGCAACGCCGACGGCGCCCGGAAGGCCAGTCGCTCGCGCAGTATCTCCGCGGCCAGTTGCGTTCGTGCCAGGGCATTGGGGCCGGCATAGGAGATCTCCGCCTCGCCCTGCCAGCCACCCTCGTAGCAGACCGTGGTCTTGAGCCGCTCGGGGGCCGGCTTGCCGGCGATTCCCGTTACCTCTACCCGATCGGGGCCGATCTCGCGCACCGTCACAGCGGTGAGATCGACCACCACATCGGGCGTCAGGTAGTTGGCCGGATCGTGCACCTCGTAGAGCAACTGTTCCTTGACCGTCTGCCCGGTCACACAGCCCCCCGTGCCGGGCGGCTTGGTCACCACCAGGCGGCCGTCAGCCTCGACCTCGATGATCGGATAGCCGAGCGTCGCCAGGCCGGACACGTCCTTGTGCCCAGGATCGGCGAAGTAGCCACCGCTGACCTGGGCACCGCATTCACCGAGATGGCCAGCCATCATGCCGGCGGCCAGGCGATCCCAGTCGTCCCAGGCCCAACCGAAGTGATGGACAAGGGGCGCCAGGAACAGCGCAGGATCGGCCACGCGCCCGGTCACCACCACCTCGGCCCCGAGCTCCAGGGCCTGTACCAATGGCGCGGCGCCCAGATAGACATTGGCCGAGATCAACTGGTCGGGACCGGGCAGGTCGCGGGTTTCCGCTTCCCAGGGCTCAAGATCCAGTTCCCCCAGACGGGCGCGGATATCGTCGCCATGAACTTGACCGATACGTGCCTCGGAACGCCCGGAGCGATTGGCCAACTCGGCCACCACCTCACAAGCCTTGCCCGGATTGGCCGCACCGAAGTTGCCGAGAATGGCGATGCCGTGATCCAGGCAGTCGCCCAGTACCGGGGCCAGTAGCTCGTCGAGCAGCGGCTCGTAACCAGCGTTGGCGTCGTCCCGCATGGCCCGATGCGCCGCCGCCAACGTCCGCTCGCCCAAGGTTTCGAAGAGCAGTGCGGCCGGCTGTCCGCGCCGAATCAGTTCGGCCACCACGGGAACCGCCGCGTCGGTGCGATCACCGGAGAAACCGGCCCCGCTTCCCAGCAGGAATGTCATGAGCGGCTCTCCTTCGCTTGGGTGGCACCAGAGTGGGATACCCCCCCTCGCCCGAGTCCCGGCACCTTGGGCGTCAGATGGCGGCGCCATCCATACAGGATCGTCAGCACCAGTAGCGCCGCCGACGTGGTGATCCAGCCTGGCGTCAGCGCCAGGCCGATCACCACGATCAACCCTCCGATATCCAAGGCGCGGATACCGGTGATCGCTACCCGCGACATCAGTGAGGCGAAAGCCAGCACGAACACCACGCCCTGACAGATCGCCAACAGGATATCGGTCCAACTGCCGAACCCCGCCAATGCCGGATAGATCAACAGCAGGAACGGGATCACATAGATCGCCGCCGCCAGGCGTACCGCCTCGCCCGCCGCCGGCAACCAGTTGGTACGGGCGATGCCCGAGGCGACGAACACGGCCACGCACACCGGCGGCGTGATCACCGACAGAGTGGCGAAATAGAACACGAACAGGTGAGCGATCAGCGGCTCGACGCCGATCTCGGTCAGCGCCGGCGCCAGCACCGAGGCCACCAGCACGTAGGCCGCCGTCGTCGGGATCCCCATGCCCAGGATCAGGCACACGCCACCGACGATAAAGGCCACCAGGAACATCGACTGTCCGCCGATATCGACGATCAGGCTGGCCAATGTCACGCCGATGCCGGTCATGCCGATCATCGCCACCAGGATCTGCGCACCGGCCAGCAATACCCCAATGATCACCATGCCCTTACCGGCATCGATCAAGCCCGACAGCAGACTGCCGAGGATGGCGCGAGCCGGGGTCTTCGCCAACAACGCAAAGGGCACGAAGGTCAAGGTGGTCATCAGGATGCCGTAGAAGGCCGCCGTCTGGATCGAGCGTCCTGAGAGCACCCCATAGAAGAGCCCGCCCAACGCCGCCAGGATCGGCACGATACGTTCGGGCCGCAATACCGCGGGCCAGGACGGCAGTTCGTCGTCAGGCACCACTTGCAGGTTGCGCCGCCCCGCCACCAGATGAATGGTCAGGAATACGCCTAGGTAAAAGAGAATTGCCGGCAGTAAGGCGGCAAGTGCAATGCGCACATAACTCTCGCCCAGGATCTCGGCCATGATGAAGGCCGCCGCACCCAGGATCGGCGGCGCGATCTGGCCACCGGTGGACGCTACCGCCTCGACGCCCGAGGCAAAAGGAGCCGGATAATTCAAGCGCTTCATCATCGGGATGGTGAAGTTGCCGGTGGTGGCCACATTGGCCACCGCACTGCCGCTGACCATGCCGAACAGACCCGAGGCGACGGTGGCGACCTTGGCGGCCCCACCCGGGGAACGGCCACTGACACGCAACGCCAGATCCATGAAGGTCTGGCCGCCACCGGTATGCAGCAGCAGGCACCCGAACAGCACGAAGGCGGCGATGGTGGTGGCGGCCACACCGACCAGCATCCCCCATACCCCCAGGTCACCGAGGTAGATCGTTTCGGTGATGTAGTAGACATCGAACCCGCGGTGGCCCAATGGCCCCGGAATGGCGGCGCCGAAATGGGCGTAGGCCAGCCCCGCGACCACCAGCAGCGGGAAGATCATGCCGATGGCACGCCGTGAGAGTTCGAGGATCGTCACCAGCAGCACGCCGGTCAGCAACATGTCGCGGGGCGTCGCCCAGGGCAGCTCGACCAGAATCCGCTCATGGTTCATCGCCACATAGCCGCAGGCCAGCACCACTCCCACTGCCAGTGTCAGGTCCACCGCGATGCCTAGCGGGCGCCAGCGTTTGCCGGCTCCCAGTGGATAGACGGTCAGCCCGAGCAGAATCACCAGCGCAAGGAAAACCGCACGCTGGACCAGGCTGTCGAAGGGGCCGGTGGCCGAGGTGTACAGAATCAGCCCACCCAGTGCCAGGGCCAGCGCCTTGGTCAGGTTCTCACGCATGAGAGAGCTCCTCGATGGCCGTTATTGTGCGGGCTGCAGGGCGTCGGGGATCTCCAGCCCCTGCTCCTCGTAATAGCGGGCCGCACCGGCGTGCAGCGGCACGGTGCCGACCTCGAGGGTCATGCGCGCCAGATCCGCATCCTTGACCGCAGCAAACGCATTGGCCTGGGGCTCGGGGTTTTCCATCACCGCCTTGACGATCCGGTAAGCGGTCTCTTCGTCGAGGTCCGGATGGGCATGCACGGCCACGCCGAAGGCCCAGGTGGTATAGGCGGGAATGCCATCCGCAGCCCCTTCGGGGATGTCGACGACCGCGATGTCCGGCATCTGCTCGCGCAGGGTGGCCGCCTGGTCGTCACTGAGCGACAGCACCTCGACCGGCGTGAAGGTCGCAATGTCCAGGGTCGAGCCGTCGAGGCGGTTGCCGACGCCGGATTTCACGTAACCGGCAATCCGGCCATCCTTGATCGAATCGACCACGTCGGTGGTGGAGCCGCGTACATAGTCGGGAGAAATGCCGAGCGTGTTCATTACCGCCTCGGTGGTGCTCTCGGTAGCCGAGCCGGTGATGCCCGGGTTAAGGCGTACGCCCTCGAGGCCTTCCAAGGTAGTGACCCCGGCATCCTCGCGCATCACCACGTTCTGCGGCGCCACGGTGTAGACCCACAGCAGCCGGCTGTCGACCGGGCGGCCCTCGAAGTCGCCCTGCCCATCATAGGCATGGTAGCCGGTATTGGTGGTCACCAGCCCCAGGTCGATCTGGCCGCGGCTGAGGCGACGCAGATTGTCCACGGTCGCGCCGGTCTCGGCCACCGAGGAACTGATACCGTCGACTTGATTGTTGAGGATCTGGTTGACGGCCACGAAGTAGCCGTAGTGGCTCGAGGAGCTCGAGGTCGAACCGATCAGCAGGCGCTCCTGGGCCTGGACGGTAGCGGCCGCAGCGAGCATGGCCAGGCTCGTCGCTATGGCGGTGAACAGCGTCTTCTTCATGGTTGGCTCCCATGGCCCGGATCGCAGGGCCCCTGTTGTTATGGATCGTTGTTGTGGATCGTTGCTATGGCTTGTCGTTGTCGTCCGGCGCCGGCGCGTGGCGCCGCTCCCTTGCATGGTCGCCACAAGGGATTATTTTGTATATTGAATAGTTTTTAATTTTCGTTATATTTTCTAAATGAATCCCAGCATCAAGCAGCTCAAGGCCTTCGTCGCCGTGGCCCATTCGCGCAGCCTGGCCGAGGCCAGCGAGCGTATTCACCTGTCGCAGCCGGCGCTGTCCATCGCCATTCGCAAGCTCGAGGACACGGTGGGCGGACCGCTGTTCGCGCGCACCACGCGCCAGCTGTCGTTGACCCCGGAAGGCGAGGCCTTCCTGCCGGTGGCGATCCGCCTGCTCCACGATTGGACCGAAGCTTTCGAGGACTTGGGCGAGTTGTTCTCCAAGCAGCGGGGCAAGATCAACCTGGCCGCTCTGCCGACCCTGGCCGCGGGCCTGCTGCCGGGGCTCATCGCCACCTTCCATGCACGCCACCCACGCATCAATCTGAGCCTGCACGACGTGCTGGCCGAGCAGGTCAACCAACTGGTCCGCGAAGGGCGTGCCGACCTGGGGTTTTCGGTGCCGCCGCTGGAATCGGAGGACCTGGTCTTCGAGCCGATACTGGTCGACCGCTACGTGGCCGTCTGCCCGTTGGGGCATCCGCTGCTGGAACAGGGCACGGTGACCTGGGCACAGCTCTCGGGGCATCCTTTTATCGGCATCAACCGCCTGTCCAGCTCACGCCAGGATATCGACCGGATCATGGCCGAGGTCGGCAAGCCGCTCGACATTCTCTGTGACGTCAGCCAGATCGCTACCGTGGGTCGCATGGTGGCAGCCGGTATCGGCATCAGCGTATTGCCGGCCTTGAGTTTCCGCCAGATCGCCGACGACGGCATCGACTACCGCCCGCTGGTCATGCCGACTATCGACCGAGAACTAGGCGTCATCATGCGCCGACGCCACCCGCTCTCGGCGGCTGCCACGGCCCTGCTGGCACTGATAAGGGAGCAAGTCACCGACCACGGCTAGTCATCTCCCCATTACAAACATCACTGGCTACACTGGTTACGCTTTGTCTGAAAACTGCCTGCGCTCGACCATACGGCGTTAAAAATTGGCTCAAAGTACTCATTTACCCTGCGTAAATTCCGTCTTTTCACCAATTTTTGCCTTGTCTGGTCATCGCTCGCCGACTTTTCAGACAAAGCTCAGCGCCTTGTGCGCCCAACACAGGAACCGGGAATACCAGCAAGGAGAAAGAAAGATGTCAGCCACCAACGAATATCGCGGGAGCTGCTTGTGCGGTGCGGTCAGTTTAACCATCATGGCCGACAATCAGGAGGTAGGAGCTTGCCACTGCAACATGTGCCGCATCTGGGGCGGCGGTCCCCTGCTGGCTCTGGAATCGGTCAAGGAAGTACGGATCGATGGAGAGGACGAGATCACGGTGTTCCGCTCGTCGGACTGGGCCGAACGCGGTTTCTGCCGCCAGTGTGGCACCCACCTGTTCTACCGACTCCGGGATAGCAAGCACTACGCGGTCCCGGTTGGCCTGGTCGATGGCGGCGAACCCTGGAGCCTCACCGCGCAAATCTTCATTGACGAGAAGCCGACTTTCTACGATTTCGCCAATCAGACCAGGAACATGACCGGCCAGGAAGTGTTCGAGGCCTTTACGGGACAGGCTTGAGCCGGTGTATCGCCTCATCGGCTTCAGTCACGATGACACAGGAGGCTGCCCATGCCCGATACTCGGGTCGACAACCCACTGACTCTACATGTCGGGCGGGAGGAATTGATCATTCGGCGTCGCTACGAGACGCTCAGCATCATCAACGACTTCCTGATCGCCATCTGGTTTTTGGTGGGCAGCATCCTGTTTCTCTAATCCGAGCATGGAGAAGGTCGGGATATGGCTGTTCATCATCGGCAGCTTTCAGTTCCTGATCCGTCCAACGATTCGCCTGACCAGCCATGTGCATCTCAAGAGGCTGCCGGCCAGCCATTGGGAGAGTTAGCAAGCGATTACCCACTCGGATACCGGCTCCATGGAAATCACAGAAATCACGACAGACGACTTCCGGCTTTTCTGGCCCACCTTCAAGGCCGTGGTCAAGGCCCGGGAAACCTACGCCTTCGATCCCGACATCGGCTACGAGGATGCCTACCGTCTGTGGTGCGAGCTCCCGCAATTCACGTTCATCGCCAAGGAGAACGCTGAAGTGTTGGGCTCGTATTACCTGAAGCCCAATGCGGCAGGTCCGGGGGCTCACGTCTGCAACTGCGGCTACATGGTCGCGCCCGAGGCGCGCGGCAGGGGTATTGCGAGAGCGATGTGCCTGCACTCCCAAGACGTGGCCATCGAGGCGGGTTATCTGGCGATGCAGTTCAACGCCGTGGTATCGACCAATGAAGGTGCCATCAAGCTGTGGAAGTCACTGGGATACGAGATCATCGGCACGGTCCCGAGGGGCTACGACCATGCAAGGCTCGGGCTCGTGGACACCTATATCATGTACAAGTGGTTGGGTGCGTATCTTCCTCAGGGCATGAAACAAGCATCCGGGCGGACAGAAAACTGAGCGCTGCTTGGCTGCCAGCGGATTGGATCTGCGCTATAACCATCAAAGGCACGGTTAAAAGAACAGATGCTTCAACGGGCGTCAGGCTTCCGCGATACGACCGGCGCCCCGGTAGAGGGTTTATGAACACGGCCGGAACACTTCACGCAGGGCGGGCGTCCTTTCAGCGGAAGGCCTGGGCGGATGCCTACGCCGAGCTGTCCGGTGCGGCCCGCGGGACATCGCTGGCGCCGGATGACCTCGAGCGACTCGCCACTGCCGCCTATCTGTTAGGCAAGGATGTCGAGAGCTACGACCTGTGGACACGCACTCACCACGACGCTCTAGCCGCGGGCGATATTGCGCGTTCCGCCCGGTGTGCGTTCTGGCTGGGCTTCGGGCTGCTCATGAGCGGTGAGAAGGCGCGAGGCGGCGCCTGGATTTCTCGAGCTCGGCGGCTCATCGAGGAGGAAGGACTCGACTGCGTGGAAGCAGGCTACGTGATGATCCCTGACGCACTCCGAAGTCTTGGGGAGGGCGATCACGCAGGGGCGCACGCCACCTTTCATCGAGCGGGTGAACTCGGTCGCCGCTTCGGGGACCCGAACCTGGTGGCCATATCCTGCCTCGGTCAGGGTCAATCCTTGATCGGGGCGGGCAGGATCCACGAAGGCGCGGCCCTGCTGGACGAAGCCATGGTAGCGGTGGAAGCCGGCGAGCTATCCCCTCTGGCCGCCGGAATAATCTATTGCGGCGTGATCGAGACATGCCAGCAGATTTTCGATCTGCGCAGAGCCCAGGAGTGGACAACGGCGCTGACCCGCTGGTGCGAGTCCCAACCGGATCTGGTCCCCTACCGTGGGCGGTGCCTGGTGCACCGTGCCGAGATCATGCTGTTGCACGGCGCTTGGCTAGACGCCATGCATGAAGCGAAGAAGGCTTGCCATCAGCTCCGTCATCGGCCTGGCGAGGCCGCGACCGGCTATGCCTTCTACCTATGTGCCGAACTGCATCGCCTGCGTGGAGAGCGGGTCGAGGCCGAGCAGGCGTACGAACAGGCCAGCAGATGGGGATATACGCTTCAGCCTGGCCTGGCCCTCCTGCGACTGGCCCAAGGCCAGGTAGAAGCTGCCGAGGTCGCCATCCGGCGGATCGTGAACGAGGCGAGCGACCAGAAAACCCGCACCGACGTCCTCCCCGCCTACATCGACATCATGCTCGCCGTGGGAGATGTGGCGGCGGCGCGGGCCGGTGCTGACGAGCTCTCCCGGATTGCCGAGATGCTGGACGCTCCCTTCCTGCAAGCCTTGGCGACTAGTGCACAGGGCGCGATCCTGCTTGCCGAGTGCGAGCCCCTGGCGGCTCTGGGGCCGCTTCGCCAGGCATGCAAGACTTGGGAAGCACTCGACGCCCAGTATGAATTGGCGCGCGTGCGGATTCTCATCGGGCTCGCCTGTCGTCAGCTCGGCGACGAGGACACGGCCAGGATGGAGTTCGACACGGCGCATTGGTGCCTCCAGCAATTGGGAGCCTCATCTGAGTTGTCCCGTCTCGATGCCCTCGCCTCCGCAGGCACTCCCGGCAATCGCCATGGCCTGACACCCCGCGAAGTGCAAGTCCTTCGCCTGATCGCCGCCGGCAAGACCAATAAAGCCATTGCGATCAAGCTCTTCGTGAGCGAGCGTACGATCGATCGCCACGTGAGCAACATTCTCGCCAAGCTAAACGTTCCTTCCCGGGCCGCAGCCACGGCCTACGCCTGCCATCACGGACTGCTCTGACCCCATCTCATGCCTGGCGGAAATTACCCATATTTCCACGCGGTGCAGATTGGGTAGCTTCACCGAAGCGCCCCTTGCCTTCCTGACACAAGCTTGAGATGCGGAACATCCTGAAAAAAGGGGAGCGATCATGACTGTCAACGGCAACAGCATTCGGCAATTCCGGGACAGCTTACGAGGGCAGCTCTTGGTGCCGGAGAACGAGGGATA
Source organism: Litchfieldella rifensis (assembly GCF_042646605.1). Taxonomy (NCBI): domain Bacteria; kingdom Pseudomonadati; phylum Pseudomonadota; class Gammaproteobacteria; order Oceanospirillales; family Halomonadaceae; genus Litchfieldella; species Litchfieldella rifensis. Next base: position 7,975 of record NZ_JBHRUG010000002.1, on the reverse strand, counting down.
CGACGAGGCTCGCCAGGTCTTCAACGCGATGATCGACCGACGCCCCGCCCTGATCGTGCGGTGTGCACATGTGACGGACGTGATCGCGGCCGTCAACTTTGCCCGCGAAACGGAGCTGCCGATCGCCGTGCGTGGCGGCGGCCATAGCGTCCTGGGCAGCGCCGTGTGCGATGAAGGCCTGGTCATCGACCTGTCGGGGATGACAAACGTTAGCGTCGATCCGGACAAACGCACCGCCCGTGCCGCAGGCGGTACCACGTGGGGCGACTTCGACCGCGCAACCCAGGCTTATGGCTTGGCCACCACTGGCGGAATCGTCCCCAGCACCGGGATCGGTGGACTCACCCTGGGAGGCGGGATCGGGCGCCTCAACCGCAAGTACGGTCTCGCCTGCGACAACCTGCTATCCGCCGAAGTGGTGACCGCGGACGGCACGCTCGTGACAGCCAGCGTCGACGAGCATGAGGACCTGTTCTGGGGCCTCCGCGGCGGTGGTGGCAACCTTGGAGTAGTGACGTCCTTCGAGTATCGGCTTCATCCCGTCGGGCCTGTACTCGGGGGCGAGATCATTTTCCCTCTGGACCAGGCCAGGACGGCGCTGCGATTCTACCGCGACTGGTCGACCGATGCCCCGGACGAGCTGCGTGCGGATGCGACCCTCGTTTCGACACCCGACGGGCCGGGGCTTGCGTTCGAGGTCTGCTATTGCGGGGAGATCGACGCCGGCGAGAAGGTGCTGCGGCCCCTACGGCAACTCGGTTCTCCCATGCTCGACACCATCGACTCCGTTCCGTACGCGACGGTCCAGAACCTGCTGACCGAAGTCTTCCAGCCGGGCATGCGCCACTACTGGAAAAGCGGTTTCGTCCGTGAATTCAGCGACGACGCCATCAATGCGATCGTCGACTTCTTCGTCGCCGACATGCCTGCGCCATTTGCCGCGATCGCCATCGAACACCTGGGTGGAGCGGTCAGTCGCGTGGAAACCCATGACACCGCCTTCGCTTACCGGCAGGCGAAGCACAGCATCCTCGTGTTACGGATGTGGGACGATCCCGCGGATTCAGAGACCAACATCGCATGGGGGCGTCGATGCTACGCTAGGGCGGAGCCCTTCCTGGAAGGCGGGGCATACGTCAACTACCTGGGTGACGAAGGCGAAACCCGAGTCAGGGCTGCCTACGGCGCCAACTATGAGCGGCTGGTCGCACTAAAGAACAAGTACGATCCAGCGAATGTCTTCCGCTTCAACCAGAACATCAAGCCGACATCGGACATGCCGCTATCGGCCCACCAAACGTAGTTCCAGCCAATCCTACCCATTGCTTATGCTGTCCGGAAACAAACATCACACGCATGCGCCAACATGATGCACTGCAACACACAAAGGCCCTCATTGGTGCATGGAAAACCTCTACACGGAGACTTCACCATTCACACAGAGCGGTTAGGATTATTTCAACTCGTTGTTTTTCAACGAGTTCATTCAAGTTGGCGCGATTTTCGAATGGTATTATATAGATATAGCCAAGCACGGCTTGGCTATACTAAGAGGATATTGCTTGGAGACTTTCCCGAATTTCAACGTCGCTACGAAGTAGCGATAAACCGAGTGAGCTGGCGTGCTCCCCTGTCCCCTTCGGGGGACTTTTTTATTTATGTAAGAACCGGCATCGGCAAGCAATGCGTGGGCCAAACAGTTTCAGGCTGGCCAGGCACTGGTGCAACCCTACCTTCGTTTAATGGCTGACTGGCGTTAGCCACACGCACGGCGGCGTATCCGTAGCATCCCGGCATCGATAGGGTACTGATTGGGAAGGAAGTCGTGGGGGTGGCAAAAGTAGCGGAAGCATCGCGAAACCGCCTAGTCAGGCTGCTTGGCGATACTCCCGCCCCTTGCGGGAGTAGCTTCCCTTGCCCTTCTTGGGTTTCTGCTGCTGCATCTTGAACATCGGGGTGCGCAGTTGCGCCTTCAGGGCGTTGTCGCGAATCCTGGGGTTCTTCATCGAAAATCTCCTGCGTTGGACGCGGCGATGATACGCCAGCCATCTTGGTGTATTCCACCCCGCGACAGTGGCATTCAGCCTGTGCATCGGTTATTGATTACCCTCTACCGATGCATGACCGAGGAGAGCAATCGCATGAGCGTGGAATCCGTTCGTCGATTTTTCGCCGCGCAGGCTCCGGATATCGAGATCATCGAGCTGGACGTCAGCACCGCTACCGTGGCGTTGGCCGCCGAAGCGCATGGCGTGGCACCGGGGCAGATCGCCAAGACGCTAGCCTTCCGTGTCGGCGAGCGGCAGGTGCTGGTGGTCGCCAGTGGCGATGCGCGCTTCGATAACCGCAAGCTGCGGGAAACCTTCGATACCAAGGCGAAAATGCTGGATGCCGAGACGGTGCTGGAATTGACCGGCCATCCGGTCGGCGGGGTCTGTCCGTTCGGGCTGACCACGCCGCTACCGGTCTATTGCGATGAGTCGCTCAAGGCTTACCCCGAGGTGTTGCCGGCCGCTGGCTCGCAGCACACTGCCGTACGCCTGTGCCCTGAACGACTGGCAGAGCTGGTCGAAGCCGAGTGGGTGGATGTGTGCAAGCTGCCGGTGGCGGCAGAGGGCGAATGAATTACCAGGTTCTTCAGTTTACCCAAGAAGCCGAATACTGGTCGTTATCGGCTCAGGCCGAGTCCAGAGCCATGACTGGCCATGCTGAGCAGGTCCATACTGCCGATACCTGACCAGAGAGGATCCCGAGCATGGCAGTGAAGCACGATATTCCCACCTCGAAAGGGCTTATCGAAGCGTCGGCCTCCGAAACCGATCGTGGCAACACCTGGAGCCTGCGCGATGCACGGGACGCGGACATGCCGGGCATCCAGGCCCTCTACACCCACCACGTGCTGCACGGCACGGCGTCGTTCGAGGAAGTACCGCCGACACTGGACGAGATGCGTTCACGCCGTGAAGCCGTACTGGCCGCCGGACTCCCCTACCTGGTCGCCGCCCGGCAGGAGCACATCCTCGGCTTCAGCTATGCGACGCCCTACCGGCCGCGTCCCGCCTACCGCCACACCGTGGAAGACTCGGTCTACATCGCTGAGGGCATGGGTGGTCGCGGTATCGGCAAGGCCTTGCTGGAGGTGCTGATTGCTCGTTGCGAACAAGGCTCATGGCGGCAGATGCTCGCGGTGATCGGCGACAGCAATAATGTCGGCTCGATCGCTTTACATCGTAAATGCGGCTTCGAGCCCATCGGCACCTTCAAATCGGTGGGCTTCAAGTTCGGTGGCTGGCTGGATACGGTGCTGATGCAACGGGCGCTCGGGGCAGGGGGAGAAACGCTCCCCGAATCACAAGAAAAGTGACGATCTTCGATATCAGCCATCCAGCGTGGCAAACGAGGGCATTTTGCGAATATCCAACTGCGAGGCCATGTGCAGAAACGCCAACGCGATGGCGGAGTCGGTGCTTTGCGGCGCCACCTCCAGGCCCAGATCGCGATAAATCGGCGTTTCCAACCGCAATACGCGCAGCCCTCGTCGCTCTTCCGGCAGGTTCAATACCGGGACCAGCGACACACCCAGCCCCTCGCGAATCAGGGCGAACGCACTGGCCCAGTCACGCACCTCGACCCTCACATCGCCGAGTACCAGCCCGTGTTGCTGGGCGATAAGGCGCGCGTGGGTCGTGCAACCGCCGGTGGCCAGGACGAACGGCTCGGCCACCAGTGTCGCCAAGGGCACGGCGCGGCCGGCGGGGCGTGACAACGGATGAGCCGCGGGCACCACGGCGACCCATTCATCGCGATAGAACATCGCGCCAACGCGCTCGGGTGACAGCCGGGTCACGACCCCGACATCCACCGTACCGGTTGCCAACCACGCTTCGACCTCCTCGTCGGTCGCTTCCAGGGCGATGACCTTGATGCCCGGGTGCCGGGTGTTGAATTGCTGCAGCAGGGGAGGGAGCAGTGTCGAAATCACCGAGGGGAAGCTGGCCAGCGTCAGCTGCCCACGCTCGATTCCCAGTGCCTCGTCGGCAATCGTGCGGATCGCCTCCAGGCTGGCGAGCGACTCCCGTGCCCGCACGACGACCCTCTCGCCCACGGCGGTCAGCGACATGCCACGCTGGCTACGCACGACGAGGCGTACGCCAAGCGACTCTTCGAGAGAAGAGAGCGCCTGACTGGCTCCCGATTGCGTCACACCTAGCCGCTCGGCCGCTTGGCTGATTCTGCCGGTATCGGCGACGGCGACCAGCGCGCGCAGTTGTGTCAAGTTCATGAGTTAAGCGCAGCTTATATCGAATTTATTTTCCAGTAACGTGACTTAACTTAGTCCCCCATCTAGTCTCTCGCAATACATGCACGTCTCAAACCGCGGGAGAGCATCGTGCCCAGTGGCAACAGCACCAAGCCTGAGAGTTTCCAAGCGCTCCTTGTGTCGGACGAGCGTATCCCCATGACGGGAACGCCGGCCGCTATCCCTCCCTCCCCCTGGTTGCGTGCTGCCCCGGCAGCCTTTCTGCTGCTCTGGTCATTGGGCTTCCCGGTCGCCAAGATCGGCACGGCCTATGTCGACCCCATCGTTTTCCTGACCTTGCGCTATGCGCTGGTGCTTGTGGTGCTGGCACCGCTGATCGTCTGCCTACGTCCACCTATGCCCTCGAGGCGCATCGATTGGCTGCATCTGAGCGTGGTCGGCATCCTGATCCAGACGGTCTACTTCGGGTTCTGCTATACCGCCTTCGCGCTCGGCACCTCGGCAGGCACCGTGGCGCTGGTGGTCTCGCTGCAGCCGGTTCTCGTCGCGCTGCTGGCCCCGGCCTTGGTCAAGGAAGTGATCGGCCTGACGCGATGGATCGGTTTCGTGCTGGGATTGGCGGGAGCCGTGATCGTCATTCTGGGTCGCTCCACGATCGAAGCCACCTCGCTGCTCGGGTTGGCCAGTGCCGTTGCGGCCCTGTTGGGCATCACCGCCGCCACCCTTTACGAAAAGCGCTTCAGCGTGGCGCAGCACCCCGTCACCGCCAACACGGTGCAATATGCCGCGGGCCTGATCACCACGTTGCCACTCGGGCTGCTGTTCGGCAGCCTGCACATCACCTGGGCCGGTGAGATGATCGCTGCCCTTGCCTACCTGGTGATCGGCAACTCCCTGATCGCCATTACCCTGCTGCTGGCCATGGTTCGTCGTGGGGAAGCCTCGCGCGTCTCGGCGCTGTTCTACCTGGTGCCACCTTGCGCTGCCCTGCTCTCGTGGCTGTTGATCGATGAAGCCATGCCACCGCTGGCCTGGATGGGCATGGGCGTGGCCGCCATCGGTGTCGTCATCGCGAGCCAGAAGCCTCCGTAAAGGCCAGCCTGGCAGGGCTATACTGGATGCATCTTTTCTTACATGGCGTATTGCTTGGGCATTGTCGTGAAGTCCGAGGGAGGGGAAATATGAGGCAGTCACTGGTCACTCTGATGCTGGTCACAGCCATTTTCCCTAGTTTAGTGTTCGCCCAAGATTCCGCCCCAGCTCCCATTTTTCCCGAAAACGTTCCATCGCATCAACCCGATCGACCACTGCCGGATTGGTCTCGACCATCCTCACTACACTCCCCACCATGATCAGACAAGACGAGGGCAGCGACTCGGCGGCGAGCTTGGCTGGCGTGTCTGCCAGCGTGCCGGTGAGCGGGATGCCCATGCCGGCACAGAGCCCTGACGGGCGGCCTACCCTTCGTCCAGCCCGTCGAGCAGTTTGCCCAGCAGTTCGCTCAGCGTCTCTTGCTCCTCTCGACTGAGGGTGGAGAGGATGCGTGCTTCGTTCTCCACATGAAGCGGAACGAGCCGATCGATCAGTTCACGCCCTTTTTCCGTTAAGGAAACCAGCGTCCCACGCCGATCTTCGGGGTTGGGCGCCCGGACAATCAGGCCGGATCTCTCCAGCCGATCCAAGCGGTTGGTCATGCCCCCCGAAGAAATCATCAGGGCCTCGAACAACTGCGTCGGCCCCAGCGAGTAGGGCGCGCCGGACCGGCGCAAGGTGGCCAGCACGTCGAACTCGCCCAACTGCAGGCCGTGGCTCCGAAAGAAGGGCTCCAGATAGCCACGGCTAATCAGTTGCATGGTTTTCAGATAGCCAACGACCTCCATCGGCAGAAGGTCGAGCATGGGCATCTCCCGCTGCCATTGGCTGATTGCCAGTTTTACTCTGTTCATGGCTGTCTATTTACCTTGACGTTAAGATACTTTTTGCTAAGATTCTTTGTGCATACCATAGGAGACGGATCATGGCGAATCCAGAATTATCGCGCAATATCATCAATCGGGTCGGACTCTATGCGCTTGGCTGCCTGCTGCTGGTCGGCACCTTTCTGGCGCTGTCACTGGTGGTGGCAAAACTGGCCGACGGGGCCGGCGTGCCACGCCTGACCTTTCTGATGGTGGCAGTGGCGGGAGCCGGGATCGTGCTGACCGCGATCACTGCACTGCAACGCCAGCCGATTTCGCTCACGCGCCGCACCCTCGAGTATGCCATCGTCTCCGGTGCGCTCTTCGCCTTGCCTAACGCCCTAGGGTTTCTGGCGGTGCGGCATGTCGGAGCGGGGTTCGTCTCACTCAGCTTCGCTTTCCCGATCCTCATCACCTGGCTACTGGCCGTACTATTGAGTCTGGAACGCCTGCGCACGCTGCGGCTTCTCGGCGTGCTGCTGGGGCTCTCCGGTGGGCTGCTACTGGCGGCTGCCAAGGCCGGGGGCGTAGACGGCAGCCAAGGCTGGGTCGTATTGGTGCTGGCGATGCCGGTGGTAATCGCCTTGGGCAACATCTATCGCACCCTGCGCTGGCCCAGTGGTGCTGCCCCCGTCTTCCTCGCCGCGCTGATGATGCTTGGCGGCGCGCTGGCGCTGTTACCCTTTGCGCTGCTCTTCGAGCCGGGGCAGATGCAGGCACTGTTCGAGTCCGCCTCGGCGATCCGGCTGCTGCTGGTGGAAGTCGCCGTGTTCTCGGTGCTTTACCTCTTCTATTTCGTGCTGCAGAAGCTCGCGGGCCCTGTCTACCTGAGCCAGATCGGGACGGTGGCAGCACTGGTCGGCACACTGATCGCTGTCTTTACGCTGGGCGAGGCTCTGCCCCCCAACCTGGGCCTGGCGGGCATACTGGTCGCGCTCGGCACGATCCTCTTTCACCGCGGTGCGCGCGCCGCCTCCACTCGGTACATCAAATCCGGAGATACCGTATGAGCATCACCGAAGCCCTTCACTGGCGCTACGCGACGAAACGGATGAACGGGCAAAAAGTCCCGCAGGAAAAAGTGGACAGGATATTGGAAGCCGCACGCCTGGCGCCATCCTCCTACGGGTTGCAACCCTATGCCGTTCTGGTGATAGAGGATGAAGCGCTGCGCGAAATGATTTCGCCGGCGGCCTTTCATCAGCCTCAGATCACCGAGTCTTCCCACCTGCTGGTATTCGCCGCCTGGGACTCGGTTCACGCCACGCATGTCGATGACTTCATCCGGCTGACCGCCGAGGAACGTGGTATGCACCTGGCGGACCTGGAAGACTACAGCAACGCGATAAAGGGCGCCGTCAACGGCTTCTCCTCCCCGGAAGAAAGGTTTCATTGGGCCGCCAAGCAGGCCTACCTTTCCCTGGGAGCGGCCCTGGCGGCGGCTGCAGTGGAACAGGTGGATGCTTCGCCCATGGAGGGGTTCGATCCCGCAAGCCTGGACGCATTGCTGGGTCTCGAGGAACACGGCCTGCGCAGTGTCGTCCTCATGGCATTAGGCTATCGGGATATCGAAAACGACCGCCTGGCCGGCCTCAAGAAAGTGCGCTGGCCGAGGGAGAAGCTGTTCATCCATCTGGAGCAGGAGGCCCTTCATCGCGGCTGAAGCCGCTCCTTGTATGTTGACACCATATGAGTTGCTAGAGTTAGGCACCCGTTACCGGGGAGGCCGTCCGCTCCTGGAAGCAGCATCGTCTGA